>DAHVTI010000467.1 GCA_027324255.1 Bryobacterales bacterium | reverse complement strand
CGAGTGCTATCCTGGAGGTGTAGAAAGGAGGGGGCGAAACGGCTTCGACGGGATGGAATCGAAGTGATGAGGCGTGCCGGGTTCCGAGCTCCCGTAAAACGATCGGAAAAACACAACTGCCAATCAGCAGTTTGCATACGCTGCCTAATTATTAGGTAGCCGCTGCCGGTCACGAGCCTGCGCGTGATCGATCCAGCGTCATTTTGCAGGATAGGGCGTAGGCCACCGCCTGAGGCCGAGGCCCGAGATCAATCAGGCTGGATCGCGACGCGTCTTCGCCGGTTCTCCAGCGCGCGATCGAGATAATGAACCGGACACGCACGTAGGCTTGTCACGGCGGGCCATTTCGGACGCGGGTTCAACTCCCGCCGCCTCCACCAACCTTCGCCGAAGGCGAAGGTTGTCCGCCATAGCCCAAAGGGCGAAGGCGGACAGGCTAACTTTCACACATCCTCCCCAATGAGGGAGAACCTTCCCCCATTGAATAAACTAACTCAGCGGAGCCCTCGTGCACCCCGTCTGCCTCCTCCGCGGCGAAAAGCACCCCCATGAGCGCTACGTAGGCCTCACCACCGACCTCAAAGCCCGCCTCGCCAAACACAACGAAGGAAGTGTCCCAAGCACGGCACAACACAAACCCTGGTCCCTCCAAACCTACGTCGCCTTTCAAGACCCCCGCCAAGCCGGCCGTTTCGAAAGGTATCTTAAATCCGGTTCCGGCCGCGCCTTCACGAACCGCCACCTCTGGCCGTAACCGATCCCCTCATGTATCGTGGGAAGCACACCATGCCCCCCGCCGCGTCCTCCTCCCTCCTCCTCCTCACCGCCGCTCTCCTCTTTCAGCCTCTCCCGAGTACCGCCCCCAAGCCCCTCTTCCGCGACCCCATCCACGACGGCGCCGCCGATCCTTCCCTCATCTACAGCCCCGCCGGCAAAAAGTGGCTCATGTTCTACACCAACCGCCGAGCCGACGTGCCCGGCGAGCCCGGCGTCGCCTGGGTCCACGGCACCCGCATCGGCATCGCCGACAGCCAGGACGGCGGCCTCTCCTGGTCCTATCAGGGCACCGCCGAAATCCCTTACGGCAAGCCCGGCTACACCCATTGGGCGCCCGAAATCTTCCCCCACCGCGGCGTCTTCCACATGTTCCTCTCCATCGTCCCCGGCACCTTCCCCGACTGGAACGCCCCCCGTGAAATCATCCACCTCACCAGCCGCGACCTCCATCGCTGGAAGTATGAATCCACCCTCGACCTCGGCTCGGACCGCGTCATCGACGCCTGCGTCATCCAATTGCCCGATGGCAAGTTCCGCATGTGGTACAAGGACGAGCGCGCCAAGGACGGCTCTCTCCACTACGCCGACAGCCCCGACCTCTTCCACTGGACTCCGCGCGGCGCCGCCATTGCCGGCCTGCGCGGCGAAGGCCCCAAGGTCTTCCGCTGGCGCGGCCGCTATTGGCTGATCGCCGACGCCTGGAAAGGCCTCGCTGTCTTCCGTTCCGACGACTGCCTCACCTGGCAGCGCCAGCCCGAAGACCTCCTCAGCCAGCCCGGCACTCTCCCCACTGACCGCACCATCGGCAACCACGCCGACGTCCTCGTCAACGCCGGCCGCGCCTACATCTTTTACTTCACCCACCAGCGCGGCCCCGACGCCGAAGGCCATCCTCGCGTGTGGGAGCGCCGCACCGTCATCCAGGTCGCAGAACTCGAAGAGCACGACGGCCTCATCCGCTGCGACAGAATCCGCCCCGTCGCCATCCGCCTCGCGTCACATCCGTAAACTCCCCCCCTCTCCCCTTGCCAGCCCAGGGGAGCCATGCCATACTTTCCCTAGCCTCTCTAGGGGAGCAGCATGGACAAGGCCCAGCTCGAACTCATCCGCGGCACACTCGACCTTCTCATCCTCAAGTCCCTCGTCTGGGGCGCGCTCCACGGCTACGCCATCACGCGTCTCATCCACCGCCAGACCGGCCAGGCGTTCCTCGTCGAGGAGGGCACCCTCTATCCCGCCCTCTGGCGCCTGGAGAACCGCGGCCTGCTCGAGTCCGAATGGGGCCTGTCGGCGAACAACCGCAGGGCCAAGTTCTACCGCCTCACGCCCGAAGGCCGCCGCCGCCTGCGCCAGGATTCGAAGACCTGGGCCGCTTATGCCGCCGCCGTCGGTAAAATGCTCGCCGCCACCCACGCTCCTCTGCCGGAGGAAAACTGATGGAACAGGTACCCATGTGGCGCCGCTATCTGCGCCTGCTCGGCCCCGATCCCGCCGCCGACGCCCGCGACGAAATCCGCTTCCACATCGCCGCCCTCGCCGACGACCTCGTCGCCCAGGGCTGGAGCCGCGAAGCCGCCGCCCGCGAGGCCGAACGCCGCTTCGGCGATCCCGCCTTCATTCAGCAGCTCGGCGCGCGCCTCGGCCGCCAGCGCGTTCGCGCCCGCCAGCGAAAGGACCGCTGGGGCGCCCTCGCCCAGGACCTCCGCTACGCCTGGCGCACGCTCCGCAAGGAGCGCGCCTTCTCCCTCGTCACCGTCCTGATCCTCGCTCTCGGCATCGCCGCCAACACCGCCGTCTTCAGCGTCGTCAACACCGTCCTGCTGCGCCCGCTGCCCTTCCCCGATGCCCAGCAGCTCGTCTGGCTCTCCTCCGGGCGCAAAGCCATCGCCGCCGGCCGCGCTCCCACCGGCTTGAGTTCCGTCACTTACACCGTCGACGCCTATGAGGAGTATCAGCGCAACAACCACGCCTTTCAGCAGGTGGCCAGCTACGACCCATTCCTCTACGACAGCGACTACACCCTCATGGGCCGCGGCGAGCCCGAACCCGTCTCCGGCGTCCTCGTCTCCCACAACTTCTTCTCCACCCTCGGCGTCCGCCCCCTGCTCGGCCGCCTCTTCGCGCCGGACGAATGCCGCCGCGGCGGCCGCCCCGCCGTCCTGTTGAGCCATGCCTACTGGCAGAGCCGCTTCCACGGCGACCCCGCCATCCTCGGCCAGTCCCTCGTCCTCCGCCAGCAGTCCGACGAGGCCGCCGCCACCGTCGTCGGCATCCTTCCCGAAGGCTTCGATTTCGGCGCCGTCTTTGCCCCCGGCGTGCGGCTCGACATCTTCGTGCCCGCCGTCATGGACGATCTCCGCAGCCGCGGAAACACCCTCGCCCTCGTGGGCCGCCTCAAGCCCCATCTCACCGTCTCGCAGGCCCAGGCTGAAGCGGACCTCGTCTTCGATCAGATCCGTGCCGCCCACCGCGACTGGTGGGGCGACTATTCCTCCACTCTCACCGGCCTCAAGGAGTTCGTCAGCGGCAAGCTCCGCCGTTCGCTCATCCTGCTCTGGTGCGCCGTGGGCCTGATGCTGCTCATCGTCTGCGTCAACCTGTCCAATCTCATGCTGGCGCGCAGCGCGGCGCGAGCCAGGGAGTTCGCCCTCCGCAGCGCGCTCGGAGCGGGACGTGGCCGGCTCGTGCAACAATTGCTCACCGAAGGCGCGATACTCTCCGCTGCCGGCGCGGCTCTCGGCCTCGCACTCGCCTTTGCCGCCACCAGTTACCTCGCGCATCAGGGCTCCATCGCCCTCCCCTTGCTCACCAGCGTCCGCGTGGACTCCGCCGCCCTGCTCTGGACTATGGCCATCTCTGCTTCCGTGGCCGTGCTGTTCGGCGTCGTCCCCGGCTTCAGCGCGCCCGCCGCCGACCTCCAGAGTTCTCTCAAGGACAGCGGCCCCGGCACTACCGCCGGCAGAAAGCACGAGCGACTGCGCTCCGCCCTGGTGGTCTCCGAGGTCGCCCTGGCCTGCGTGCTCCTCATCGGCGCCGGCCTCCTGCTGCGCAGCTTCCTCAACGTCCTCAGCGTCGATCTCGGCTTCCAGCCCAGCCGCGCCGCCGCCATTTCGGTCGTCTACGACGACGGCGGCAAAATGGACCGCCGCGGCCCCGTCCTCCAGGATCTTCTCCGCCAGGTCCAGGCCCTGCCCGGCATCGAGGCCGCCGGCATCACAGATATGCTCCCCCTCGGCCGCAACCGCAGTTGGGGCCTCGCCGCCAAGGGCAAAACGTATCCCAGGGAGGTCCAGCGCAGCGCCCTTGTCCGCATCGCGACGCCCGGTTATCTCGCCGTCATGGGCATGCGCCTCATCGCCGGCCGCGACTTCACCTGGAACGATACGCCTCAAAACCAGCGCGTCGTCGTCATCAACCAGGCCGCCGCCCGCCGCTTCTGGGGTGACGAGGACCCGCTCGGCCGCCTCGCGCTCGTCTCCGGCCGCGAGGCCACCGTCGTCGGCATCCTCGCCGACGTCCGCACCCACAGCCTCGAAGCCACCCCGGGCCCCGAAATGTACCTCCCCGCCTCGCAATCCTATCCCAGCGGCGCCGAACTCGTCGTGCGCTCCAGGCTCCCCCTCGCCTCCCTCTCCGCCTCCGTCATGCGCTCTCTCCGCGCCATCAACCCCGCCCAGCCCGCCGCTGAATTCCGCCCCCTCCAGCAGATCGTCGACCGCTCCGTCTCGCCCCGCCGCTTCTTCGTCTGGCTCGTCGGCACCTTCTCCGCCCTCGGCCTCCTCCTCGCCTCGCTCGGCGTCTACGGCGTCATCTCCTACTCCGTCGCCCGCCAGACCCAGGAGATCGGTATCCGCATGGCCCTCGGCGCCACCTCCGCCCGCGTGCAGTGGGCTGTCATGGCTAGAGCCATGCGCCTCGTCCTCGCCGGCATCCTCGCCGGAGGGCTCGCCGCTTTGGCCCTCTCGCGCTGGATCGAATCGCTCCTCTTCGGCACCCGCCCCGCTGACCCCACCACCTTCGCCGGCATCGCCGTGCTCCTCGCCTCCGTAGCCCTCCTCGCCGGCTTCCTCCCCGCCCGCCGGGCCTCCCGCATCGACCCCATGCTCGCCCTCCGCTCCGGCGGCTGATCGGACCGCCGACGGGAACCCGCCTCAGGCGCTCGCCGTCTCCACTCTCTCCACGCCGTAGCCCAACGCCCGCGCCATCCGCCCCGCCGGCGGCCAGCGCCGCACCAGGTCCTTCGCGGCCAGCACCCCACCCGCCGCGCACCGCGCCTTCCACGTCTGCAGCCCGTGGAACTCGTAGTTCACCGCCTTCTGGTCCGCG
The DNA here is from genome assembly GCA_027324255.1 of Bryobacterales bacterium. Lineage (GTDB taxonomy): Bacteria > Acidobacteriota > Terriglobia > Bryobacterales > Bryobacteraceae > Paludibaculum. The sequence continues at coordinate 3,196 of DAHVTI010000467.1, read as the reverse complement.
AAGTGAAACTTGAACGCCTCCGATCCTCTCGAGAAATCCACCCATTCGATCCCTCTCTCCCGCAGCGTCCGCATTACGGTCAGAATGCAATACAACCCGCAGTGAAACTTGTAGTAGTCCACGTCGAAGCTGATCGTGTGCACCACCAGCTTGCGGTCGTAGACGAACCCGAATAGCGTGGCCACGGGCTGCCCCCTCAACCGCAGCTCCCAGAACGCCGCCCGCTCTCCCAGTTCGCTCGCCCAGTTCCGGTACAGCTCCCGAATCGACTCATGCCGGAAAAAGCTCTGCGTTCGCGTGCCGGCCCACCGCCGGATGTGCTGGTCGAACAGCACCGGCAGATGCGCCAGTATCTCCTCCGGCCCTTCGTGCGCAATCAACTCCACCGGCCCCTCTCGCTCGATTCTCAGCACCGTGCGCTTCCGCAGCCCCCGCCCCTTCAGGTACGCTTCCACCGGCGCCTGTGGACACTCCGGCAGCCGGACGAATAACCCCATGGCGCAGGGCCTGGCAATCACTCCCCCCCGGCCAACCAGAAAACGGCATGTCGGAGACTCCATCCGCACCTGCTGCAGCCGCAGCACGTCCACCTCTCGCGCCTGTCTGCCCACAATCTTCCACAACGGCTCCAGGTAGCGCGGATCTTCAAAGATGAAATCGGAATAGTCGCTGTTCGGCGCTCCCGCAAACTCCACCGTCTCCACCCCCACCCCGAGAAATCTCCTTCGCGCCCGCATCAACGGCGCGATCGCCACCAGCCGCCCGCTGTCGCGAAGCAGCACCATGTGCGGGCACGACTCCCTGGTCCGGCTCTTTCCCCACGCTCGCAGCCACTCCGCCCGCGAGAAGATCTCGTTCGCCGCCGACCGCTCCACCAGCCCGTTCCATTCCCCTTCCAACGACCGGGAATCCAACGCTTCCCAATCGCCGAGTACAGAACTCGTGATCATCGGCACCCTTCCCCACTTCCTGCTGCGTCTCCTCTCAACATAGGATCATCCACGCCTCCAGCCAAGGTTGACCTTTGTTAAATATTCCTCGGCACCCCATTTGCCAATTCTGATCATCCGCCAAACAATGCACTTCCCTGGACTTCTTCCACAAGTTTACGAACCTCACCGCGCCGCCTCCGCATCCCACCGTCGGGGGGGGAGCGCGCGGCCTCAGCCTTCCCGCGATTCTCCCCCTGAAGCAACTCTGGGAGATTTCATGGATCAGAAAATCATTGCCGTCCTGGGCGCAACGGGGGCCCAGGGCGGTGGCCTCGTGCGCGCCATTCAAGCCGACCCCACCGGCCGGTTCCGCGCCCGCGCCCTCACCCGCAACGCGAAGTCGGACAAGTCCGCCGCCCTGGCCGCCCTGGGCGCCGAGGTCATCGAGGCCGATGTGGATGACGCCGACAGCCTCGCCCGCGCCTTCGCCGGCGCCCACGGCGCCTATTGCGTCACGTTCTTCTGGGACCACTTCTCCCCGGAAAAGGAACTCGCCCAAGCCGCCGCCATGGCCTCGGCCGCCCAGGCAGCCGGCGTGCAGCACGTCGTCTGGTCCACCCTCGAGGACACCCGCAGGTTCATGTCGCTCGACGACCCGCGCATGCCCACCCTCCAGGGCAAGTACAAGGTGCCTCACTTCGACGCTAAGGGCGAGGCCAACGCTCTCTTCGCGAACACCGGCGTCCCAGTAACCCTTCTTCTCACATCGTTTTACTGGGATAACTTCATCCACTTCGGCATGGCCCCCGCCAAAGGTCCGGACGGAGTTCTGGGCATCACCTTGCCTATGGGCGACAAGAAGCTGCCCGGCATCGCCGCCGAAGACATCGGCCGTTGCGCCTATGGCATCTTCCAGGCCGGGTCCACCTACGCCGGCAAAACCGTCGGCATCGCCGGCCAACACCTCACCGGCGCCGAAATGGCCGCCGCCCTCACCCGCGCCCTCGGCCGCGAAGTCCGTTACAACGATGTTCCTCCCGACGTCTTTCGCGCCTTCGGCTTCCCCGGCGCCGACGACCTCGGCAACATGTTCCAGTTCAAGCGCGATTTCAACGACGCCTTTCGCTCCGCCCGCAGCGTCGAGTTCTCCCGTTCCCTCAACCCCGAACTCCAGAGCTTTGACACGTGGCTCGCGCTCAACGCCGCCAGCATCCCCCTCGGCTGAGCCCCCAATGAACATAGGTAGGCGGTCGCCCGCTTTCCCTGTCACACCAACCTGCGTACGGGACCGTACCGGGCGGTTCGGCGGGTTGCGCTATCGGCCGCCAGTCAATCGCGGAATCCCGAGCGAGTCGAAGTAAGCATTGGGCAGCGCAAACTGAAGTGCCGGGCTATTCGCCAGCCGCCACGGTCCGTGAGCGCTGCCCGCTGTTTGTGCAGCGAGATCTTTGCCCGCTTCCCGGGTCCGCAATTCAGCGAATCGCACCGGTCCCCGCTTTCACTGCTTCCAGATCACAGACCGCGGCCTGCGCCTGGTCCACTGCTCAAGACCTTGCAGCACCGAAGGTGTCTGACATTGGCCGAAATAACCAATCCAGCCGCGAAGATAACGGCCCAATTCCTCGGCCATCTTCTCCACTTCCACGCCTCGCCTCCGTCGCGTCAGTTCCCGGACCTCCCCTTTGAACCGGATCACTGCTTTCGTCGCAAATCGCCGTTTTGGTTCCCGGTTCGCCGTGAAACTGAAACCCGGAAACTTCCGCCCAGGGCCGCGCTCTTCTGTTCGTTCACCTTCAGCTTCAGCCGCGTCGTGATGAATCGCTTCACGCTCTCCATCACCCGTTCTCCGGCCCGGCGGCTGCGGACGTACCCATCGCGGTGAGTAGCCCCGGGGAATTTCACCCCGAGGCTCCCGCGGAACCGTGCTTGAACGTCTCCGCTCACACGGCTCCCATCATGGAGCCACGCCGCACACCGATTTGCCAGCGCGCTCACAACTTCGGGTCGCGTGTCGAGAGACGCGCGACTCGGTGCGTCGCCCTGCGCAAATGCTTGCTCAACTTCCTGTATTGCCGCTCGGCCCAGCGGGCCAGCGATCGATCCAGTTGCCGCATCACGAAACGTCCATTCCTATGTCGCGCACCCATTTCAGGCCAGTTCCTGCGAAAATTCGAAAGATCGCATATACTGGGATCGATGGGCCGCTTGAACCGCATCGTGCCCTTGGCGGATCCGCCGCTCGACGATGGGTTCACCCGCGCAGC
>DAHVTI010000420.1 GCA_027324255.1 Bryobacterales bacterium | reverse complement strand
CGTAGCGGCTCGATCACAGCCATCCACGGCCGTTGCGGAAAGCCCGGCTGCCATTGCCATCGGCCCGGCCAAGCGGGACACGGCCCGAACTTCCGTTTGACCCGCAAGGGGGATGGAAGGACCGTCAGCGAGAGTTTCTCCTCTGCGGCGGACGTGCGCAAGGCTCAGCGTGAGGTAGAAGCATTTCATCGCTTTCGGCAACTCAGCCGGGATTTGCTGGAAGTGAACGAAAGGATCTGCCGGGCACGCCCAGTCGAGGACACGGTATCGACGGAGGGTGAAAAGCGGCCGAAGCGATCCGGCAAGAAATCACGCGCGAAGTAGAACAACTCTTCGTGTGGTTTTCCAGAGCCGCCGCAAGACGGGACGGGTGGATCTAGAAGCCCTCGAAACGCCGGTGCGGCCGGCCATGCATCGGGCAGGAGCCACCGCTCTGAGCGAACTGCAGGAATTCCCGGCGCCAGTCGCCGAACAGCGGATCATTTCCTGTGATTGTGGCCATCAAGCGAGCTACCGGGAGTTGCGCACCAAGCCGGTTCTCACCGCAGTGGGCTCGGTGAACGTATAGCGCCCCTACGATCTGTGCTCCCACTGTCATTGCGGCCAGTTTCCCGCCGATGTCGAACTGGATATTGAGAATACGGAATCCGCCCCTGGAGTGCGCAGAGTGCTCAGCACCCCAGTCCCCAGGCCAGGCTGGCGGCGGGGATCTCTGGTTGCATCCGGCCGTCGCCCGGCCGCTGCAGGAAAGATTTCAAGGCCAGAGTAAAGCAGGCGTAATGGAAGACCGACTGGACGGTGGGACCTTTCACAGGCCCTGCTGCTCGCGCCAAAGCACCAGCAACTCGGCGTTGGCGGTGAGCATGTCTTTGGTGGCGTCCTGCAAGGCGCGGCCAGCGTCCACCTGGCTGCGAACCTCTTCGACCCACTCTGGGGGGATGCGCTCGACGCAGCGTTTGCCGCCGGACATGACGGTGAGAAACCAGATCGGGTGGCCCGGATCCTCGGCGGAGGCGCAATGGCAATTGGGGCGGCCGCAGCGCCGGTGGGTTTGGGTGAGGCAGCCGGGGAGCAGGTCGTCGGGCAATTGAAACTGGCGCGCGACGCGATGCCTGCGTTGGCCGAGGAGGGAAGCCTCGGGACCTTTGGGATCGACCCTCATCTGCAAGCAACTAAACATGCAGAACAGCCACAAAGCAAGCCCCGCGCGCGAAATCGAGAATAGACCACCTGGGCACCAGCCGGCGGCGCCCAGCAACTGGCCCAACGACTCAGCGGATCAGCGGGGTTGGCCTCTCGAGGATTCCGAAACTGCTGGGACCAACTCAATCATCACTTTGCGATGTTGTCACCTGAACGGCCGGTTTGCGGAGGACTGCGAGGCACGCCGTGCAGCTTGATCTTCACTTCTATGTCGCGCTCCCCCGGCGGAGGCCCGATGGAACACGTCGTGATCGCAGGCAACGCACAAATGCCAGTGCCGCTTCTGGAGGAGCGGCGTTTCCAACAGGAGATACGGCGGAGATCACTGCGCGGCCGGAGCCACGCGGCGGGCGCGGCGGGCAGCAGGGCCTTTGCGCTGCATCATCTTGTCGAGGGTCTCTTCGGGCACCGTGAGCGAGAAGCGGAGGGAGGCGCCGTTAAGGGCAAGTTGGAGCGAATCGGCGACCTTGAGGGCCTCGCTGGCCTGAGGCTTGTCGGCGTTGAGACGGATCATGGAAACGACGAAGCGGAAAACGTCGGCCAGGGCCTGGGCGTCCTGTTCGGAGCGGGTGAGGGCCTCGCCGGAGACGAGGATGTCCTGGCCGAAGCGGACGCCGGCGCCGGCGGAGCGGATGGCGTTGGGGGCGATACCGGCGGGCATGACGCGGTTCTGGCCATCCTTGTTGACGCCGAGTTCGCCGAAGGGGGCGGTGGTGATGATCCACGCGTCGTTGACGGACCACTCGGCGATGCGCTTCTGGAGATCGGCGCTGAGGGCGGAGCCGGAGGCCGAGCGGCGGTCGACGGCGGCGCGCACGGCGGCGTCCTTGCCGAAAATGGCGAGCGAAGAATCGACGATGGCGATGGAGCCGTCGGGGTTGGCTTTCTTGCCGTCGGCCCAGAGTTCGACGCCATTGTAGACGGAAGGCACGGCGCCCTTGGCGCGCAGGAAGGCGGAGATTTTGGAGGGGTCGAAGGAGCCGCGGGCGAGGATGACGGTGTTCTCACCGGTCTTGCCGTCGGTGGCGAGGATGGCCTCGCGGAGGTCGCGGCGGGGATCGAAGCCGGTGGATTCGACGAGCTCGCGGAAATTCTTGTCTTCGTCCTTCATCTCGGCGAGGATGCGCTGGCCGAAGGGGGACGCCTTGGCGCGGGTGACGTCGACGCCGGCGATCATGAGCGGATCCTTGGGAATAAGGCTGAGCAGGGCCGGGTCAGCGGCGGTGAGGCCGGCGGCGCAAGCCAGGGCGAGAAAAGCGGGCCGGAGCAGCATGGCTTACATATTCTCCTGCTGGCTATACGGTGGAACCGGGCCTATTGTTTCAAAGCTCAGAGAGGAATTTGATCGATGATCTCGATGTTGAAGCCTTCGAGGCCAACCACCTTGCGGGGATGGTTGGTGAGCAGGCGGATGCGGCGCAGGCCGAGGTCGGCCAGAATCTGGGCGCCGAGGCCGGTTTCGTGCTGCAGCAGGCGCTGGCCGGCGGGCGAGGAGTAGTGCGTGTAGGCGCGGGTGTGCGAGATGAGGCGGGGCAGGCCGCCGGAGGGGGCGGGATCGATCTGGCGGATGCCGGGCCCGGTCTGATGGAGGTAGACGAGGACGCCGGCGCCGGCCTCGACGATTTTCTCGAGCGCGGACCGGAGGATGCGGTGGCAGTCGCACTCGCTGGAGTGGAAGACGTCGCCGTAGGTGCAGCGGGAGTGCATGCGGACGAGGGCGGACGCGTCCTTGCCGGGCTCGCCGTAGACGAGGGCGAGGTGGGTTTCGGGATCGATGGAAGAGGCGTAGGAGATGGTATGGAAGGCGCCGAGGTCCATGGTGATGGAGCCTTCGGCGGCGCGGCGGATGATGCGCTCGTGCTCGAGGCGGTAGCGGATGAGGCCGGCGACGGAGATGAGTTTGAGGCCGTGGCGGCGGCAGAACTCGATAAGCTGCGGGACGCGGGCCATGGAGCCGTCGTCGTTCATGATTTCGCAGATGACGCCGCCGGGTCGGAGGCCGGCCATGCGGGCGAGGTCGACGGCGGCTTCGGTCTGGCCGGAGCGGACGAGGACGCCGCCTTCCCGGGCGCGCAGGGGGAAGACGTGGCCGGGGCGCGCGAGGTCGGCCGGCTGGGACTCGGGAGCGATGGCGACCTGGATAGTGCGGGCGCGGTCGGAGGCGCTGATGCCGGTGGAGACGCCCTCGGTGGCGTCGATGGCTTCGCAGAAGGCGGTGCCGAACTGCGAGGTGTTGCGCTGCGACATGAGGGGCAGGTTGAGGCGGTCGCAGATTTCGGGGGCGAGGGCGAGGCAGACGAGGCCGCGGCCGTAGACGGCCATGAAGTTGATGGCCTCGGGAGTGGTGTGTTCGGCGGCGAGGGTGAGGTCGCCTTCGTTTTCGCGGTCCTCGTCATCGACGACGACGAGCATCTCTCCGCGGCGGAAGGCTTCGAGGGCCTCCGGAATATTGGCGAATGGCATAAACTTCCAGTCTCCATTATCGGCGAGGCAGCGGGCATGCGCTCGGGTGAGACAAGGGAGGCGCAGGCGGGCCGATTGTTACGAAGTCTTCTACGGTTCTTCGTCCAGACGCGGCTTAGACTGGAAAAACCTGGGATCCAGGACCGGCAGAGGAGGTTGGGGATGATACGACGAGTGTTGCTGTCGGCCGCGCTGCTGGGCGCGGCGGGATTCACGGGGTGCCAAGAGCATCACGAAGGGCATGCTGCGGAGCAGGGCCTTTCGAGCCGGACGAAGGACGGACGGCTGTCGCCCGAGCTGAAGAACCTGGGGCGGTACCACCGCGCCGTGACGACGGCATCGGCCGAGGCGCAGAAGTTCTTCGACCAGGGGCTGATTCTGACCTACGGCTTCAACCACGCCGAAGCCGTGCGCAGCTTCCGCGAGGCGCAGCGGCTGGACCCGGAGTGCGGGATGGCGTACTGGGGCGAGGCGCTGGCGCTGGCGCCGAACATCAACGATCCGGCGATTGGGCCGGACCGCGAGCAACAGGGCTACCAGGCCATCAAAAAGGCGCTGGAACGGAAAAGCGGCGCGCTACCCGTGGAGGCGGCGCTGATCGATGCCATGGCGCGGCGCTACGACGGAGCGGAGAAGCCGGACCGCGAGCGGCTGAACCGGACCTACGCCGAGGCGATGAAGGCCGCCTATGCGGCCCACCCCGCGGACCCGGACGTGGCGGTGCTGTACGCCGACGCGGTGATGAACACGATGCCGTGGGACTACTGGAGCCGGGACGGCAAGCCGCGGACAGGCATCCCGGAGATCGTCGAGGCGTTGCAGGCGGTGATCGCCCGCACGCCGGACCACCCGGGCGCGAATCACATTTTCATTCACGCGGTGGAGGCGTCGCCGGACCCGGACCGGGCGGTGGCGAGCGCGGACCGGTTGGGCGGGCTGGTGCCCGGAGCGGGCCACCTGGTGCATATGCCGGCGCACATCTACATCCGCGTGGGGCGCTACGGCGACGCGGTGGACGCGAACGTCCGGGCCATCGCCGCCGACGAGGATTACATCACGCAGTGCCGGGCGCAGGGCATCTATCCGGCGGCGTACTATCCGCACAACATCCACTTCCTGTTCGCGGCGCTTTCGATGTCGGGCCGGAGCAGGGAAACGATGGACGCGGCGCGCAAGGTGGCGTCAAAACACTCGCACGCAGACATGCAGCAGCCGGGCTTCGGCTTCGCGCACCTGCTGAAGGCAACGCCGCTGCTGGCGATGGTGCGGTTCGGCAAGTGGGACGAGGCGTTGGCCGAGCCGGACCCGGGCGAATCGATGAGATTCGTGCAGGCGGTGCGGCACTACGCGCGAGGGCTGGCATACCTGCGCAAGGGAGACCCGGCGGCGGCTGAGAAGGAACTGGCCGGGCTGAGGGCGGCGGCGGCGGGCCCCGCGCTGGCCGGGCTGAAGATTCTCGAGATGAACGACCTGGCCACGGTGGCGCGGATTCCCGAGAACCTGCTGGCGGCCGAGATCGCGGCGGCGCGCCAGGACCTGCCGTCGGCGCTACGCCTCGCGCAGAAGGCGGTGGAGACGGACGACGGGCTGAAGTACTCCGAGCCGCCGGACTGGCCGCTGCCGCCGCGGCAGACGCTGGGCGCCATCCTGCTGCAAGCGGGACGGGCGCGCGAAGCGGAGCGGGTGTTCCGCGCCGATCTGGCGCGGCACCGCGATAACGGCTGGTCGCTGCGCGGGCTGACGGCGAGCCTGCGGGCGCAGGGCCGGCACTCGGAAGCGATGGCGGCGGAAGAGCGATTCCGGAAAGCCTGGTCGCAGGCCGACATTCGCACCGAAAGCGCGCGGCTGTGAGCGCGGCCGGAAGCCTGCGCGAGCCGCTTCTGATTCATGGGCTCCGGAAACCGGGGGCTTCCGCACGCGAGGCGCGGGCGTCCTGCCCGGCGACGTGCCATTCCGGCAGTCAGCGCCGGGCAATCGCCTGGGTGAGGCGGACGAAGCGGGGGTCGGAGCGGAGCGGATCGGCGTGCGGGCTGACGAGCAGTCCGGCCAGCAGGACTTCGCGGGTGCCAACGGCGGACTCCATGAGGTCGAGCGCGCGGTTCCGTTCGCCGAGGGCGAGGAGCACGTCGGCGACGGCCGACTTCGGCACATAGCGGGAGGCGGCGCGGCGTTCGAGTTCGCGCAGGACGGCGCGGGCGGCGGTGGCGTCGCCGGAGCGGGCCAGAATGTAGCCGCGTAGCGCGAGGTGGTGATCGAGCAACTGGCCGGCGGAATTGCGGGTGAGCGAATCGAGGGCGTCGAAGGCTGCGCGGAACTGGCCCATCTCGGCCAGGGCGGCGGCCATAGGGGAGTAGATGTTGCGGTAGGACGGCGCGATGGCGGCGGCTTTGCGCGCCGCCTGGACAGCCTCCGCATAGCGCCGCTGGCGGTAGAGGTTGAGGACCAGGTTGGAGTGGACCTGCATGGAGAGCGGGTCGAGCCGCATGGCCTCGCGCAGTTCGTTGTCCGCTTCCCCGAAGCGACCGCTGAGGGAGAGCAGCACGGCGTAGGAATTGTGGGGCCGGGCGGCGCCGGGTTGGAGGGCCAGCGCCTGCTTATAGAGCCGCTCGGACTCGCGCCAGTCGTAGTCGAGCGTGCGGGCGAGGTGGGCCTGCGCCAGCAGGCCGTCCACGAGCTGGGGATTCAGCTCGAGGGCTCTGCGGGCGGCGGCGCGGGCGCGATCGACCAGTGCCTGGTCCACCTGGACGCCGCGCAGCGGCGTGCTGGCCAGAACGTCGGCGATGCCGGCCCAGGCGGGAGCGAAGGCAGCGTCTCTCTGGACGGCCTCTTCGAAGTGGTTGAGGGCGCGGGCCTCGTCTTCGGCGTTGCTCTTCCAGTAGTAATAACGGCCCTTCAAGTAGAGTTCGTAGGCGGCGGGGTCGGACGGGCGGGAGGCGGCTGCCCGGGCCGACATCTGGACCTCCAGCGAGCGGGCCACTTCGCGGGCGATGTCGTCCTGCACGGCGAGGGCGTCGCGCGATTCCCGGTCGTAGCTCGAAGACCAAAGCGTGAGGCCGGTGGAGGAATCGACGAGCTGGGCGCTGACGCGGACCTTGGACCCGGACTGGCGGACGCTGCCGAGCAGGACGCGGTCCACCTGGAGGCGGCGGCCCACCTCGCGGGCGTCCACATTGGCGCCCCGGAACTGAAACGACGAGCCGCGCGCCAGCACGCTCAAGCCGGGCACGCGGCTGAGGTCGTCGATCATCTCTTCGGCCAGGCCGTCGCAGAAGTAAGCGAGCCCGTGTTGCTGGCTGAGGTCCGTGAAGGGCAGCACGGCCACGCGGCGGGCCGGCGACGGAGGCGGCGTGGAGCCCCGCCTGAAGGTCCCCCAGTAGTAGGCCGCCACGGCGCCGGCCGCGGCCACCACCGCCGCCGCCAATGCAAGACGCACAACCTGACGGCGGCGCGGAACCCCGTTGCGTGGCTGTTTCTCGGCCGCATCCCCGGCCGCGGGTTCCGGCGGCTGCGTCGAATGGAAGACGGGGACGTAAGCGCCCTTGGGGAGATCGATGCGCAGGGGTTCGTCCTGACCCTCAGTCAGGTAATAGTCGCGCAGCTTCGAGCGGAGCCGGCCGGCCTCCACGCGCACGATGGAATCGTTCTGGGGATTGAAGGTGCTGCCCCGCCCGTAGACTTCGAGCGCGATGACCGTTTCCTTGATCTGCTCCGGTTCGCCGGCCAGCCAGCGCTCGACCACGAAGCGCAGGAACGCGCTGATCCTGGGCGCCTCGCGAAAGCGGCTGCTTTCGAGCACGCGGGCGAGGGCGGAACGGATCTCGTCAGGCGTCGGTCCCAGCGGCATGCATCCTTTTCCTCATGGTAGTGGAACAGACGCGGGCCGGGGAGTGATGACTGTAACAGTATGCCAAGTGATTGGTTTTCCAACGTTACTTACGCCTGTGACTTGCATGTAAGTACCCGCAAAAGAAGTACTTTTCTTCATGTCTGATCGTCATAGTTGTCGTAGGAGACGGGCAAGATGCAATGGACCGCAATGATTCTGGACTTTGTTCTGCTGCTGGGGGTGGACGCGCCGCCAGAGCATCATCGAAGGAAGTGCGTCTGCGGGCGCGGGGCGGGCGATCTGCATCGGAACTGGCGCGCCGCGCGCCGCGCGATGAAGGAGATGTGGATTCGCGTGCAGGCCATCGCCGAGGGTGAGGAGGTGATGCTGTGAAGCGCGGGGAAGGCCGGAGGACGCCGCAGGTAGCGCGTCCGGCGGGTCTGGAAAAGCAGGAGGAAGAGGCCTTGATCCGCACGGTGCTGACGACGCCGAAAGACGGGAGCAGTCCGCCGCCGCGCAGGAAGTTTGCGCTGCGCGGGCTGGAGTCTCTGGTGGCCTGCGTGCTGATGGGCGCGCGGGGCAGTGAGCGTTGAGCAGCAGAGCCGGCTAGGGCTTGGCCGACGCGGGTTTGAGGAACCGGTCGAACCAGGCGAAGGCGTCAGCCTGCATGGCGCGGTCGAACTTGTGGCCGCCGTCGTAGTAGTTAGCGCGGTAGTTGGCGGCGGCGTTGGCGCGGCGGAAGGTGTCGGCGAGCATGGCGTCGGCGCGCTGCATCTCGGGCAGGGTGTAGAGCGGATCCTGGCGGCAGTTGAGGACCATGGTGGCGGCGGGGGTGCGCAGGGCGAGGATCTCGGGGAAATCCAGGTCCCTGGGCAGTAGCGGGACGTAGGTCATCCAGGTGTGGGTGAAGACCTTGTCGAGCAGGAAGTCGCGCCAGGTGGTCATGAAGCCGACGGCGATGGCCACCTTGATGCGCGGATCGAGGCCTCCGAGAAAGACAGTGCGCATACCGCCGCCGGAGAGGCCGGCGCAGCCGAGGCGGCCGGCATCCACCTCGGGGCGGGCGGCCAGGACGTCGAGGGCGCGCTGGTCCTCCACCAGGTAGACGCCGGGCCAGGTGGTGCCGGCGGAGAGGAGGCTCTTCTCCACGATGTGCTCGTGGGCGCCGGCGAACTTGTTGTACCGGTCGATGCCCTCGTCGTCTTCGGGTGCGGGGTCGACGCCGCCGGAGCGGATCTGTGGCGGCACGTCCTTTACCTGAACACGGCGGCTGGCGAAGGGGAAGGTGTCGTGCACGAGAACGACGTAACCGCGCCTAGCGATCTCGTTGGCCCAGCCGACGCCGCCGTAGTATTGCTGCTGGTGGCGGGCCTGGACGGGCCACGGCTTGCCATCGGTGCGTGTAATCTTGCGCCAGCCGAGGAACTTGTTGCCGCCGTGGTCGTGGAGCGCGAGGATGCCGGGCAGGGGGCCGCGCGCGCCGGCAAGCTTCAGGAGCACGGCCTCGGTTTTCCCGCCGCCGTTGGGAAGCTGCCAGGCGAGGAACTCGATGTCGAGGCCGTCGTAGGTGGTGCGGGCGGTGACGGTGACCTGCGGGCGGCCGCCGAGGTCCACGGGGGCGATGCATTCGAGGGCGCGCCGGCGGGCGGCGGCGCGCCACTGGTCCACCGAGGCCCACTTGCCGGTGCGGAAGGAGAGGCGTGCCGGACCCGGGCCCAGAACCTTGTCGGCGAGCCAGGGCCCGTATGGCCCAACCATATTGATGCGCGGCTCGGTCGATTGCGCGAAGAGGGCCGGCGCGGCGGGCAGGAGCGCCAGGAGGAGGACGGCGGAGTTCGCTCTCATGATCCCCTATTTTGCGCCAGAAACGGCCGGGCAGGCGCGGCGCGAGAAAACGGGCCGGGAAACCTGATATACCAGGGTCGAGATGCTGACACGCCGGGAATTGATGTGCTCGCTGGCGGCCGCGGCCGCGCCGGCGCAGGGCGATCCTTGGAAGCACGCCGAGGAGATCGTGAAGCGGATTGTGGCGCCGCGCTTCCCGGCGCGCGATTTTCCCATCACGAAATACGGCGCAAAGGCGGACGGGCAGACGGACGCCACCGAGGCACTGCGGAAGGCGATCGGCGCGTGCGCGGCGGCCGGCGGAGGGCGCGTGGTGGTGCCCGCCGGACGGTTCCTGACCGGGCCCGTGCACCTGAAAAGCGGCGTGAACCTGCACCTGGCCGAAGGCAGCGTGCTGCTGTTCAGCGCGGATCCGAAGGCCTACCTGCCGGCGGTGTTCACGCGCTGGGAGGGCATGGAACTGATGGGCTACTCGCCGCTGATCTACGCCTTCGGGCAGAAGAACATCGCGGTGACGGGCAGAGGCACGCTGGACGGGCAGGCGGACAACACGCACTGGTGGCCGTGGAAGGGACGCACCGAGTACGGCTGGAAGCGCGGCGAGGCGCACCAGGGGCCGGCGCGGGACCGGCTGATTGCGATGTCCGAGCAGGACGTGCCGGTGGAGAAACGAATGCTGGCGGAGGGCTCGTACTTGCGGCCGCAGTTCGTCGAGCCGTACAGGTGCGAGAACGTGCTGATCGAGGGCGTCACCATCGTCAACTCGCCGATGTGGGAGATCCACCCGGCGCTAGCGCGGAATGTGACGGTGCGGAACGTAAAGGTGCGGTCTCACGGACCGAACAACGACGGGTGCGACCCCGAGTCGTGCGTGGACGTGCTGATTGAAGGCTGCGAGTTCGACACGGGCGACGACTGCATCGCGATCAAGAGCGGGCGCAACCGCGACGGACGGCGGCTGAACAAGCCCACCGAGAACGTGATCGTGCGCGGCTGCGCGATGAAGGACGGGCACGGCGGAGTGACCATCGGCAGCGAGGTGTCGGGCGGGGTGCGGAACGTCTTCGCCGAGAACTGCCGGATGGACAGCCCGAACCTGGACCGCGCGCTGCGCCTGAAGACGAATGCCGTGCGCGGTGGGTTCATCGAGAACGTGTACATGCGGGAGGTGACTATCGGGCAGGTGTCCGACGCGGTGGTGCACGCCGACTTCTACTACGAGGAAGGCGAGAAGGGCGACTTCCTGCCGCGCGTCGCCAACATCGTGGTGGAGGACGTCACGTGCCGCAAGAGCCGGCGGGCGCTGTATCTGCGCGCGTTTGAGAAGGCGCCGATCGAAGGCGTGCGGCTGGAGCGGTGTGTCTTCGAGAACATGAAGGACAAGGACGTTGTGGAACACGTCAACGGGTTGGTGTGGAAGGACTGTTCAGTGAATGGAGTGAAGCGCGGATAGTGGGGGAGGAGGGCGTCGCGCCAGGCGGCGGAGTGCGATAGGCTGAGCGCCGGAGGTTCCTCCGATGAGCCCTGCCGCCTATAGCCGCCGGACCCTGTTGAAAGCGCTGGCCGCGCTGCCGGCCGCGCCGCTGTTCCCCGTGCTGCGCGCCTTCGCCGCGCCGGAGCGGGGCAAAGTAAAGATCACCGCCGTGAAGGCGATGGCGATCAAGAACATCGCCAACAACTGCCTGATCCGCATCGAGACCGACGCCGGGGTGGCGGGCTACGGCGAAGCAGGCGCGAGCGGGCCGATGGCGAGGGCGCGCGTCGCCACCATGCAGCAGTACCTGATGGGCAAGGACCCGCTGGCCATCGAGGTGCACTTTCACCAGATGACGTCGCTGATGCACACCTACATGGCGCACACCGGCACCATTTCCGGCATCGACATGGCGCTGTGGGACCTGGCCGGCAAAATCCTGAACCGGCGCGTGTGCGAACTGATGGGCGGGCCGTTTCGCGAGGAGATCCCGATGTATTCGCACGGCATCGGGGTGAACATGCTGGACAAAGGATCGTGCCGCGAGTGGGCGGCGCGGATCAAGGCCATGCCGGAAGGCTTCAACGCCTTCAAGAACGGCATCGACGCAGTGGTGGGCGTGCCGCCGGCGCGCTACGCCAACACGCTGACCAGCGAGGAGCTGCGGAAGGTCAACCGCGCCTACACGAACGCGCGGGAGGCGGTGGGCGACGAGATCGACGTGGCGGTGCACTGCCACAACGAGTTCGACACGCCCAGCGCCATCGCGGTGGCCAAGGCGGTGGAGCCGATGAACCCGCTGTTCCTCGAAGACCCGCTGAACGTGACGTTTCACGAGGGCTGGGCGGCGCTGAAGCGCTCCACGCGGATCCCGATTCTGACTGGCGAGAAGCTGGAGATGGTGCGCGGCTTCCAGCCGTTCCTTGACCGGCAGGTGGCCGACATCGTGTATCCGGACCTGGCGTTCGCGGGCGGGCTGACGGGGACGAAGAAGATCGCCGACTACGCGGCGCTGACTCGCACACCGGTGGCGCTGCACAACGTGGGCTCACTGGTGCTGTGCCATGCGAACGCGCACTTCGGGGCGGCCATCCAGAACTTCTACCGGAGCGAAAGCGCGCTGGGCCGACCCACGCGGCACGTGGAGAAGATGGCCGTATCGAACCCGCCCCTGGTCCGCAACAGCCGCCTGAAGGTGCCGGAGGGTCCGGGGCTGGGGCTCGACCTGAACATGGAGTACCTGAAAGAAAACCTGGTGGAGGGCGAGCCGTGGTGGGCGTGACGCGTTGGGCGGCCTGCCTGGCGCTGTGCGGGATCGTCTGGGCTCAGCCCGTGCGTCCGCATCCGGCCAACCCGCACTACTTCCTGTTTCGCGGCACGCCGCTGGTTATCGTGAGCGCGGGCGAGCACTACGGAGCGGTGCTCAACGGCGACTTCGACTGGCGGAAGTACCTGGAGGCGCTCGAGCGGGACGGGATGAACTACACTCGCGTCTTCTCCGGCGCCTACCGCGAAGTCCCCGGCGACTTCGGCATCGAGCGGAACACGCTGGCGCCGGTGCGATACGTCGCGCCGTGGGCGATGCGCGACGGCCAGTTGGACCTGGAGCAATGGAACCCCGAGTATTTCTCGCGGCTGCGCGATTTCGTGGCCGAGGCGGGGAGGCGCGGCGTGATCGTCGAATTGACGCTGTTCTGTTCGACGTACGGGGCCAAGCAGTGGTCTGTGAGCCCGTTCAACCCGGCCAACAACCGGAACTCGACGTCTGTGAGCGATTGGAAGCAACTGCACACGCTCGCCAACGGCAACGTGCTGGCCCACCAGGAGCGGCTGGTGCGCCGGATCGTGGGCGAATTGAAGGAGTTCGACAACGTCATCTACGAGATCCAGAACGAGCCCTGGTCGGACCGCCCTATCGTCGCGGAATCGCTGCATCCGTATTCGGCCGGGCGGTGGCCGAACTCGGCGGATGTGGCGGACGGGGCGTCGCTGGCCTGGCAGCGGCGGGTGGCGGAGTGGATCCGCTCAGAAGAAGCGGGCCTGAAGGCGCGGCACATGATCGCCTGGAATGTGTGCAATTACCGGCTGCCGTTGAAGGAAATGCTGGCTGGGGCCGACAGCGTGAACTTTCACTATGCCTATCCGGAGGCCGCGCAGTGGAACTACGGGCTGAACATGCCCGTCGGCTATGACGAGACAGGCTTCCTGAAAACGGAAGACGCGGCGTACCGGCGGCAGGCATGGCGCTTCCTGATGGCCGGCGGCGGGCTGTTCAACCACCTGGACTACTCGTTCAGCGTGGGGAAGGAAGACGGAACCGACGCGCAGCCGAAGAGTCCGGGCGGTGGCAGTCCGGCGCTGCGGCGGCAACTGCGGGTGCTGCGCGAGTTCGTGGAAAGCCTGCCGTACCTCAAGATGGAGCCGGACGCTTCCGTGGTGGCGCACGCACCGGGCGCGGTGGCGCAGGCGCTGGGTGCGCCGGGGGAGGCCTACGCCATCTACCTGACGGGCAGCGGTCCCACGGATTTGAAGCTGCGGCTGCCGGCGGGCGGGTATGAGGTGACGTGGGTGGAACCGGCCGGCGGGGCGGCGATCCGGAAAGACACGCTGACGCATGCCGGCGGGACAGCGGTGCTGCACACGCCGGAGTTCAAGGAAGAGCTGGCGCTGAAGGTGTTGAAACCGGCCGCCCGTAAGTGATGCGGCGCCACAGCCACTCGGCGGGGCCGGAGCGCCAGCGGGAAAGGTACCACGCGCTCAGCGGCATCTGCAGGCAGAAGACGGCGAGGCTCAGCCCCATGGCCTGCAGCGCGCCGACCGTGGCGTAGAGCCCGAAGCCGTAGCCGGAGTGAATGGAAGTGCCCACCAAGCTTTGCAGCAGGTAGTTGGAGAGGGCCGTGCGGCCGACGGCCTGCAAACCCTGATTGAGACGGGGAAGACGGCCGGAACCGGCGAACAGCGCGATGCCGGCGGCATAGCCGATGCTGACGGCCGCCGTGGCGGCGACTCGGACGAAGACGGCGGCGAGGAGCAGGGCGGGGAAGTGCCTGGCGCGCGGCTGCCACGTCTGGCGGACATAGTGCACCAGCAGCAGTCCGGCGACGCCGGAAACCAGGCACGACAGGCAGATCCGCTTCAGCGGCCCGGCGCGCTCCGGCAGGCGCTGGAGGAAGCCAGAGCGCCAGAGGAAGACACCGGCAAGAAACCACGCCAGGACAATCAGCACGGTGAAGTAGCCGTCGGCGTTGTTGACTCTCCAGTCGTGGAAGGACTGCCGCAGCCGGCCGGTCCAGGAGCCCTGCACGTAGGCACTCGAGGCGCGGGCGACGAGTTCAGCGACGGGCGTGCGAGGCGCGGAGGCCGCGGCCGATGGCCTGAAGGCGGCGATCAGCCACAGGTTCAGCCAGAAGGGCAGCAGGGCGAGGGCGCCGGCCCAGCCGAGCAGGGCGCGCTGGCCGCAGTTGCGGTAGAGCAGCAACAGCGCGCCGGCCACGGCGTAGGTCAGCAGGATGTCGCCCCACCAGATGAGGAAGGCGTGGATGCAGCCGATGAGAGCGAGGCCGGCGAGGCGCCGTGAGAAGAACGCCGGAAAGGACGCGCCGCGTGCCGACGAGCGGTTGAGTTGGATGGCGAAGCCGATGCCGAAAAGGAGCGACAGCAGGGAGATGAACTTGTTGCCGAAGAGGAGGTCGACCACGAACTGCGCGCGCAGGTCGGCGGCGGCATGCAGGACGGCGGTGGGTGCCGGGTAGACTTCGGCGGGCCAGGCGAAGCCGCGCCAGTTGGCGACGAGGATGACGAACAGGGCGAAGCCGCGCACGGCGTCCAAAGTCTGGATGCGCTCGCCGGGCAGGACCGGGGAGTGGGGCATTGCAGGGATCATACAACGCTTGTCGAGCGGCGGGGCGAAGAAAGAGTCGCTTGTCCTTGGACGCAGGAGGCTGGAAGCTGCGGGTCAGGAGGCTGGTATGCGAACGCGGTGGCTGGGTGCAATGATTCTTTGCGCGGCCGGGCTGCCGGCGGGCCAGGCGGAAAGGGACATGGACTGGAAGCCGCGCCGCACGGTGCGGCCGGAACTGGCCTACGGCAGCTATCTGGGCGGCGGGGACGGCGGCGTGGGCGGCAGGGCGGTGGATTCGGCGAATGCAGTGGGCACGGATGCGGCGGGGATGCTCTACGTCACGGGGTTCACGATGGCGCTCGACTTCCCCGTGATGAATCCGATCGACCAGCCCGTGCTCTACCCGAACGGCTACTACTACGAAGACATCTTCATTACCAAGATCAATCCGTGGAGTGGGGGGCAGGTTTACAGCACCATCGTCGGCGGGCCGGGCACGGACATCGGCTACGGGATGGCTGTGAGCCGCGAAGGCGCGGTGTACGTGGCGGGGCGCGCCGGTCCGGAGTTTCCGTACACGAAGATGCTGGGCCGGGGCTGTGAAAGCAGCAACCGCACGGCGTTCGTCCTGAAACTGGCGCCGGCGGGCGATCGAGTGGAGTGGGCCGCCTGCCTGTGCGCAGGCGCCTACGCCACCGCCTTGGCGCTGGGCGGCGACGGAGGAGTGTACGCGGCGGGCTTCTACCAGGGAATGGTGGGGGCGGACGCGGGCCTGCCCGTCACGGAAGGAGCGTTCCAGGCGGAGATGCCGCCGCCGTACAGGGGCAAGGCGTTTGTGGTCAAGCTGACCGGCGAAGGCGAGCTGTCGTACGCCACGTGGCTGGCGGGCAACGGCGAGGATATGGCTGCAGCGCTGGCCGTTACCGCCAGCGGCGAAGCGGTCGTGCTCGGCACGACGACGTCGAACACGTTCCCCGTGGTGAACGCGCTGCGGGAGCAGAATGCGAGCGGCGGGGGCGTGAGTTGGAGCGGCGACGGCGGGCGGACGTGGCAGCCGCGGAACGCGGGGCTCGAATACAACTCGTTCACCCAGATCGTTGCGGATCCGTTCACGG
Source organism: Bryobacterales bacterium (assembly GCA_027324255.1). Lineage (GTDB taxonomy): Bacteria > Acidobacteriota > Terriglobia > Bryobacterales > Bryobacteraceae > Paludibaculum. The sequence goes on along the minus strand of DAHVTI010000420.1, from coordinate 1,255 downwards.
CGGGAACCGCATACGCGGTCTCCATGGCCCTGGGCATCGTGAAAACGGCCGATTTCGGGGCCACGTGGCGCGCGGTGAACGGGGGGATTCCGCTGACGCCCACGCCGAACGTGCTGATGGTCGCGGCGTCGAAAGCCGCGCCCGGATGGCTGTACGCCATGACAACAGGCCAGCTTCTGCGCAGCGAGGACGGAGGCCAGAAGTGGAGCGTGGTTCCGCTGAAGGCCCAACCGCTGGGCGTCTGGCCGGATCCGACAAGCACAGACGCCGTGTACGTGCTGGTCGTGCTGCCGCCGGCCAGCGGGACGGGCCAGCCGGAGTTCCAGTTGCTGCGGACCGGCGATGCCGGCGCATCATGGCTGCGGATGGCAGCGAACCTCACGCTCAGCGTCTCAGCAAAGCTGGTGCCGGACGAATCCCGAGACGGCGTTCTCTATCTGGTGAATAACGGCTACTTCCGCAGCGCGGACCGGGGCGAGACGTGGACTCCGCTTTCCACGCCGCCCCCGCTGCAGGGCACACTCCCCGCCGGCATGCAGGGACTGGCCCTGGATCAGCGGCAACCGGGCGTGCTTTATGCCGACGTGTTCCAGCCCACGCCGGAAGGAGTGGTGGGCGGGCTGGCGCGGAGCGCGGACGACGGCCAGAGTTGGGCGTTGTGCGGGACCTTTCCCGAACAGGCGCTCTCGTTCTGGGTGGATGCCGCCGCCAGCGATGTGGTCTATGCGGTGACACGGTCGGGCGTCTACCGCTCGGCGGACCGCTGCGCGACCTTTGAGGCCGGGCAGGACGGGTTGCCCGGCCGCTACCTGGTCTCGGCGGCGCAGGATGCCGTGGCGGCGGAGAACCTCTATGTGACGGCAACCCCGGCGCCGGAGGTCTTCGTCACGCGGCTGAGCGCGGATGGAAAGTCGGCTGCGTTTTCGACCTACGTGGGAACCAGGGAGGCGGACTACGCGACGGCGGCGGCCGTCGATGCCGAAGGCGGCATCTGGCTGGCGGGGTACACGACGGCAGAAGACTGGCCGGTGTCTTCCGACGCCGTGCTGCCGCTGAAGGCGCTACGCGAGGACGGGTTCCTGACGCGGCTCAGCGGCGCGGGCGATGCGATCAGGTATTCGACCTACCTCGGCGGCAATGGCTCGGACGCACCCATGGCGCTGGCCGTGGATCCGGGCGGCGAACTGTGGGTGGCGGGCGCTACGCGGTCCACCGACTTTCCGCTGATGGGAGCCTTGCAGGAGTCGTACAAAGG
>DAHVTI010000437.1 GCA_027324255.1 Bryobacterales bacterium | reverse complement strand
CTTCGCCAACGCCGCCCAGGTTTTGAACGTGTTGCGGCGCGGGATATTTGCGGCTGGCGCGTGGGATATCTGCCTTCGGATCGTCGGTTCACTAAGTGATACATTCGATGCCGCCGAAACGGCCTGAATGTATCACCCAGTGAACCTTATAGGTGGGGCGGGCGGGGTTAAGGCTGGGGGATGGGCGTGGGCGGGGCGGGGGTGTACGGCTTCTCAGCCGGGGTGCCATCGGGGTTCGTGACACTCGCCTGGTGCGTCACCCGGGCGACGAGGCTGGCGATCAGGGCCGCCACCATCGAGGCCTGCTCGGTGGGGAGGTAGCTGAAGGCCGCGCCGGTCCCGACGACGGCCGCCGTGTTCAACAGGATTGCTTTCCACTTCTTCATTTGGTGTGCTCCTTCTCTCAGTCTCCCTGCAGCTACTGCTGCAGCAAACGATTCACGCCAGACTCGATCGCCCGGAGGCGCTGGTCCTGCTCCTGGGTGAGTGCACCGGTACCGGCCGCCGGTTGGTCCTGGGACAGGTCGACCCGGATCACGACGCAGCCAAACGGGGTGCAGTCGATGCGCTCGTTGGTGAGCAGCTTCCGCATGGGAATCAGGACCTCCGGCCGCGGATCCTGCTCGCCATTGTCCTGGACGTCAGAGACCCAGACGGGCGTGGTCCCAGCCAGATCCCAATGTCCGGGCGCCCCGACGCCGTTGGCATACTCCTGCTTCAGAAGAGCGCCGACATCGAGCAATTGCCCGCGCCACTCGATCACGTACTGGCGCCGCGTCTCGCCATTCCACTCAAAGCGGAACGGCCCGGCGACGAAGGTAGCCGCCTCCGACACCTTCGCCCCCTCGATCGCCTTGCAAACCGCTTCGGCCTCGGCCCTGGTGCACAGGTAGTCGGCAGGCACAGGAGTGCTCCCCGTAGGGCCGACCAGGACGGCCGGCGTCGGGGACGCGGCGTACTTCGGATACGAGACCAGGCCCGGCAGGTTCGGCGTAGCCGCGTCGCGCACGGTGAGTGCGATCCGCTTCATCTTCTTCGCGCGCTCGTCCCAGCCCTCGTAGGTCACGATGTCGTTCTCCGGGTCCTGGCTGTCAACCAGGACGCTGGTGTCGAACCAGCGCTTGATCGGCCTGGACTTATCCCACGGCGGGGCTTGCGCACCGAACAACTGCAGGTATGCGGCCCGAGTAAGCCGGGCGAAGAGTTGCAGCGACGACAGGGGGTACCTCGCCTCCTTCGGCTGCTCCGGCGTGATGGGGTTACTTTGAATCACCGTTGGTCCTCACTTTCTTCGATCGAGACGGGCACGGCTGACCGCCTCCTTGCGCCAAGCGCCTCCACCAGAGCCTGGTGAGTGGCCGGATGAATGCGCACGCAGCCGTGCGTCGGGCGTAGAGTGCCCTGTAGTCCAAGGTCGCCGCTGTGAATGAGCAGGCTGCGGCGGCCGTTTAGCTTAGCCTGGAGAGCTTGTCCTGACATCGGATTAAGAGAGATTGGAGGGAACGCGCCGTAGGACCTCTGAGGTCGCAGGCACGTCGCTAGAACCGCCCCAAGGTACTGCCCAGAAGGCGTATCACCATAGACCCTGAGCGGATTCCCAGACGGATTCCCCATCTCCCGCGCATCATCCCGATCCGCGAGACCAAGCGCACTTCCACGCAACACCTCAAGTCCGTCGTCGCCGAAGAGCTGCAGAGTGCCTGGCCGCAGCCGGTTCTTCGGGAGTCGAATCACAATTCGCACAAGGTCCTACCGGCCCTCACACTCTGCGCCATAGGAGTGTGTTGTCCGCCCCTCGGCAATCGCAAAATCGTGAGTGTCGAAGCTGTGCGTGATGCGCAGCCCGAAGCCCTGTACGATTTCGCAGAGTTTGGCTGCAATCTGGCTCTTCCTCACCTCGTCAAGGCTGGCGACGGTGAATTGAACTGTGGTTTCCGTGCCGGGGACAGGGGCCGCCGGGCAGGCGGATGCCGCCCCCGCTGAGAGCATGGATCGTCTCGTGAGATTCTGCATTATGGGTTCTCCAGTGCGTACACTCTTGCTTTCAAATCGTCGATGGCGTCCGCGAGGTTGTTGTACCCTCCGACGCCGGACGTAATTTCCCATCCGGAATGGGTGTGGGCCGGCAGACTGGTGAGATATCCGGAATGCGTGTGATCACCAGCGGCCACTTGGCCTGCACCGGCGCCCACATCCTTCGTCGCCGCGTTACCGAGCCCAGTGATGTCAGTATTCGGATGCGTGTGCGCCGAGGGAGGGAAAGTCGATGGCTTCCCAGAGATGACGGCCCAGGCAACCGCGATGCCGTTCACGGCGCTATGGAAAGTCACTGGGACATAGAAGTCGGCGCCGGAGTCCAGGATGGCGAAGTTCGTCGCTCCACTCGACTGAGTGTGCGAAAACAGGCCCTTTACGTTGCACCCGACGTTGGCGCGCAGGTTGCCGGTCATGTCGATGTTTCCGCCCTCGATCACCATCGAGCCTGTGGCACCAACGACCTCGATCCTCCCTGTCGGGTAGATCAGGACGTAGGCCGATCCACCGCCGACGCGCAGGCTCCCCGTGATGACGGCGAGCGCGGCCACTAGGATGTCCGTCGCGATCGCTTTCTGTTTGAATACGCCTCCTGAAACCTCGAAGATGGAAGTGTCGTAGCCAGCGGCCTTGAGCAGGTTCACCACCGACTGGGTGAGATTCCCGTTCGCGTCCAGTACAAACTCCGCTCCGAGTTTCGGCCGCAACTTGCCGCCAGTCACTTCGAAGCCTTCCAGCGTGGCGGTCTTCGCCTTGGCGAGGTCGATCCCGCTCGCGGCCGGGATCGCCGCGATCGCCGAGGTGCGCCACGGCCCGCGCGTCCCGTTCTCGTTGTCGGCCGCCACTCTCGCCTGGGCGTACTTCTGCACGTCCGCCCTCGGCCAGTAGTCGGAATCGACGATGAACGTGGCCGGGTCGGCGTAGGTGAACTCCATCCACTCGGTCTCCGGCGTCGCGCCGGCTGCGTCGGAGTACGCGCGGATCTGCACGGCGTATCCCACCGTGGTGCCGTCGTCGGCCGCGGGCGTGATGACGACGTGCGCGCGGTAGGATGGCACGCCCGTGATCTCAGCCGTCTGGATGGTCAGGGCGATCCCCTGAGCCTGAGGCGGCGCCGCCACGGCTGTGATCTCCGCCAGGGCCGAGTACGTCCATGCGGACGTGTCGCCCGTCGCGCCCACGCTCCGGACGCGGATCTGCCCCCAGTAGGATCGGTCGCGTCGATCGAATGGTCCAAAGTCCTGGACGTTCTTCGCCGGATCAAACGAGATGCCGAGGTTGATCCAGTCCGAATCCGCGACGGCTCCACCACCGTCCTGGTAGAAGCGAACCTCCGTCTCCCATCCGGCGGCCGTGCCCAGTGGATTGGGCAGCACCCAGCTCGGCTGCAGCGTGTACACCCGCAGGTCGCCACCAATGGCCAAATAGGCGGTCGGGGTTGCCGGCGGAGGTGTATAGAGGCCGGCTGCTGGAATGGCCGCCAGCGGCGTTGCGCTGTACACCCACGCGCTGTAGCGCTTCGCCGGGTCCGCCGTCCGCTCGTTGACGCCGCGCACTCTGATTTGTGGGTAGACAGGGTAGTCGATTCTGGGCTGCGGATCCCACGAGCCGCTCGCTGTGTTTCTGCCGCTAATCCGGCGAGCGAAATCCCACGCCCCGTTGTCGGACTGCGTTGCGCCGGCATCAAGGAAGAACTGCAGTTCGACCTCATAGTCCGTGTTCCCGCCCAACGCGGCCGGGAGCGTCCATCCGGCAGTGACCTGATATCGATCAGGCGCCGATAGGTCCAGCGTGAGTGAGGCCGCAAGTGGAGCAACGGCCGCGGCGTCCGGACTGCCGGCCGTGCCCTGGTTCGCGTCGATCTCCACCTGGGTAAAGGTGACGGCAACCTGGTTGGCCGAGTTCTCCAGGTCGTGCGGCTTGTACGCCAGCCGCTTGGTCGAACTGTAGGCGTGGCCATGCAACCAGAACGTCTCGCCCACGGCCGGCACGACGTCCATCTGGAGCCAGCCGAGGTTATCTGGCGGATCGGCGGCCGGGTTGCTGGTGTACACCTGGTCGCTGGACTCCGGAGAGTCCCCTGTCCCGGCAGTGCTGCGCTCCAGAAACGCAATCGCCCCCTGAAAGTCGCCAACGTTGCGGTTCTGTGTGGTGTATGGCGGGATGTACGGCGGGACGTAGGCCTGCCGCAGCGTCACCAGCCCCGTTTTCTGGTAGTTGCTCCAGTCCTTTGAAAAGGTGCCGGACGCGAAGGTGAGATCAAGCTGATCGCCGGATCCGGATCCAGTTCCGGGGATCAGCTCTGACGCGCCCGAATACGCCCAGTCGCTCGGAGTGCCTTCGTAGTTCAGACAACGGACGCCCAGCAGAATCCACCGCGAAGCATCGGTCTGCCGATCCCACATCCCATCGCTGGAGGATGTCAGGTCGAGCGTCGGGTGGACGCCGATCAACACGGACGCTTCCAACTGGGTGAGTGCCACGTCCAGGTAGACGAAGAGGCGCCGCTCAGTGCTCAGGGCCGTCCCGGCTGGGTTCGGGTTCTCCCATGTCGCATCCACCCCGTAGGTATCAGCGCTTCCGGTGACGTTCATCATGACGTTCGAGGGCGCTGGCGGGGCGGTGATCGGGACGCGGGAATCCGACAGGCCCTTGTTGTTGTAGCTGGTGTAGGTGGAGGTGCCCGAAACCAGTGCTCCGCCGAACTCGTTTTCGGTGGGCGGAAGGGTGTTATCCGCGATCCGGATGTTGAAGGATGGACCGTAGACCTGCAGGCCGTAGTCCTGGCGGATTTCTCCGCCCTGGTCGCCAGCGTAGTTGGCCTCCACCTGCATGTCGCTGCAGGAGTCCACGCCGAACCCGGAGTAGGATCCGGCGCCGCGCGAGTTCAGGTGGAATTCGTTGCCGCTGATGCGGCCGTGCGAGCAGTGCGAGAACACGCCACCGTTGGCGTTGTTATTCCGCACCTTGTTGCCGCTGAACTCCAGCCCCGTCGCGTTCTCGATCTTCACGCCGTGG
>DAHVTI010000436.1 GCA_027324255.1 Bryobacterales bacterium | reverse complement strand
GCGGGCGATGGGTACGTTCGCCGGCATCCTGTGGGTAGTAGCGCTGAGCGAGGAGTTCCTCTTCCGGGGCCTGCTGCAGCGCTGGATCGGCCTGGCCGGGGCATCCGCGCTGTTCGGCATGGCGCACCTGGGCTTCCGGGCCTTCCCGAACTGGCAGTTCGCGCTGGTGGCGGCGGTGGCCGGTGTGTTCTACGGGCTGGCCTTCCGGCGCGGCAACGGGATCCGCGCCGCGATGGTGACCCACGCCCTGACGGTCGCCGTGTGGCGAACGCTATTCCGCTGAGGGGGCGGCGGCCACGGCCACGTGCTCCAGCGCCTGCTCGAAGTCGCGCAGCAGGTCGCGCCAGTCTTCGACGCCCACCGAGATGCGGACGAGCCCTTCGGTAATGCCGGCGATCTCCTTCTCCTTTGCGGAGCAGCCGGAGTGGGTGGTGGAGGCGGGGTGGCACACCAGCGTCTCCATGCCGCCGAGGGAAACGGCGTTGTGGGCCAGCCGGATCTGGCGCAGGAACTCGAAGGCGGCTGGCTTGCCGCCGTGCAGGTCGAGGGCGATCATCGCGCCCGGGTAGTCGCATTGCGAAAGGCGGATGCGGATCTGCTCAGGGTCGTCAAAGAGCGTGGGGTAGAAAACCTTGCGGATCTCCGGACGGTGCACCAGGCTTTCGGCGATGCGCTGGGCGTTCTTCGACTGGCGGTTCATACGCAGGCTGACCGTCGGCAGGCGGCCGTCGAGGATCCAGCATTCGTCGGGCTGCAGGATGTTGCCAAAGAGGCCGCGGCGCCCGCGGATGGCCCGGTTGAGTTCGGGCGAGAAGCCGAGCACGACCCCAGCGAGGAGATCGGAGAAGCCGCCCAGGTACTTGGTGGCGGAGTAGAGGACGAGATCGGCGCCCAGGGGGAAGGGGTGCTGGAAAGCGGGGCCGAGGAAGGTATTGTCCACCATGACCACAGGCTTGGGATCGAGTTGGGCGGCGGTGAGCGCGGCGCGCTTGATGTCGGTCATCACCATGGTGGGGTTGGCCGGGGTCTCGATGAATACCGCCTTGAGGTTGGGCGTGCTGCGAATGGCCTCGTCGATCTCGGCGGAGTGGCCTGCCACAACCGGGCGGCAGACCATGCCCAGCGGCTCCAGCAGCTCGTGGATCAGGTTCTGCGTGCCGCCGTAGAGCGGGACGGTGTAGACCACCGCATCGCCGGGCCGCAGGATGGCCAGCAGGGTGGTCATGATGGCGGCCATGCCGGAGTTGAAGGCGATGGACCACTCGGCGCCCTCTTCGAGCGGGATGATCTGGTCTTCCAGGATTTCGGCGTTGGGGTGGTTGAAGCGGGAATAGATGAGATCCGGCACTTCGCCGGGCTCGGGCTGGACCCGGCCGGAGACGAGGTCGAAGGCGCGCTCGGCGGCCTCGGGGCTGGCAAAAACGTAGGTGGAGCTGCGGAAGACGGCCGGGCGCGCCGACCCCACGGAGAGGCGCGGGTCGAAGCCGCGGGTCAGCACTGCGGTGGATGGATGCGCGCCGTGAGAACCGCGATGATGGGCCATGGATCAGGACCTCCGGCGATCAGTGTAGCGCCTCGCCGGGGTCGAAGTAACCTTAGTACCCGTCGCTGCGGGGGGATAAAGGCCCACGACGAACCTGATCCCGAACTCAGCGGAAACTCTAATTCTGCCCGCGCCCTCCAACCCCTACAATCAGGGGTAGGCAGAAGCGGACCCACCATGACTCCCTCCCGCCCTAGCAAGGGTTACTTCAACGAGAACGAGGCGGCGCAGGCGCTCGGCCTGACGCTGGAACAGTTGCGGCTGCTGGTGCGGCGCCACATCCTCCAGGCGGAAGAGGACCTTGCCAATCTGCCCATCACGTCCTTCCAGCCGTCCGACCTGCTGCTGCTGCGCCTGCTGGCCCAGCAACCGCGGCAGGACCAGGTCGGCGCTTGCTGAACCAGCGAAAAGTTTACTTGTTCTTCGCCCCCTCCCCGGAGCCATAATAGACCGCTAGGAGGGATTGGCATGACGAAAGATGCGATGAACGGACTGGCCGGCTCGATCAAGGAGTACTTCGACCGCTCGACACGGACTCTGACCGAGGAAGACTCGGGATTTGTGCCGAAAGAGGGGATGTGGACCGCGGCGCATGTGGTGGCCCACGTGGCGCAGACGTTCGAATGGTTCGTGGACGGCGCCTTTGCGCCGGGCGGTTTCTCCATGGACTGGGAAGGCATGGACAAGCAAGTGCGGTCGGTGACCTCGCTCCAGGAGGCGCGGGCGTGGCTGGACCGGGCCGTGGCGGCGGCCAAGGCGAAGATCGATGCGGCGACGGACGACGAATGGGCGGCGCCGCTGCCGGAGGGGCCCATCATGGGGGGGCTGCCGCGGTATCTGATCTTCGGCGCGCTGAACGACCATACGGCGCACCACCGCGGCGCGCTGACCGTGTATGCGCGGCTGCTGGGGAAGGTGCCGCCGATGCCCTACATGGATGCGTAAACAGGGCGCTTGACACCCCCCACTTCGGGCGGGACAATTCAGCCGGGAGAAGAGAGCGATGAAAATCCGCGTGCTGTTGGCGGCCATTCTCGCCTTCGTCCTGGCGCTCATCCTGGCGACCCCCGCCCGGGCCTGATCTCCGCACTGCGCGCGCGTCCGCGTGCCGCATTATATCCGCTGCCTGAATTGCGCTCACGCATTCCCTCCTGTCGCCGATGAGGCCAAAAGAGCGACAGGAGGGAACTGCCAGATGGCTCTAGACGTGATGATCGTCGACGATTCGGCCGCGATCCGCAAGATTCTCCACCGGGTGCTGGTCCAGGCCGACGTGCCGCTGGGCGCCGTGCACGAAGCGGGGGACGGGAAGGAAGCGCTGGAGAAGCTGAAATCCGCCAGCGTCGGCCTGATCCTGTCCGACATCAACATGCCGAACATGGACGGGCTGGAACTGCTCAGCGCTCTGAAGGGCCAGGAGCAGACCCGCGACGTGCCCGTGATCATGGTCACCACGGAAGGCAGCAGCTCGCGCGTCATGGAGGCCGTGAACCTCGGAGCCGCAGGATACGTGCGCAAGCCCTTCACCGCGGATCAGATCAAGGAGAAGCTGGCCGGCCTCATCTGAGGGCGGCGGGCCACTCACCCCAGGAGGACTTCATGAATCACGACAAGCTCACCCAACTGGTCAGGCAATCGACGCGCGACGTGTTCGGCACGATGCTGGGCATCGAACTGCTGGACGCGGACGCGTACATCCAGGATTCGGCTCCAGGCCCCAGCGAAGGGGTGATGGCCTTGATCGGGCTGGCGGGGCAATGGGCCGGATCGGGAACGTTTTCCTGCTCCGCCGCCTCGGCGCGGCAGATTGCCGGCCAACTGCTGATGCAGCCCTACGAAGCGATCGACGAAGAGGTGCTGGACGCGATCGGCGAAGTCACCAACATGGTGCTCGGCAACGTCAAAACGTCCCTGGAGGAGGAATTGGGTCCGATGGGCCTCAGCATTCCGACGGTCATCTACGGCCGGAACTTCACCACGCGCAGCGTAGCCAAGAGCAGGTGGTCAGTGGTGCCGTTCGTGTGCATGGGAGAGCGGGTGGAGGTCCACCTGTGCCTCGCCCCCAGCAAGGAAGCCGGGGGCCTGACGCGGCTGGCGAAGGACCAGCTCTCGGCGGTGCTTTCCATTCTGGACTAGAGGCATCGCGCCAAGGAGGGGACATTGGCTGTCGGAGTGCGGTTTCTGGTCGTCCGGCTGGCGGGCCGCGAATTCGCCGTGCCCGCCTGGCGCGTCTGCGGCATGATGCAGATGCGCGGCCTGCACGTGGAGCCGATGGAGGGCTTGGGCGCGATGCGCTATCTGGCCACCGTGCACGGCAAGGCGCTGCCCGTCTTTGTGCCCAACGGCGCCCTGGGACTCGAAGACCGGCCCGTCTCCGCCCGCAGTTGCCTGCTGCTCATCCGCGGCGGCTCCGCCGCGGGCGGCGATGAACTGGATGCCGCCGCCGCGCAGTGCGCCCTGGTGGTCGATTCCATCTCCAGGCTGGAAGAGATCCCCCCGGCCTCGTGCCGCCCCACCGGCCAGGCCGCCCGGCCGGATCCCCAACAGGTCCGGCTCGGCGAGAAATGGCGCGAAGTGATCGATGTCGACCAGGTCTGCCAGAGCCGCGGTCAGGCCGTCCTCAGCCGGATCACGTAGCTATCCAGCGTCGCGCCCTTCTGCACGTTCCGCCGCTGCAGCCCCTCCAACTCGTCGGCCGCGGCCACGGCCTCCAGCAGCCACTCGAAACTCACGCGCAAGGCGATCTTCTCGAGCGCCGGACGCACCTCTTCATTGCGGATCTTCCCGCCGCCGGCGTGCAACACCACCAGGTCCTGCAGCAGGCTGTAGAGCGGCCGCAGGTAGAGATCGAGCTTCTCGCTCTTGCTGGCCAGGAACGATTCCGACTGCTTCACCCACGCGCCGAACCCCGCCGAGCCGGCGGCGGCCTCAAGCAGCGCCAGCATCACCGCGCGGCGCTTTTCAAAGACAGCCAGGTCCATGGTGGCCGCCAGGCCCGGACACCCCGGGGCCAGAGCGGCGCGGCGCGCGGCGTCCTTCCAGCCTTTTTCCCGGCCCAGCGCTTGCATCTCTTCCTCCACCAGGGGCGAGAGGTAGAAGATGACGGAACGCGAGCGGATCGTGGGCGGCAGGTCGAAGGGGTTCTCGGCCGTGAGGAACAGGATCAGGTGCGGGGGCGGCTCCTCCAGCGTCTTCAGCAGGGAGTCGGCCGCCTGCTGGCTGGTGCGGTCGATCTGGTCGATCAGAAACACGCGCCACTGGCCCTTGAGGGGCCGCAGTTGGGAGCGGCCCTTCACCAGGCGCATCTGGTGGATGGACAACTGGCGCAGCGGGCCTTCCGGACA
>DAHVTI010000414.1 GCA_027324255.1 Bryobacterales bacterium | reverse complement strand
GCCCTCCACCGCCCAACACTTCCCCGCCCCGCCCGACACCGTCTGTGCCGCGGCAGCCGCGCCCGCGCCCACCACCGCCACGTCGTAAGCGCCGCCCAGCGCCTGCGCCACGCCCAGCGTCTCCAGCGCGGCCGCCGGCAGGCTGCCGTCCGTCGTGTGCATCAGAACCAGAACTCTTTCCATGGGCGTGCTCCTTACTGCTTGATCCACTCGGCGATCTCCCGCGCGATCTCCGCCGCCGGGACGTCCTTCACGATCCGCGTCTGCCGCGTCACGGCCGGCAGCGCCACTTCGGCGTACGTGATCGCCGACGCCAGGCTCGCCGCCTTCGCCTTTTGCAGCGCCGGCATCATCGCCCGCATGTTGGCCATGCCCGTCTGCGGGTGGTTGGCCGGCTCCGGCAGGTTGCCCGTCGCCCACGCCAGCACCGCCGGCGGAGCCGCGCAGCGCGACACCTGGTGCCGCCCGCCTTCCACGCGCTCCTTGATCACCAGCGCGCCGCCGGCATCCACCTTCAGCTCGTCCACCGCCAGAAACTGCTCCGTGATGCCCAGCTTCTCGCCCACCATCTGCATCACCACGCCCGCGCCGCGCGTCGCCGACTCCCAGCCGCCGAACACCAGCAGTTGCGACTTGTCCAGGCCCGGAATGGCCGCAATCGCCCCGGCCAGCGCCGAAGCCACGCTCGCCGCGTCCGTGAACCCGCCGCCCGGGCCGTCCAGCGGCACCAGTTCGAACGGCAGCTTCTGCGCCACCGTCATCATCACCTGCTGCAGCTTCGCCTTCGGCGCCAGGCTCACCACCTTGATGGTCGAACCGGCGTGCTGCCTGGCCAGGTGCGCCGCTTCATACAGCGCGTGCGACGCCCACGGGTCGAACACCGCCGGAAGCATCATCTCGTTTTTCAAGGCCGGCCCCGCCGGCGTCGCCACCGGCTCGAGCGTCTGGAGCGGATCGGGCGCCAGCCCGCCGCAAACGATAATCTGATACGCCATAAAACTCTCTCTAGTTCTCCGCGGAGTGGAGGCCGCCCGGGGCGGCGCTGAATTCGATGTTGGAGTCGGGGCAGTTCCACAGGCACGCCCCGCAATGCACACACTTTTCCCGGTCGAACGCCGGCGTCCCGCCCGGATCCTCGGCCGCCACGTGAATCGCCTCGCCCGAGCAGATCTCCACGCACAGGTGCGTCTCGCACTCGCGGCACACCTGCGCTTGCCGGAATACGACGTGGTCGGCGAATTCCGGCGGCGCCTGGACTTTCCCGCCCATCAGCAGCGCGTCCTGATGCGATACCAGGACTTCGCCGTCGTACTCGATCCGCGGCCACCCGCACAGGTCCATCAGCAGGTCGTGCAGCGGCCTGCCCTCGCGCTCGGCTCGCTCCTTCGCCCGCTCGATCTCCGAGCGGGATAGCCGCCCGACGTAGAAATCCTCTGCCCGCCGCGGCTTCTTGTCTTCCTTCGGCCGCGGCATGAACAGCGAGCCGCCCGTCATCCCGGCCAGTCCCATCCCGAGGAAGCCCTCGATCACGCCCCGCTGGAAGCCGTTGCGCGCCTTTTCCGCCACCTTCGATTCCTGCTCCAGCCACGACTTCCGCCGCCGCGCGACGTAGCGCGCCTCCAGGTTCCCCTGCGTGAACGGCAGGCCTTCGCGGTACATCTCCAGCACCGCTTCGCCCAGTTGCACGCCCGTCAGCCAGGCCTCATCGACGCCCGAGCCGGTCAGCACGTTCGTCGACCCCGACCCTTCCCCGATCCGCGCATACCCGTCGCCGGCCAGGAACGGCTCGCCCCGCCGCCCCGCTTCGAGCAGCGATTTCGCGCCCCAGCTCCGCAGCCGCCCGCCCTTCACGTAACGCCACAGGTACGGGTGCTGCACGAAGTGCTGCAGGTAGCGGTAGGCCGTGCGCACCGGGCTCTCCAGCCACGACGGCACGAAGATGCCCACGCTCGCCACGCGCCCCGGATGCACGTAGAAGAACCCGAAGATCTCCGGCTCCGGGTAGCCGATGGTGTGGAACACCGTGCCTTCCTCCAGCTCGCACGACTCGGGCAGGTCGATCACCATCTTCATGCCCACCGCCCATTCGTCGCGCTCGTGCCCCTCCGGCATGCCCACCATCTCGTCCAGCCGCCGGCTCACCTGCCCCACCGGCCCGTCGCCCACCACCGTCAGCGCCGCCCGCACCTCCGTGCCGTCGCCGGCCAGCACCACGCCCGCCACCTTGCCGTCTTCCATCAGCGGCCCGGCCACCGGCGTCGAGGGCCAGATCTGCGCCAGCCCCGTCATCATCACCTGCTGTCCCACCCACTGGTTGAACTGCCCCAGCGAGAAGACAAACCCGTCTTTCTTATGCAGGAAATCGGGGCAGTACGGCAGCGCGAAGCCCTGATGCTCCACGTGCAGCACGCCGCTCAAGGCCTGGAAAACCTGGTCCGCCAGCTTCATCAACGCCGGCCGGCGCGACGCCCCCACCGGGTCCAGCAGGTAGACGAGCTTCTCGTCCGACACCCGCGCCGCCATCGGAATCTCGTCCGCGTTCAACTCGGGGAAGGACGCCCGAATGGCCCGCGCCCGCGTCACCACGCCCGATACGCCGAAGGCGATGTCGTCGGCCCGCTCGTAGCACAGCACCTGCGGCGGCAGGCCCGGCATGGCCCGCGAATCCAGCGGCTGGTCCGCCGCTTCCTGCAGGACGCGCGTCAGCGTCGTCAGAAAGCCGCCCATGGCGGGGCCGAAGCCCGTGCAGACAATATCGGCGTCCAGGGGCTTCGCGTCGAAGGCGTTGGGGGGTTCCGGGTTCATCGGGTCGTTTCTTCTACTGCGGATAGTCGAGCGCGGCCGGGATCATGACCTTCTGCAGCGACTCCGACGCGCGGTCCTTGGCCAGCAGCGCGCCCGCCAGGCAGCCGTCCAGCTTCGACCGCAGCTTCGTGAAGTCGCCCAGGCCCTCCGCCCGCACGCACGGGCCGGCCTTCGTCGAGTGCGTCCCGTCTTCCATCAGGTATTCCGACGTGAAGCCCGACGCGCCCGGAATGATGCTCTCAATCTGCTGCAGCTCTTCTTCCTTGAAGCACGTGCTGCACTCCGGCGCGTTGTCCCACGACGGGTGCCGCAGGTAGCCGAACACCAGCTCCGAGCAGATCCGCGACACTTCGCCCGCCGCCCGCGACGCCTGGATGTGGCACAGGTCCGTCAGGAACTGCACCGTGCCCTCGAAGCCTTCCTGTATCGCACCGGCGCCTTCGCTGCGCAGCCGCTGCACGTCCAGAATCTGGCAGCGCGACGCCAGCAGCCAGCACAGCGCGTCCGCCATCGGGAACGTCACCCCCTGGCGGTTCGACTGGTACAGCTTCTGCCCGTTAGCGTCCTTGGCCTGCTGCAGGTGCTCCAGCGTCCAAACCCACAGGTGCATGGCCGAGGCCAGCGTGCATGCACCCGTGCCGGGTTCGTTGGCCGCCACCCGCCGCATCTCGTGGATCCACGTCCGGAACTGCGCCAGGAACACCTCGCTCGTCATCGTCAGCGACAACTGCCGGCGCTGGACCGCTTCGGGCCCTTCATACGTCGCTTCCAACTGCGTGTCGATCCACTTGTAGCCCAGGAAGCCCGGGCAGTCTTCCGTGATGCCGTAGCCGCCCATCAGACTCACCGCCTCGCGCATCATGCGCGAGCCGATGCCCGTGTTCCACAGCTTCGTCGCCGGGCACAGCACGTTCGCCTGCGCGTCCAGCGCCAGGTACTGGATCACCGGGTCGGCCGCCAGCGCGCTGTAGCGCGCCTTGTTCCGCAGCGCCTCGCTGCGCGACCGCTGGTCCAGGTACTCGATCGCTTCCACGGACCGCTTGCGCAGCGCCTTCACCATCGACATCCCGCCCGTGATCCCCTGCTCGGCCAGCACCCGGTCTTTCTCTTTCTCGATCGGGTCCAGATCGTCGAACAGCCGCGCCGTCGCAAAGCCCAGCGAAGCGCACGCCTCACCCGTCGCCCACACGTCCAGCAGCCGGTGCGTGACGTCTTCCTTTTGCTGCAAGCCCAGGTCGTAGCGCGGCGAGCCCGGCGCTCCCGCCCCAGACCCCCGGAAGCGGTCCCGGTGGTAGCGGATCAGCGGCTCCACCGCGCTCAGCAGCTTCGCCGCCGTTATCAGGCCCACCGTCACGCGAGTCCGCCGGAACACCGCCTCGATGATCGCGCCGTGGTCGTAGTTCGGCACAATTCTGCCGTCCACCACCCGGTACCCGCCGATAATCCGCGAAGCCGGCACCTTCAGTTGAAACACCGGGTCCGACGTCGACGAAAGCTGGTGCACCAGCTTCTTCGTCGGCGTGCCGCGGTCGAAGATCCCCGGGTCGCCCTCTTCCAGAATCACCATCATCGTGCCGTGCAGCCGCGGGTCGTCCGACTCCACCGCCGCCGAAACGATGTTCGCAAAGCCCATGCCCGTGATGAACCGCCCGCGCTTGCTCACTTCCAGCAGCGGCTCGCCGCCCTCCGGCCACTCCGCCACCCGCACCTTGCCCGACAGCAGCCCCGTCTCGACACCCACGTACGGCAGCGGCTCGGTCAGCGCGAACGCCGCCCGCTTCGGCTCCTGCCCCGGCGCCGGCGCGCACACGCTCATGTAGTGCGCCCGCTGCTCCGGCGTCCCCCGCTCGTGGATCGGCGCCAGCCCCAGGTGCGTCGCCATCGACCCCGTCGCCGCCCCCGCATCCACCCACGCAATCTCGAACGCGATCAGCGACAGCGCCAGGTTCTTCGGTCCTTCCAGGTATCCGCCCTCTTCCGGCTTCATGAACGCCGCCGTGATCCCCGCCGCGTCGTACTCCGCCAGCAGCGCGTTCTTCTCCGGCGTCCAGTCGTGCGTCAGACGTCCGCCCTGCGCCACCAGCCGCGCCACCGGTCCCCGCGCCACCGCGCGCACGCTCTGCACCAGCATCTGCAGGTCGAAACGGTCCGCGAACTTCCACAGAATCTGGCGGATGTCGTCACCCGGCAGCGTTCGCAGTAACTCCCTCTGGCTGGTTGTCGTAGAGGCCGGCATCGCATTCCTCCTTACGGGCTCCAACGGTCTGTCGCAATTCTGGTTCCAACGTCAAGATTGATCGAAGTTCCCCAGTTCCAGCGTTTCAGACCGAAGAGTCCATTTTTACATGGGGGATATCGCGCAGTCCAGTCGGCCGGACAATCCGTACCAAGGGGTCAAATCACCCGCAAACCCGGGCCGTCCTCACCATCGCCTTCAAATTCTCCGGCGGTGTCCCCGCCGGGATGGCGCACCCCGCGTTCAGGATGAACCGCGGGCAGCCCTCGAACACCCCCAGCAGCTCGCGCGTCTTCTCCTCCACCAGGGCCGGCGTCCCCAGCGCCAGCACCCCGCTCGGGTCGATGTTGCCCACGAACGCCGCCCGCCCCTCGAAGGTCTCCCGCGCCAGCCTCGCGTCGGTCTTGTAGTCCAGTTCGAACGCCTCCGCCCCGCTCTCCGCCATGGCGGTCAGGATGCGATCCGTCTTCCCGCAGATGTGCAGCAGCCACGGCAGCCCCGCCGCCCGCGCCTCCCCGGCCAAAGCCCTCTCCCACGGCAGCGCGAACTCGCGGTACATCGCAGGCGAAATCAGATCCGGCCCGGCCGGGCTGTCGCCGTTCGACACCATGTGCGCCCCCGCGCCTGCCATCAGCCGGATGAACTGCTTGCCCGCCTCGGCGCAGTAGGCCAGCAGCGCCTCCGCCTGCGGCCTTCGATCCTCGTCCGTCAGGTCCAGCAGCCAGCCGTCCAAGCCGCGCACGGCGCTCGCCAGCGAGAACGGCGCCTGGTCGCAGTTGCCGCGGACGTAGATCTCGTCGCCGAAGTGCCGCCGCAGCAGTCGCACCGCCTCCAGCCACACCTGCACCCGGCCGTCCTTCGCGATCTCCGGCACAGGCAAGTCCACAACTTCCGCCAGATCCCTGATCCCCGCCCCGCTGCAGCGCGCCGGCAGATGCTCCGGCAGGTCCACCGGCACGCCCAGCGCCCCCGCCAGCGTGGCCGTATCGACGTCCACCACCACACCGTCGTAATCGTAGGTCTCCACCGCCTGCGCCATCGCCCGGCAGATGGCTTCCGGGTCTTCCCGGTACTGCCCCATCGTGATGCCCGCCTCCGCCGCCGCCATCATGAAGTTGTGCAGCATCACCGGCGCCCGGTCGGGCATTTCACCGCCCAGCGCGGCCTCGATCCTCTGGTATCCGTTCATCGCTTCCGGACCTCGCCGCCAGTATGCCAGTTTTCCCCGCCTGCAAACGGAAAAAGCCGCCCCCGCGGGCGGCTTTCTCGTGCCCCGGCCATCCGGGATTCTCAGGAACGCTTGCGGCGTGAAATCGTGGCCAGCCCCAGCAGACCGGCGCCCATCAGCGCGTAGGTCCCCGGCTCCGGCACCTGTGACGCAACAGGCGTCAGGAAGGTCTGCACTTTCTCGCGCGCCAGCCCGCCGTTGGCGTCCACCGTGCCGCTCACCACCGCCCACGTGCCGAAGCCGAAGCTCTGGTTGCTCAGGATGTGGGAGATCGCGTCGCTGCGATAAATCAGCGCCTGCGCACTCTCCGACACGTTATCGGTGGGCCCCAGGTCCAGCAGCGACCAGATAGCCGACTGATACGGATCGTCCGTGCTCACATCGGCGCCGGATTGAAACGCCTGCATCTGCGTGATCAGGTACGCCGCCGCCTGGTAGCGCTGAAGAGGCGTCAACGCCGGCACGCCCGGGTAAACCCACGCGCTGCCCGTTGCCGTCCCCTTCTGCACTTCTGAGTTCACTCCGCCCGCCCACGCCCCCAGCAGCGTCACGTTGCCCTGGTAGGACTGCGGCGGGTTCACGTAATTCTCGGCGTCGACGCACCAGAGATCGGCAGGATTGCCTGCAATTGTGCCGGAGAACAGCCCACCGTTGATCACCGCGATGTCGTGGCTGCTCACTACGATCGACTGATTGATGCCGACAGCGCTCAGCGGGATCGTCAGCGGCGCGGCCGTCGCCACCGAGGCGATCAGGGAAATTGTCAATGCGGCCAAAACTGAAAGTTGAATGCGAGGCACACGGTACTCCAGAATGTTGTCTCGCCAGCCTGGGAAGCGGCCGGTTTAATCGGCCCGCTCTCGGTGGCGGTGATCTCACTCTAAGCGCCGCTTTTGTGTGCGCCGAGAGACGGAGGTTCTGGTTCCAGCTCGCCCCTTTGCCCCGCCCGCCCGCCGTTTCTGTAATGGACCCGCCGGAATCGCTTCCCCACCCTGCTCCGCTGGTACTATTTAGTACCCCCATCCCACTTCGCGGTTCTGGACCCCGCGCCCCATCCCTCTGGCCCGTACTAATACAATTTGCACCGGCGGTACCCGAAAAAGAACGTCGAAATCGTGGTTCGGACTAGAAAACCCGCCCTAAACGAAAGAACATCCGCCGGTCTCCCTGGTCCCCCACCCCCGCGCCGAAGTACACTACCCCGAACGCCGTCTCCCCCATCAGCCCCAGCGACCCGCTATAGCGCGGCAGCACCGAACTCCCCGGATACCAGGCCCGCCCCGCCTCTCCCGCCGCAAACAGGTAGAAGTGCCCGAACAGCCCCAGCGAGTCGCTCGTCAACGACCGCAACACCCGCGTCCCGCCGTAATAATACCGGTTGCCGAACAGCCGCCCGCGCCCCAGCGTATCCAGCCGCCCCACTCCGCCCATCGCAAAGCGCGTGTATAGCGGCACCTCCGAGCTCGTCCACCCCCCCGCGCTGTCCACCAGCAGCGAGTACTTCCCCGCGAGCGGCCGCGCGTAGCTGATCGTGCTCTCCGCCAGCGGCTTGGCCCCCGTCAACTCCGGATAGTCCAGCAGCCACGCTCCGTGCACCGTCGCCCTCACCCCCCGCCGCGGCACCAGAGCGCTGTCCTGCCCCTCGTACGCCCAGCGCACGTGCACGTCGCTCGACCGTCCCGACAGCGCGTCCGGCAAACCCACACCCTCGGTGATCGCGATGCGCTCTCGCTTCAGCGCATAGCCCAGGCGCAGCTCCTGGAACCGCCCGAACGCGTACCCCAGATCCATCGCCCCGCCCGTCTCCCGCGTGATGAAGTCCGACAACTGCACGTCCCCTACGTACAGCGGCCGGCTGTCCTCCAGGTAGAACAGCCGCGGCGCCAGGAACCACTTCCCGCCCTTGATCCGGTAGTAGTATTCCGTCGATGCCCGGTTGATCTGGCCGATCGACAGATCCGTCCGCCACTCCGACGCCGGCCCCCCGGCGTCCAGCATCGTCAGCCTCATCCCTACCCCGAACCGGAACCCCTCCTGCCGCGACGCGTCCAACAGGAACGACACCTTCAGGAACGGCGGCCCGTAGTCCTTCGCGTGCGGCGTCACCACCACCCCTTCCTTCCCGTCCTTCCTCACAAAGGAATACGACGCCGCATCGAACCGCCCCAGCCCCGCAATCTTGTCCATCTCCAGTTCCAGTTGTTCCCGCTCCAGCGGCTTCGTCGGATCCGCGCTCAGCGCCGCCACCAGCGCCGCTTTCCGCTTCGGCGCCAGGTCCCCTTCCACTTCGATGATCTCCGGCTTGACCGACTCCGGACGCCTCCGCGCCATCCGCCTCTCTACATACTCCCGGTACTCGCGCTCCCCCAGCGCGAACCCCTCCAACACCCGCGCCTTGTTCTGCGCCCCCGCTACGCCCCGTGCCTCGAACTCCTTCCACTTCTGATAATCGGTCACCCCCAGCCCGTTCAGGTCCGGCATCACCACCAGGTCCGCGTGCCCCAGGCTCAGCCGCTCGTTCGCCGTGATCATCACCGAAATCGCCCGCCCCGCCACGCCCAGCAGCGACGTGTACTTGCCATCCTCCGGCGGCCTCTCCAGCGCCACCGCAATCACGACGTCCGCCCCCATCTGCCGCACCACCTCCACCGGGATGTTGTTCAGCAGCCCCCCGTCTACCAGCAGCATGTCGCCCTTCTTCACCGGCGCAAACAGCGCCGGCAGCGACATCGACGCCCGCAGCGCTTCAAACAGCGGCCCGCTGTCGAACACCACCTCCTTCGCCTTGTTCAGGTCCGTCGCCACGCACCGGAATGGCGTCGGCAGCTCGTCGAATCCCTTCAGGTCGTCGTACGGCGCCGCAATCCGGCTCAACACCAGCCCCACCCCGTGCCCCGCCGACAGCCCCGGCGGCAGCTTCAACCCCCTCTTCACCCCGAACTCCACCGTCGAGGGGTACTCCCGCACGTCTTCCTTCCGCCGGAACGCCAACTGCCGGAACTCGACACCCGGCGCCAGCGCCGCCGCCCAGTCGATCTCTTCCAGGAACTTCTCCACCTCCGGCGCGCTGTGCCCCGTCGCGTACAGCGCCCCCACCAGGCTCCCCATGCTCGTGCCCGCCACGTAGTCGATCGGGATCCGGTGCTCTTCCAGCCACCGGATCACCCCCACGTGCGCCAGCCCCAGCGCGCTGCCCCCCGACAGCGCCAGCCCGATCTTCGGCCTCCTCCGCCCCTCCGGCCGCGCCTGTCCGCTCGCCGCCAGGCTCCCCATCAGGCAGAAAACACTCAATGCGCGCAGGATTCTCGTCATGGCTCGGCCGTCCCTCCATGCTACCCTGAGATTTCATGACGGTTGATTGGTCGCCCGGATCCTGGCGGCACTTGCCCGCCCTCCAGCAGCCGGACTACCCGGACGCCGAAGCTCTTCGCCGGACCCTCGAGGAACTCGCCTCCCTCCCTCCCCTCGTCACCAGTTGGGAGGTCGCTTCCCTGCGCGACCAGTTCGCCCACGCCGCCGCCGGCCAGTGCTTCGTCCTCCAGGCCGGCGATTGCGCCGAGCGCTTCGCCGACTGCTCCTCCCAGCGCATCGCCAACCAGCTCAAAATCCTCATCCAGATGAGCCTCGTGCTCGTCCAGGGCTCCAAAAAACCCGTCGTCCGCGTCGGCCGCTTCGCCGGCCAGTACGCCAAGCCCCGCTCCTCCAACTTCGAGGACGTCAACGGCCTCCGCCTCCCCTCCTACCGCGGCGACCTCATCAACCGCCCTGAGCCCTCCCTCGACGCCCGCCTCCCCGACCCCTGCCGCCTCCTCCGCGGCTACGAGCGCGCCGCCCTCACCCTCAACTTCATCCGCGCCCTCGTCAAGGGCGGCTTCGCCGACCTCCACCATCCCGAATACTGGGACCTCGACTGGACCCGCCACTCCCCCCAGGCCGAGGAATACCACCGCCTCGTCCACTCCATCACCGACAGTCTCCACTTCATGGAGAACATCCTCGGCTCCCCCGCCGGTGGCAGCGACCGCATCGACTTCTTCACCTCCCACGAGGCCCTCCACCTCCCCTACGAGCAGGCCCAGACCCGCCGCGTCCCCCACCGCCCCGGCTGGTTCAACCTCTCCACCCACTTCCCCTGGATCGGCATCCGCACCGCCGCCCACGACGGCGCCCACGTCGAGTACATGCGCGGCATCGCCAACCCCATCGGCGTCAAGACCGGCGCCGGCGTCTCCCCCAGCCAGCTCCTCCGCCTCTCCGAAATCCTCAACCCAGCCAACGAGCCCGGCCGCCTCGTCCTCATCCACCGCTGCGGCGTTACCAAGGTCGAACAGGTCCTGCCGCCCCTCATCGAGGTGATCCGCCGCGAGGGCCGCTCCGTCCTCTGGATCTGCGACCCCATGCACGGCAACACCCGCACCACCTCCGCCGGCGTCAAAACCCGCAGCTTCGACGACATCGAGGACGAGCTCAGCAAGGCCTTCGACATCCACGCCGCCCACGGCTCCATCCTCGGCGGCGTCCACATCGAGCTCACCGGCGAAAACGTCACCGAGTGCACCGGCGGCGCCCGTGGCCTCAGCGACGACGACCTCTCCCGCGCCTACGAATCCGAAGTGGACCCCCGCCTCAACTACGAGCAGTCCCTCGAACTCGCCCTCCTTACCGCCCGCAAACTCTCCCGCCTCTGATCCGGCTATGCTGGGGGCGTGAGCCTCGCCGCCGCCCTGCTGCTCGCCGCTTCGCTCCTCCCCGGTGCCGCCCCCGGTTCCTGCGCCCTCGCCCTCTGGGTCGCCGGCCCCGGCCCCCGCCCCGATCCCCTCGACGTCGAAGCCGCCGCCCTCGCCGAACGCTCCGCCCAGCTCGCCCGCCTCGTCTTCCACGACCCCGATTCCGAAATCTGGCTCCGCCCCCTCCTCCGCGGCGAGTTCGCCATCGCCCTCGTCAACCGCTCCCGCCGCCCCGTCTCCCCCGACGTCGTCTGGAACGAGCTCGGCATCCTCAAGCAGCGCGGCGATTCGCCCCGCGTCCGCAACGTCCTGCGCCGCGAAAACCTCGGCAAGGTCCACGGCGGTTTCTCCTACCGCCTCGAGCCTGGCCAGTGCGCCCTCTTTCACGTCAAGCCATGAAAACCGCCATCGCCCTGCTCTGCTCCGCCTCCTTCCTCGCCTCCGCCCAGCCGCGGCCCTTCTTCCCCGTCTCCGTCTGGTACGGCGGCGGCAAGGCCCGCGCCCCCATGCTCGAATCCAACCCCCAATCCAAAAAGGAGCTCTGGCGCGCCGACGTCCGCAAAATCAAGGCCCTCGGCTTCAATACCCTCCGCTGCTGGATCGACTGGGCCTCCGGCGAGCCCGTAGAAGGCCGCTACAACTTCGACACCCTCGACGTCCTCCTCTCCCTCGCCGAAGAGGAAGGCCTCCGCGTCTTCGTCCAGGTCTACATGGACTCCGCTCCCGCCTGGGTCGGCCGCAAGTATCCCGATTCCCTCTTCGTCTCCTCCAACGGCCAGGCCATCCAGCCCGAATCCTCCCCCGGCTACTGCCGCGACCACTCGGGCGTCCGCCAGGCCGACGACAACTTCTACAAAGCCCTCGCCGCCCGCGCGTCCAAAAGCAAAGCCTTCCTCGGCTGGGACCTCTGGAGCGAGCCCCACGTCATCAACTGGGCCAACCCTACCTACATCTCCAATCCCGAGTTCTGCTTCTGCGTCCACACCAAGGCCCGCTTCCGCCAGTGGCTCAAACAGAAGTACACCACCCTCGACGCCCTCAACCAGGCCTGGTACCGCCGCTTTGCTTCCTGGGACGAAGTCGAGCCCAACCGCCTCTCCACCATCCTTTCCTACACCAGCTACATCGACTGGAAGTCCTTCCTCGCCGCCAAGCTCGGCCAGGACCTCCGCGACCGCTACGAAGCCGTCAAAAGCGCCGCCCCTGACGCCATCGCCACCTCCCACGCCGCCGGCGTCGGCCTCTTCTCCTCCCCGCACTATTGGGAAGGCCAGTCCGACGACTGGATCATGGCCCGCCAGGTCGACTACTACGGCACATCCTTTTATCCCAAGCACTCCGCCTTCGTCGACCGCGACCCCCTCTGGCGCGGCGCCCTGCTCGACTTCACCCGCAGCTTCGGCTTCGCCGAGGGCCGGCCCGGTTTCGTCATCGGTGAGCTCCAGTCCGGCTTCGGCGCCATCGCCCTCAACGTCAGCCCCACCGTCACCCCCGCCGACCTCCGCATCTGGGCCTGGTCCGCGCTCTCGCGCGGGGCGAAGGGAATCCACTTCTACGCCTTCTACCCCATGAGCACCGGCTACGAGTCCGGCGGCTTCGGCCTCATCCAGCTCGACGGCACTCTCACCGCACGCGCCAAGGAAGTCGGCGCCGTCGCCAGCCTCGTCAACCGCCACCAGAAGCTCTTCCTCGATGCGCGTCCCCCGCGCGCCCAAGTGGCCGTCGTCTACAACCCGCTCGCCCACTTCGTCGGCGGACGCCAGCGCCAGACCGCCTACGGCGGGCCGCAGGGCGAAGTCGCCGGCATCGAGCGCGATTCCCTCCTCGGCGTCTACAAGGCCCTCTGGCCGAAAAAC
>DAHVTI010000402.1 GCA_027324255.1 Bryobacterales bacterium | reverse complement strand
CCAGTACTTCGGATCGCCTTCCCACCCCTCCAGGCTCTTGCCGTCGAAGATGCTCCGGAAGCCCGGTTCCTCTCCGGTGAGCGGCTCGGGGCGGTCGCTCTGCTTCGGGACGTAGGGTTCCTGCGCCTGCGACGCCGCCGCGGCAAGGGCGGCCAGAAAGACGGTTCGACGGGAGGTTGGGACGCTCATGGCTGCCCTCATTCTATTTCAGAGTCCGTGGCGCCATGCCGCCACCGCCTCCGATGTGCGCAGCGCCCGGTTGTACACGCGAAGATGCAACAGCGCATCGGCCGCCAGCCTCAGCGACGGACCGCCCTGCAGCAACAACAGGTACGGGCTGAACCGGCCCCATCCGAATTGCCGCTCGCCGCCGCCGTCGCAGAGCTTTCCGTCAATCACGAACGACACGATCGCCGGTCCGCCATCCACGATGACGGCCACGTGGTGCGCACGGCCCGGCTGCAGCAGGCCGGCGTCCGATCGCCAGCGGTTCTCCGTTCGGCCGTCGTTCATCACGATTTCCACGGCGCCGCCCTCCGCGGTGGAAAGCAGCAAGCCCTTGCCTTCCTCGGTCCGGTTGTCCACCAATGCGCGGCCGGGCGCGCCGTCCGGCAGACGCAACCACAGCTCCAGCGAAACTCCGGTGCGCGTCCTCTCGGCCGCTTGCCCGGCCTTGCGCGCGCGGCGCACGAACACAGGCAGCGTCGGTGCGGATGCGCTACCCGGCATCTTCTGCCCCGCCGCGGGCACCTCCAACGCCAGACCGGCCGTGGCCACGATGGTGGATTCGAACTGGCCCCACAATCCGCTCAGCAGGCTCGCGTCGATCTCGTGCAGCCGGGCAATCTCCTTCTGCGTTTCGGTGACGAAGAAGCCGCCGTCTTCCACCAGGTCCGGGTAGGACATGCGGATGATGGGATCGTCGTCGTAGAGCAGGATCTCGGGCTGCGACCAGCGGATCACCCTGCCGCGCGGCGAGCCGGCTTCCACGCCGCCGCACAGCCACGCCGGGTTGCGGTCGTCGTAGGCCATGGTGCGCCGCTTGGGATGCTCGCGGATGAATCGTCCGCCGTGGTTGTGGAACCAGTACAGGAACTTGCCGTTCGAGCACTGCCACACGAAGTTGGCGGCCCGCGGATGCTTCATCAACCGGCCGTCCACGTAGCGCATGTACTGCGACGGCTCCCACGAACGGCCCCCGTCGCGGCTGTACGTGAAGGCCGAGTGGCCGTCGATGGTGCGGAAGACGCAGAACAGCGATCCGTCGCTGAGCACGGCGAAGGACTGCTCTTCAGCAATCGGCCCACCGCCCTCAGGCGCTCGAATGCCCTTGTCACCCTCCGGGAGCGTCTCCCACCGGATCCCCTCCGGGTCGCGTTCCTCCAGCAGGTTCGGGCTGCGCAGCAGCACCCCCTCGCTCGAGGTGAAGAAACCCTCGCCGAACCCGCCCACCTTGTGCAGCGGAACATAGGCCGCGCCGCGCAGCGTGAACGGCTTGCCAACGTTCCAGAAGAACTTCAACTTTCCGCCGTAAGGATTTCGGCGGTCGATCTCGAAATCGCGCTGCGGGATGTCGTAGCGCCGGGCGGACCAGGAGCGGCCGTGGTCGTCGGAGTACTTGAAAACGAAGTGCCCCAGGCTGTCCACGCGGCGGTTGATGCCGTCGCGATACGCGGGCCGGTCGCCGGCCACTTGTCGCACGTTGTCCGCGTTGTGGTTGTAGAAGACGTAGATGCGGCCCGACGGCGCCGCCAGCGCCACTGCATAAGAGGCCTCAGGGCCGGACGCCGGCTCCACATCCACGGGCTTCTCCCACGTCCTGCCGCGATCCGTCGAGCGCAGGCTGATCACGTGCTGCCCGCCCGCGCCTTCCGCCCCCGCGCCGGTGGTCATCACGCACAGCCACGCACCGTCGGCCGTCTTCACGACGTAGGGCTGGTCGGCGTAGGACTCGTCGGGAATCACCAGCCCGTTCGACAGCAGCCGCCAGTCCGGCGCCTGCGCCGCCGCGGAGGCAGCGGCGATGAGAAACAGGGCCGTGGCGCGGAGCATGGTTCCCTACCGCTTCGAGGCCAGTTTGCGGAAGTTCTTGATGCGGTGGAAGGTCAGGAAGTTGGCGTCGTGCGCGTTGTGCGCCCCGCCGGCCTCATCGTCGAAGGCCGTGCGCACCGCAGCCACGATATCCTTCCCGTCGAACTGCCAGTCCGGGTACTGAAAGCCGTGCTTCTCGGTGTCCGGGTGGTACAGGATGGTGGAGCGCACGGTCCAGTGCATGGCATCGGGGGAGGTCATCAGCGCCAGCGTGTTCCGGATGCTGGCGGCGCGCGGCCCCTTGTGCTTCTCGGGCACGTAGTTGGAGAGCGCCCAGTAGAGCCGGCTCTTGGCGTCGTAGCGGATGACGAACTTCTTTGCCCCGCCCGGGAAGGGGATGAACCCCGTGGCCGGGTCGAAGGTAGCGGTCTTGCCGTCGGCCGAGATTCGGATCACGGCGGCGAGCCCGCCCTGCGGCACGTCCACACGCAGCATGTCGACGACGCTGCCGTCCGGCAGCACCACGGCGTTGCCTTCCAGCCAGGCGCGGAACTTTCCGTCGAGCCACGAGGCGTCGCGCCCCAGGTGGTTCGACGATGTCCAGGAGGCCGCGTCGAGCAGGTCGGCGTCCACCGGCGCGGACATCATGAAGGCCCGGAAACGATCGCCCCAGCCGCCGCCGGCCTCGGCGTCTTCCATCGCCCGCCACAGGCGGCCGTCGTGGATGGTCACCGGCTGCGGCGCGCAGTGGAATTGGCCGCGCAACAACAGGCCGGTCTTCTCGTCGGCGGGTGTGGTCCACGTCGCGCCGCCGTCGGTGGAGCGCCGGATGACGGCGT
The DNA here is from genome assembly GCA_027324255.1 of Bryobacterales bacterium. Lineage (GTDB taxonomy): Bacteria > Acidobacteriota > Terriglobia > Bryobacterales > Bryobacteraceae > Paludibaculum. The sequence continues at coordinate 3,358 of DAHVTI010000402.1, read as the reverse complement.
TGCCGTACTCGTAGGTGGTGCCGATCATGTAGAGTGCGCCCTTGTGCACGAAGAGCGTGGACCAGAACGCCGGCTGCACCTCGGACACCATCCGCCAGGTCTTGCCGCGGTCCCGCGACTGAAAGACGCGCGACAGCGCTCCGGTCCTCTGCCCCGAGTTCGGGCCGAAGAAATCGTGCGAGGCCACGTAGCGCCCGTCCGGCAGGATCGCGATAGAGGGCGAGCCGATGTACTGTCCCGTCGTTTGCGGGCAGTGATCGATGACGACTCCGGGCGGCGCCGCCGCGGCGGAAGCAAGCGCAAAGATGGCGGCCATTGCGAGCCGCGCTGGAAACTGATATATCATCGGATCATGTTCTCCGAATCAAGCCGTAGAAATTTCTTGCAGGGCGTTCCGGCCGCGGTGGCTGCCACGGCCGCCGTCCCCCTGGCCAACGCTGCCGCGCCCGGACCGGGCGAAGTCAGACTGGGCATCGCCAGCTATTCGTTCCGCGAATTCGGGCGCCGCCTGTGCATCAAGTATACGAAGGAACTAGGCATCACGCTGCTCACCATCAAGGAGTTCCACGCCCTCTACCGCTCGACGCCGCAGGAACTGGCGCGTGCCAAAGGCGAGTTCGCCAAGGGCGGGCTGACGCTCACCGGCGGCGGCACGGTTTACATGCTGAAGGACGATCCGGCCGACGTGAAGTCCTACTTCGACTACGCCAAGGCGCTCGGCCTCCCCATGATGAACATCGGCACCACCGCCAAGATCATGCCCACCGTCGAGCAGTTCGCCAAGCAGTACGACATCAAGATCGCCATCCACAACCACGGCCCCGAGGACAAGAACTTCCCCGCCCCGTCCGACGCGCTGAAGGTCATCAAGAACATGGACCCGCGCATCGGCGTCTGCATCGACGTCGGCCACACCACGCGTACAGGCAAGAACGTGCTCGAGGAAATTGAGGCCGCCGGGCCGCGCCTGCTCGACATGCACATGAAGGACCTGCGCAACCTGATGGACCGCGACAGCCAGGTCGACTGCGGCGACGGCGTCATGCCCATCCCCCAGATCTTCACGCTGCTCAAGAAGATCAACTATCAGGGGACCGTGCACCTCGAATACGAGATCAACGCCGACAGCCCGCTGCTCGGCATGCACCGCAGTTTCTCCTACATGCGCGGCGTGCTGGCGGGACAACGTTCCTAGCCTTCCCCCGACAACTCAGCAATCGGGCGGCCCACCCCGGCCGCCCTTTTTCTTTGTCACTGCGCCAGTTCCAGGCGCAAGGCGCCGACAGCCTCTTCCGGCCCCTGGTAGGCCACCAACCGGCAGCGCGGATGCGTGTTGCCGGTGATGAGTAACGAGATCCGCGCGGCGAGTTCCCGCCGGTAAAACAGAATGGCCGGCTTCTCCAGCGCCGTCAGCGCATACGCGGCCTCATAACCGATCCCGAACGAAGAACCGCTCACCTCCGCCACGAACACGTCACACTCCCGCAGCCAGCTCATGTCCCGCTCGAACACGGTCGACGCAGACAGTCTCCTGTCGGCTTGCGCGGCGCCGTCCTCCACCAGGTGGCGCGTCAGAACGGTGTGCCCCGCCTCTTCCATGGCGGCCACCATGGCCCGCGCAATGTCGAGCGAGCCGCGGTCGCCGGCCACCGTGAAGCCGAAGTAGATCTTCATCCCTGCACGATACCGCAGGCACCGATGGCCGCGAGGGCCAGGATCCGCCCCCGCACGTTTTTGATCTTGCATTTTGGTGTAACAAGCGGCATAGTACACTTGTGATCCCGTTCCGGCTCGTCCTGCAGCCCGGCATCCCCCTCCACGAGCAGGTGGCATTCGCCGCAAAGAAGGCGATGATGTCGGGCCGGCTGCGCCCGGGGGAGCCGTTTCCCAGCGTCCGGACGCTCAGCCGGGAACTCAAAATCCACGTCAACACGGCCCAACGCGTCGTGGCGGCCCTGACGCAGGAAGGACTCCTGGAAGTCCGGCCGGGCATCGGAACGGTCGTCTGCCAACCGGCTCCCGCCCGGCGCTACGACCGCGGCCGCGTCCTCGGGCCGGAGGTCGACCAGTTGGTGGTGGAGGCCATGAAGATGGGCCTGACACTGGAGGATCTTCAGGAAACCGTGGAGGAACGCTGGCGCAGACTCCAACCCGAGCGCGCCGCCGCGAAAGCAAATCAGCCATGAATGCCGTACTCCAAACCGAAAATCTCACCATGCGTTTCCGCCGCGTGGCGGCGGTGGACGGATTGAATCTGGAGGTGCCGCCAGGCGCCATCTTCGCGCTCACCGGCGCGAATGGAGCCGGCAAGACCACCACCATCCAATGCGCGATGAACATCCTGCGGCCCACGGCGGGCCGTTGCCGCGTTCTCGGCACGGAGTCCACGCGTCTCGGCCCACGGGAACTGGCCTCCATCGGCTACGTCTCAGAGAACCGGCAACTGCCCGGCGGCATGACCGTGGGCCGCTTCCTGGCTTTTTGCCGGCCCATGTACCCGTCGTGGGACGACACGGAGGCGCAGGCGCTCGTCCGGCAATACGATCTCCCGGTGGACCGCCCTTTGAGCGGCCTGTCCCGCGGCATGCGTGTGAAGGCCATGCTGGCCGCGGCGCTGGCCCACCGGCCTCGCCTGATCGTCCTCGACGAACCCTTCGGCGGCCTCGACGTGCTGGTCCGCGAACAACTCATCGAAAGCATCCTGGAGCGAACGCCCGATGCGGCCGTCCTTCTGGCCTCACACGATCTGGCGGAGATCGAAAGCTTCGCCACGCATGTGGCGTACTTGAACCAGGGCCGCCTGTTGTTCTCCGAGGAGACCAGCGCGCTGACGGCACGCTTCCAGGAGGTCGAGGTCACATTGGATGAACCGCGCTCCATGCCGCTGGACCTGCCCAAGACGTGGTTGCGCCCTCAGGGCTCGGGCAAACTCATCCGCTTCGTCGATTCGTCGTGGCACGTGGAGGCGAGCCCGGACCTGATCCGCGGCCGCTTCCCTGCCGCGCAGGACGTGACGCACCAGGGAATGAGCCTGCGCTCCATCCTGCTGGCCATGGCGTCGACGGCGCCAACGGAACAGATCTCGAGGTGACTCTGTGTTTCTGGCTCTACACTTCCTCAGGAAAGACACCCGCCGGCTGTGGTGGATCATCGCGTCAAGCCAGACGCTGCTCGGTGTCCTGGTGTGGATGGACTGCTGGCGCGAGGACTCGATGCCGGGCATGGCGGAGGGCTGGGGCAACTTGATCGTCCCAGCCGTCTGGGCGCTCCTGATTGCCATGGCCGTTCAGGAGGACCCGCTGGTCGGTCGCCGCCAGTTCTGGATCACAACCCCTTGCCCCTGGACTTCCCTTCTCGC
>DAHVTI010000390.1 GCA_027324255.1 Bryobacterales bacterium | reverse complement strand
CCGGGCGCGCCACGTCGGCCGGGTCGCCCAGCCGTCCCTGCGGCAGCAGCCCGCCCCTGGCCTTCTCCTCGTAGACGTCCTTCACCTTCTCGATCATGTCCGTCCGGATGATCCCGGGCCGCACCTCAAACACCTGCACGTCGTGCGGCGCGAGCCGCGCCGCCCACAGTTGCACGGCCATGCTCAGGCCGGCTTTCGAGATGCAGTATTCGCCACGCATCACCGAGGCGGTGTAGGCCGAAATGGACGTCACGAAGACGATGCGCCCGGCGCCCTGCTCCACCATCCAGCGGGCGGCAAGCTGCGTCAGGAAGTAGGGGCCCTTCAGGTTGGTGTCGAGCACCTCGTCGTAGATCTCTTCCGTCGCCTCCAGGATGTCCTTGCGCTCGCGCGGGGCGATGCCGGCATTGTTCACCAGCAGGTCCAGCCGCCCGTGGGCCTGTTTGACGTGTGCGATGAGGGCTTCGCGGTCCGCCGCCGACCCGATGTCGCACTGCACGATGTCCGCCCCGCACTCCGCCCGCAGGCTCTCCGCCGCGTCCCGCCGCCCGCGGTACGTCCCCACCACCGTGTGCGTCTTCGCCAGCTCCAGCGCGATCCCTCGCCCGATGCCGCGCGAAGCGCCCGTCACGATTGCCACCGGTCTAACGCTGCTCATTGAATCCCGTTCTCCTTCAGGGCCGTCTCGATGCCCTTGGCGATCTCCTCGAACGTGAACGTCTCGATAAACGGCTCCCCGTTCACCAGGACCGTCGGCGTCCGCGCAATCCCGCGTGCCACGCCGTCCTGAAAGTCCTTCTCCACCAGCGCGCCCAGCTTTGCATCCCCCAGCGCCGCCGAGGCCTTCTCCGCATCCAGCCCGTGCTTCTCGCAGAACCCGCGCAGCCAGCCCTCAAACGTCTCCGCGCTGACCTGCCGCTGCGCCTTCATCGCCTCCTGCCGGAACTGCACCGCCGTCTCCAGCCGCAGCCCCTGGAAATATCGTGATGCCACCGCCGCCTTCCGCGCCCAGGCGTGCTTGGCCAGCGGAAAGTCGCGGTGCTCGAACGCCACTTTGTTGCCATACCGCGGGAGCAGCTTCCCGTCCAGCATCGCGCGGAACGCCGCGCAGTCCGAGCACTGCAGGTCTTCGAAGATCAACACCCGCACCGCGCTGTCCGCCTTGCCTTCCACCAGCGGCCCCTGCGCCATCGCCGTCAATCCCACTCCAGCCAGCAGCAGCGCCGCCGCCCTCATCTCTTCCTCACGCGGTCCAGCAGCCCCGCCGCCACTTCCCGCCCGCGCTCGAACGCCGCCTCATACGCCTCGTGCCGCTCGTCCCGCGTCAGCCCGTACCCCACCCGGTACAACCGCTCCAGCGACAGCCCCACCACGTACGTCCCCGCATACGCAATCGCCGCCTTTGGAATAATCCCGCCGCCGAACGGCACCTTGCTCACCAGTTGCCGCGCCCCCGCTCTCCATCCCCACGCCCCGGCGATGATGGACCCGATCTCCGACCGCTGCTCCCGGAACCCCACCGGCCGGTCGCTCGCCGCCGCCAGCAGGAACGCCATCCGGATCTGGTTCGCCGTCAGCACCGCCGTGTCCGACGCAAACTCCCCGGCGATCCAAGGCAGCTCCGCCAGGCTCGGAATCACGTTCGGCAGCGCCGTCATGATGCTGAACAGCGCGTTCTCCCCGGCGATCTTGTGCACTGTCTCCTTCACCACCGCCCGCCGGAATGGCGGAAACAGCCGCGCCAGCGCCAGGTCCAGGTCCTCGCGCCCTTCCAGCACCCTGCGCACCAGCCGCTCCGGGTGCGCCGCGTCGAACACGAAAGCGTCCTTGCCTTCCTCCCAATCCGCCGGCAGCGCCGTGCCCCGTTCCGCGAAGACCAGCGTGAAACGGCCCGAGGCCTGCCGGTCGCAGTCCCGCACCAGCGTCCGCGCTACTTCCATCCGCTTCTCGCGCGACAGGTCCGCCGGCGCCAGGAAATCCTCCATCTCCGCGTAGCCCGCGCTGGCCTGCGCCTGCAGCAGGATCCGCAGCTGCCGCTCCGCCCTGTTCCGGATCTCTTCGGGGTTGATGCGCGCCAGCGCCCCCTTCACCTGGCTCAGTAATCGCATGGCCATCCCAACCTCTATCCGGAGTCCCACTCCGGCCGCCTCGCGCCCTCCACGCGGAGCACTACGCGCGGCGTCCTTTGCCATTCTACGCCAAGCCCGATTCGCTCCACTTCCACGTGCCGCCCGAAATATCCCAGTACCGTCTCCGTCGTCGGGTGGAACCCCAGCGCCGGCGCCACCAGGAGCAGCCGCGGAGCCTCCCGCCGCACCTCCATCCCCCGGAAATATCCGCAGGCCCCGAAGTCCCCCGCCGCCGCGTGGTGCGCCACCCGGATCCAGTAATCCAGCGCCTGCAGCGGCAGTTGCGGATCCTCGCTCGCCTTCACCTCGATCACCGCCAGCCGCCCCGCCCGGCTGATCGCCAGCAGGTCCATCAATCCCCGCTCCTGCCCCGCGAACGCCGGCACCTGCCCGTACACCGGCTCCCGCAGCAGGCTCGCGTCCAGCAGCCGCACGTCGGCCCGCACCCGCGACTCCAGCCACGCCTCCGGATTTCTCCTCACCCACTCGTGGCCCGCCTCCGTCGCATCCGCGTGCCGGATTCGCTCCAACTCCCGCGCCAGCGCCTCCACTTCTTCCACGCCCCGCGCCCGCTGCTCCCGGTCGATCCCGTAACGCAGTGCCCCGCCGGCGTACCGCGCAAACTCCAACCCGTTCACCCGCAGGCTCACCTCGCCCGGCGCCGCCGCCACCCGCTCCACGCCGGGCATCAGGCTCACGTCCCGCAGCCACCGCTCCGCTTCGTTCGCGGGCTCCGGCGGCGGCTCGCGCCACGGCTCCACGTGCGTCGCCACGTTGCCCCGGTCGCTTGCGTCCACCGCCTCTTCCAGCCCATCTTCGCCGTAGCGGAACACCGCCGCCTCCACCCGCAGGTGCGGCAGCCGGATCAGCGTGTTCCCTTCCTCCCCTTCCGGCAGGAACAGCGCCAGCCCATCCACCTCCGCCCGGTCCCGCCTCCGCACGTAATCCATCCAGATCAGCGCGAACGTCATTGCCGCGTCCGCCCCGCCCGCCGGCGCCGCCATCGCCGCCAGCCGCTTCGTCCCGCGCCGCAGCAGCGCCCGCGGATACGCCGGCGAGAGGGTGTGCTCCAGGTCCATTCCTGTCGTGATCTCCGCCGCCTGCCACCCCGGATACTGCCGCGCCAGCCACTTCCGCAGCAGTTCCTTCAATACCTCCCGCGTTCCCCGCAGCAGGGCCGGCGCGGCCTGTGCCCGGTCGCTGTCCGCCAGCGTGATGGTTCCCTTCCTGCCCCCGAACCGCGACACCTCCAGCGTCAGCCGCGCGGTCTTTCTCTCCTCCACCCGCACCACGCGCCGCGCCAGGTTCCGCGCCTCGTCCCACGCCTCCACCAGCAGGCAGTCCGCCCGCTCCGTCAGCCGGTATTCGCTCGCTTCCGCCAGCGAAAACGGCGCTTCTCCAGGCTCTATCAATACGGGTCGGCGGCAGCCGGCGAGAAAGCGCTCCAGCTCTTCGCGCAACTCCGCGGCGGGCGTCGCGCGGGCCGCCTTTCGAGAGAAAGGCACCGGCCCCATTATAATGGCCTCACAGTGCATCCGGGCCTCGCCGAAAATCTCGCCGCCGTCGAAAGCCGCATCGCGGACGCCTGCTCCCGCGCCGGCCGCCGCCGCGGCGAAGTCACCCTCCTCGCCGTCACCAAGGTCTTCCCCGCCTCAGCCATCCTCGCCGCTTACGATCTCGGCCTCCGCCAGTTCGGCGAAAACTACGTCCAGGAGTTCGAAGCCAAGGCCCCGCTCGTCCGTCAGCTTCCAGGCGCCTGCTTCCACCTGATCGGACACCTCCAGTCCAACAAAAGCCGCCGCGCCGGCGAGCTCTTCGACGTCGTCCAGACCGTCGATTCCTCCAAGCTCGCCCGCCGCCTCGACGAACTCGCCAAACCCCTCGACGTCCTGATCGAGGTCAAGCTCTCTCCCGAGGAAGCCAAGCACGGCTGCGCTCCCGAAGACCTGCCTGCCTTGATCGATGCCATCCGCGCCTGCCCCTCCCTCCGGCTCGCCGGCCTCATGACCATGCCTCCCTGGTCCGACGACCCCGAGCCTTCCCGCCCCTACTTCCGCCGCCTCCGCCAGCTCGCGGACCGCCACAACCTCCCCCAGCTCTCCATGGGCATGTCCCACGACCTCGAAGTCGCCATCGAGGAAGGCTCCACCATCGTTCGCATCGGCACCGCCCTGTTCGGATCCCGCAAAGGCCTGCTCTGATGCCGCGCGCCCTCCTCCTTCTGCTCGCCTGCCTCCCCGTGGCCTTCGCCCAGGCCGTCGTCACGCTCCACGTCAAGGTACCCATGCGCGACGGCGTCAGTCTCTGCACCAACATCTTCCGCCCCGCCGCTGCCGGCAGCTTCCCCGTCGCCCTCCAGCGCACCCCGTACCGCAAGGTCTCCCAAATCACCCCCGGCCTCCGCGCCTTCCTCGACCGCGGCTACGCCGTCGTCACCCAGGACGTCCGCGGCCGCTACGACAGCCAAGGCTCTTTCAATCAGTTCACCCAGGAAAAGAACGACGGCGAGGACACCCTCGCCTGGATCGCCCGCCAGCCATGGTCCGACGGCCGCGCCGGCATGTTCGGCGGCTCCTACGTCGGCATCGCCCAGTGGCGCACCGCCCTCGCCGCTCCGCCTTCTCTCAAGGCCATCGCCCCCGCCGTCTCCGGCGGCGATGAATACTTCGACCGCTACTACTCCCGCGGCGGCGCCTTCCGCCTCGGCCACCGCCTGCGCTGGCTCGCCGAGAACTACAAGCCCCCCCAGAAGCCCGTCGCCGATTTCCAGAAACTCGTCACCTACCTCCCCCTCCGCCGCGCTGACCGCCTCCTCGCCGGCCGCGTCCTCGACTTCTTCCAATCCGTCCTCGACCACCCCTCCTACGACGACTACTGGCGCGCCCTCAGCACCCGCCTCCACATTGCCCGCGTCCAGGTCCCCGTCCAGATCTTCTCCGGCTGGTACGACGTCTATTCGTCCTCCGACCTCGACATGTGGTCCCTTCTCCGCGCCGCCGGCCGCCCCACCCGCATCTTCGTCGGACCCTGGGGCCACAACCTCAGCCCCGCTATGCCCCAGGCCAACTTCGGCCCCGATGCCGCCAGGCCGCTCCGCCGCCTTGAAGCCGACTGGTTCGACGCCTGGGTGAAAGGCTCCGCCCCTCCCCCCGAAAACGAAGTCCACTACTTCGTCCTGGGCCGCAGCGTCTGGCGCGAAAGCCCCTCCTGGCCCCCGCCCGGCCACACCCCCACCCCCGCCTGGCTCGATTCCACCGCCGGCGCCAACTCCCTCAACGGCGACGGCCGCCTCCTCTGGGCCCAGCCCAAATCCGACTCTTCCGACTTCTACGACTACAACCCCCGCAACGCCGTCCCCACGCTCGGCGGCGCCCTTTGCTGCTCCGCCAAAGTCATGCCCTGGGGCCCCTTCGACCAGCGCCCCGTCGAAGGCCGCCGCGACGTCCTCGTCTACACCTCCGCTCCCCTCCACCACGAACTCGAAATCGCCGGCCCCGTCCGCGCCGTCCTCTTCGTCTCCACCTCCGCCCCCGATACCGACTTCACCGCCAAGCTGGTCGACGTCGAGCCCGCCGGCCCCGCCCGCATCCTCTGCGATGGCATCCTCCGTCTCCGCTACCGCCAGGGCGTCGAACGCGTCGTCCCCTATCAGCCCGGCCAGTTCGAGCGCATCGAAATCGATCTCGGCTCCATCGCCGCCGCCTTCCTCCCCCGCCACCGCCTCCGCCTCGAAGTCACTTCCAGCAACTTTCCCAAGTACGACCGCAACCTCAACACCGGTCGCCCCCAGGCCGGCGAGAAGGAAATTCGAACCGCCAGCCAGCAGCTCCGCCACGGCCCCCATTTCCCCTCTCAGATCATCCTCCCCATTGTGAAAACTCAATGAAAACCACCTCCGGATGCTCTGCTACCATAAGAGGAAATCATGCTGCCCGAGTCTCTCCTTGAAGGCCTCACTTTTGACGACGTCCTCCTGAAGCCCGCGCGCAGCGGCATCGTGCCTGCCGAGGCCGATACCCGTACCCTGGCCACCAGGAACGTCTCCCTCAACATCCCCATCCTCAGCTCCGCCATGGACACCGTCACGGAAAGCCACCTCGCCATCGAGCTGGCCCGCCAGGGCGGCATCGGCATCATCCATAAGAACATGCCCATCGACAAGCAGACCGAGGAGGTCGACCGCGTCAAACGCTCTGAAAGCGGCATGATCGTCGATCCCGTCACCGTCGATCCCGATCAGAAGATCTACGAGGCGCAGGACATCATGCGCCGCTTCCGCATCTCCGGCGTCCCCGTCGTCAAGGACAACCGCCTCGTCGGCATCCTCACCAATCGCGACCTCCGCTTCGAAACCCGCTTCGATCAGCCCATCCGCGACGTCATGACGAAGGACCCGCTCTACGTCGTTCCCGTCGGCACCACCCTCGAACAGGCCCAGGAAGAGCTCCACAAGCACCGGGTCGAAAAACTCCTCGTCGTCGACGACCAGTTCGCGCTCAAGGGCCTCATCACCGTTAAGGACATTCAGAAAAAGCGCAAATATCCCAACGCCGCCAAGGACGCCCAGGGCCGCCTCCGCGCCGGAGCCGCCATCGGCGCCACCGGCGACTTCCTCGAACGCGCCCAGGAACTCGTCAGCCGCAAGGTGGACGTGCTCGTCGTCGACACCGCCCACGGCCACTCCGAGCGCGTTCTCCAGGCCGTCGTCGCCATCAAGCGCAACTTCCCCGGCGTCGACGTCATCGCCGGCAACGTCGCCACCTACGAAGGCGCGCGCGACCTCATCGCCCTCGGCGTCGACGGCGTCAAGGTCGGCATCGGCCCCGGCTCCATCTGCACCACCCGCGTCGTCAGCGGCGCCGGCGTCCCCCAGATCACCGCCATCGCCGAGTGCGCCCGCGCCTGCCGCGGCACCGGCGTCCCCCTCATCGCCGACGGCGGCGTCAAATACTCCGGCGACGTCACCAAGGCCATCGCCGCCGGCGCCGACTCCGTCATGATCGGGTCGCTGTTCGCCGGCACCGACGAGAGCCCCGGCGAAATGATCCTCTACCAGGGCCGCACCTTCAAGTCCTACCGCGGCATGGGCTCCATCGGCGCCATGAGCCAGGGCTCCAGCGACCGCTACGCCCAGGAGGGCGGCGGCAAGCTCGTCCCCGAAGGCATCGAGGGCCGCGTCCCCGCCAAGGGCCCCCTCGCCGAGCTGGTCTTCCAACTGGTGGGCGGCCTCCGCTCCGGGATGGGCTACACCGGCTGCGCCACCATCCCCGAACTCCAGCAGCGCTCAGAGTTCCTCCGCGTCTCCATCGCCGGCCTCAAAGAAAGCCACGTCCACGACGTCATCATCACGAAGGAAGCGCCCAACTACCGCGTGGAGTAA
>DAHVTI010000388.1 GCA_027324255.1 Bryobacterales bacterium | reverse complement strand
ACGGGCGCGCCCGGAGAAGAGTCGCTGTACGAAGAGCACCGCTACCCGATGCCCTTCGCCTCGCTGGAGCTGAAGCGCAGCGCAAAGCTGTGGGGCGCGGCGCTCCACACCGTCCCCTCTCCCACGCCCTACGGCAACCGTCCGGACCAGTGGTGGTCGCTCGGCTTCGTGTCCAAACAGGGCGCGCCGGAACTCACGCTGCTCTCAGGGCCATGCGCGTCGAACGGCCGGCGCTCCGTCATCAAAGGCGTTCAGCGCGGCTTCTCCCCGTACGACCAGGCGTGGCTGAACGTGGCGCCGGAAGGCGTGGTGGAGAAGTCGTTCTACCTCGATGCGTTCCCCGTCGAGCGCGAAGGCTCCGCCTTCCAGCGTCCCGTGCGGAGTTCCATCGCACTCTTCCAGCCTTTCTTCGCCGGCGACCTGCCGTCGATGCCCGACATCATCCGCGCGAAGTATCGCTACGCCCTCACGCGCTGGCGCGAAACGTCCGACTACAGCATTTTCCAGAAGTACGTCGACCGCCCGCAGGGCGTCATGGGTTGGACCGGGCAGGCCGAGGCGCTCGGCTATGCGCTGCAGATTCTCGCCCCGGGGCTGAAGGATCCGAAGGCGCTCGGCTACGTTCAGAAGTCGCTCGACTTTCTCTCCGCCGCGAAGTTCTACGATGGCGGCTTCCACACCTGGTACGACCTCAGCAAGAAAGAGTGGTACAACGCCGAACTGCTCAACCAGGGCCAGGCCATGCTCTCGTTTGCCCGCGCCATCGCCGCCGGGCGGGCGCGCGGCCTGAACACGTCGAAGTGGGAAGCGTTCCTGCGCCACGCCTGCGACGTTCATGCGGCCCGCATCCTGTCGGCCGGCTGGCATCCGAAATCCACCAACGAAGCCTCGCTGCTGGCGCCGCTGGTCAAGGCGTCCCGGCTGTTGCAAAGCCCGCTGTACCGCAAGGCGGCTCTGGCCGCCGCGCAGCATTACGCCGGGCGGCACTTCTCCATGCGCGAGCCTTATTGGGGCGGCACGTCGGACGCGTCCTGCGAAGACAAAGAGGGCGCGGCGCTCGCCTTCTCCGGCTTCCTCGAACTCTACGAGCTGACCCGTTCGCCGCAGCATCTGGCCTGGGCGCGCCACGCGGCCGACGTCATGCTCACCTACACCTACGTGTGGGACGTGCCGATGCCCGCCGGCCGTCTGGCCGACCATCGCGTCCGCACGCGCGGCTGGACGTCGGTTTCCGTGCAGAACCAGCACCTCGACGTGTGGGGTGCGCTCACGGCGCCAGACGTCTACCGCCTCGGCCAGATCGACGGCCGCGAGGATTTGAGGAAGCTCGGCCTCGTCATGTACCGTTCCGCCGGGCAGTTGATCGACCCGCAGGGCGGCCAGGGCGAGCAACTCCAGCAGACCAACTACGCGCAGCGCGGCCCCGACGTGGAGTTCTCCGAGATGCGCGGCGGCTATCACGAGGCGTGGACGGTGTTCTGGATCACGGCGCACTTTCTGAACGGCGCCGCGCGCTTCGCCGAGCTAGGCGTGCCGGTCTGGAACTAACTGCTCAGCGCGGGCCTTCCTGTCCCTGACCCACGCCCACACGGTCATGTCCTGCTGCTTGCCGGTGCTGCCGCGGAACAGCAGGCTGCCCGCGTAGCCCACGGCCCACAGCACCATGTGGCCCAGCGCGCCGATGGTGAGATCGTCGCCGCGGTAGTTCAGCGGGCCGAGATCCACGATCCTGCGGTTCGTCAGCACGGCCCACAGCGTGAAAAGCAGGCTGGCGGCGATGCCCAGGTAGGCGCCGCGTGGATTGGCGCGCCGCGAAAGAAAGGCCAGCAGGAACAGCCCGGCCAGGCCGCCCGACACGATCGCCGAAACGGCGAACCACATGGAGAGCGCGTTGCCCTTCGCGTGGGCCAGGATCAGCGCCGTCGCCGCGCTCAGCGCCCCCACCACCACGATGAGGATCCGCGCCATGCGCAGACGCTGCCGGTCAGTGGCCTGCGGCCGCAGCGAGCGGTAGAAGTCCTCCACGCCCACCGCCGCCAGGCAGTTCAGGTCGCTGGCCAGCATCGTCATCGAAGCGCCCATCAGCGAAGCCATGAACAGACCAGCGAAGCCGGCCGGCAGGTGCGTGGCGATGAAGTGCGGGAAGATCTGGTCCGCCTTGTTGATGTAGCCCGGCAGTTGCTCTCCCGTGAGCTTGTAGAACGCCCACGTGCACGTCCCGATCAGCATGAACAGCGCCCAGATGGGCACGCACAACACGGCGCCCAGCGCCACGCCTCTCAGCGCGCCGCGGTCCGACTTCGCCACCAGGTAGCGCTGCACCACTGTCTGGTCCGCCGTGTAGCGCTGCAGGTACCAGAAGAAGCCGTACACGAGCAGCACCGGGATGGTTGCGCTGGTGTAGTCGAGCTGCATCCGGCCCAGGCTGAACTTGCCCTGCTCGGAGGCGAGATGGAAGACCGCCGACGGTCCGCCCGGCGGCAGGAAGAGCAGGAAGCAGAGGCACACGATGACGCCGGCCCAGGTGATGAAGGCCTGCACGACGTCGGTCCAGATCACGGCCTCGATGCCGCCCTTCACCGTGTAGAGCACCATCACGGCGCACACGCCGCACACCACCAAGTCCAGGCTCCAGCCCGTGATGCTGTTCACCGTCAGCGCCATCAGGTAGAAGACGAATCCCATCTTGGAGAAATGGGCCAGCGAGAACGCGATGGACGCGTAAACGCGCGCCGGGCGGCCGAATCGCTTCTCGAAGTACTCGTACGCGCTCATGCCCACCACGTGCCGGTAGAACGGAATGATCACGGAGCCCACCAGCAGCAGCACGCCCAGCACCAGGAAGCCCGGCACCAGGTTGGCCCAATCCTTCGAATAGGCCGAGCCCGGGTAGGCGATGAACGTGACGCTGCTGATCAGCGTGGCCAGCAGCGAAAGTCCCATGGCCCAGGAAGGCACGGATCGCTTCGCTACGAAGAAATCTTCCGTGGTCTTCTGCTTCCGCGAGAAGCGGACTCCCAGCCACGCCATGAAGATCAGGTAGGCGAGAATCACCGCCAGGTCGAGAACCCGCGCGCCGGTCACGGCCTGCTCCCGTTGCGGAAGGCGCAGATGATGGCGCTGTTATCGTAGGCGCCATAGCCGGCTCGCTCGGCCTCTTCCAGCAGCTCCCGGTGTAGCGCCGAAAGCGGCAGTTTCGCGCCGCTCCTTCCGCCGAGATCCAGGATCACGCGAACGTCCTTCAAGTGTTGCGTGAGCCGCGCCTCGGGCTCGAACCTGCCTTCCACCATCCGGCTGCCTTTCGTGTCCATGACGCGCGAATACGCCGGACTCGACCTCAGGATCTCCAGAGCGCCGGCGGGGTCCAGCCCGCAGGCATCCGCAAACGCCAGCGCCTCCGCCAGCACGGCGCGGTTCAAGCCGAGCACCAGGTTCAGAACGAGCTTCATGCGCGTGGCCGTGCCGCAGGCGCCCAGGTAAAAGACCTCGCGGAAGCAGGCGCGGAACAGGCCTTCGCAGCGGCGCCAGGCCGCCGCCTCCCCGCCGCCCATCAGCATCGCCTCGCCGGTCCGCACCTGGCTGCTGGAGCCGCCGATCAGCGCCTCCACGTAGTGCACGCCTCTCGCATCCAGCGTCTCTGCGAGCGCCGCGCTCTCTTCCGGGCCGCCCGTCGTCGTGTCGATGACAATCATGCCCGGCCTCAAGCACGGAAGCATCTCTTCGATCACCGTCTTCGAGACCGCCAGCGTCGGCAGGCTCAAGAGGACGGTATCCTCGGCCGCAGCCACCGCCGCCGCCGATTCGCACGCCGCGCCACCGGCCGCCGCCAGGCGGTTTGCCTGCTCCACCACAATGTCGAATCCCGTCACCCGATATCCGGCTTCCAGCAGCCTCCCGCTGAGCGCCGAGCCCACCAGGCCCAAGCCGACGATCCCGATTCGCTGTTCCAATTCCTGTTCCCTCGCTGCGCTACGCATTCACGGCGGATCCCGACACCCGCAAGACCTTGCCGATAGTCCGGGCCGCATCCATGACCAGCGTGCTCGATTGCTCAACGAACTGATCCAGCGTGCAGACAAAGGAAGGCGCGGCCGCGCTGACGGCGCCCCAGGGGTGGCCGTCCGGGTCGAGGACCGGCGCTGCTATAACCCGCACGCCCAGAACCGTGTCCTGGTCCGACAGCGCGTAGCCCCGGTTCCGCACCTGCTTGAGGCGGGCTTCGATTTCGGCGATCGACACCGGAGTGTTCGGCGTGAGCTTCACGCGCTCGCGCATCTTCAGCAGGCGCAGCCGGTCCGCCACCGGGTAGTGCGCCAGAATCGCGTGTCCCACCGCCGTGCAGTAGGCCGGGACTCGCGCACCGATGCGCTGCGTGATGCCCAGCCGGCCCAAGCCGAACTGGACGCGCTCCACGTACACCACTTCCGCCCCGTCCAGCACCGCCAGGCTGGCGGCCTCATTGATGCGTCCCACCAACGACCGCAGGATGGGCCGCGCCACCGCGTGAAGGTCCATCCGGCCGATGGCGTTGAAACCCAGGTCGAGCACCTTCCAGTCCAGGCAGTACCTCTTCGTCTCCGGAACCTGCCGCAGATATCCGAGCATGACCAGTGTCTTCACCAGCCGGAAGGTCGTTCCAACATCCAAGTCGGCCTTCTCGGAGATTTCAGAGATCGTCAGCTCCGGCTCCTGTGGCTGGAACACTTCCATCACGCGGAAGCCTTTCGCCAGCGACAGCACGAGGCTCTTGGCTTCGGCGGGCGGCCGGGCAGGCTCTTGATTCTGCTTCTTGGCGCGGGGCATGCTTCGGAATACGAAAAAGACTTCGCAAGTTGAGCCTATCACTCTCCTCGCGGCCGGTCAATGGATGGCCATACTGTCACAAAGCGGCATTTTTCAAGTTGACCTCAAGCAAACCAGGTGATACGTTCTCTTCAGAGATTAGCGAAATGATTTTCGTATTCCGAAACTTTGTTCTCTTGCTTTGCACAATCCGGCTGCTGGCAGCAAGCGAGGCCGTCTCCTTCGTCCGCCATCCGGGACGCATCGAAATCTCCCTCGCCGGCCGGCCATTCTCCAATCTCTACTACGGCCCGGATTGGCCGCAACCGTTTCTGCATCCGCTGCGCGCCGCCTCCGGCCTTGCCATCACGCGCGGCTATCCCCTGGAAAAGATCGAAGGCGAGAGCCAGGATCACATCTGGCACCACGGCCTCTGGTATGCCCACGGGGATCTCAACGGCGTGGACTTCTGGCGCGACAAGGGCCCTCAAACAACCGGCCGCATCGTCATCGACGGCCAGCCGAAGACGTCGCGCGATACCGTCTCCGGCCGCTTCCGTCTCGCCGCCCCCGGCGGTAAGGTGCTCGGCGCCATGGAACAGTCGTTCCGGTTTCGCGCAGAAGGCGAACTCCGTATCGTCGACATCCGCATCACCGTGCACGCTCCCCGGGACGCGCCCCTGAAGTTCGGCGACACCGAGGAAGGCGCGCTCGGCATCCGCTTCCGCGACGAGTTCCGCGAAGACCGCGGCGCCGTCATCACCAACTCTGAAGGCCTGCAGGGGACGAAGCAGGTGTGGGGCAAGCGCGCCGCCTGGGTGGATTACACCACCGCCGTCGGCGGCGAAAGAGCCGGGGCGATCCTTTTCGACCATCCCGCCAATCCCAAGTATCCCGCCTTCTGGCACGCCCGTAACTACGGCCTCTGCGCCGCGAACCCCTTCGGCGAGCACGATTTCATGAAGGACAAGACGCGCGACGGCAGCTTCACCGTGCCCGCCGGCGCGACGGTGGTCTTCCGCTATCGCGTCGCCATCCACCCGGGCGCGCTGCCGGCCGGACTGGCGGCGCGCCTCGCTGCCGAATTCGCAAAGGAGAAATGACATGAATCGCCGCTACTTCCTGGGCTCTTCCGCCGCCGCGCTGGCCGCGGCGCCCAAGCTTCGGCCGGCCGCCGATCGCGTCAACATCGCCATCATCGGCCTGCGCGGCCGCGGCAAGGCGCTGGCCGGCTCCTTTGCCACCGTGCCCAACGTGTCCATCGGAGCGCTGGTGGACGTGGACTCTTCGGTGCTGGCGCAGGTCGCCGCGGGCGTCGTCAAGCAGACCGGCAAGACGCCGAAGACTTACTCCGATCTGCGCCGCGTTCTGGACGACAAGTCCATCGACGCGGTGGCCATCGCCACGCCGGACCACTGGCACGCGCCCGCCGCCATCCTGGCCTGCGATGCAGGCAAGGACGTTTATCTGGAAAAGCCCTGCGCCCACAACGCGCGCGAAGCGAGCCTCGTCGTCGCGGCCGCGCGCCGCAATAAGCGCATCGTGCAGCACGGCACGCAGGCGCGCTCCCGCCCCACCACGCAGCGCGCCATCGAGCTGATCCACGCCGGCAGGATCGGCCGCGTGCTGATGGCCAAGGCGTGGGACGTGCAGTTGCGCAAGAGCATCGGCCACCGGCCGGATTCGCCCGTGCCCGCCGGCGTCGACTACGACACCTGGATCGGCCCCGCGCCCGCGCTGCCCTTCAACGAAAACCGCTTCCACTACACCTGGCACTGGAACTGGAACTACGGCACCGGCGACGCCGGCAACGACGGCGCCCACCAGCTCGACCAGGCCCGCTGGGCGCTCGGCGTCGACCACCCCCACGACGTCACCGGCTCCGCCGCCAAGCTCTTCTTCGACGACGACCAGCAGACGCCCGACACCATGACCATCACCTTCTCCTACCCGGGCAAGATGCTCATCTTTGAGATGCGCATCTGGAGCCCCTACGCCATGCACGGCGTGGAGAACGGCGTCGCCGTGTACGGCTCCGACGGCATGGTGGAGATCGGCAAGTCCGACCGCGTCAACGGCTACCGCGTCTTCGACCGCTCCGGCAAGCTCGTGCACAAGGAAGAGGAGCAGGTCTCCGACACCCACACCCACAACTTCATCGAGTGTGTCCGCTCGCGCCAGGCCCCCAATGCCGAAATCGAAATCGGCCGCATTTCCGCGCTGCATTGCCACCTGGCCAACGTCGTGGCCCGCACCGGCCGCCCGCTGCGCTACGACGCGAAGACCGAGTCGATCCCCGGCGACAAGGAAGCCAACGCGCTGCTCGGCCGGCAGTACCGCGCCCATTGGAGCACGCCCAAGGGCGCCGCATAGAGGTCCGCTCCCACAAATGATGCAGAAGATGGAACGCAGAGCATTCCTCGCCGCCGCCCCGGCCCCGCTGCTGGCGCGGATGCCTGTGCTCTCTGCTCCCCTGTCCAGGCAGGGCCTGACCGCCTTCCTCACCGCCCGCGTGGATGCGATGGCGAAGCAGTGGGACGCGAAGCGCGACGCCATCCGCACTGCCGCCGGACTCGAAGCCCGCAACCGCGACGTGCGCAGCAAAGTCCGCGAGATGCTCGGCCCGCTCCCGCCGCCCGCGCCGCTCCGCGCCGAAATCACCGGCATCTTGCAGCGCGACGGCTACCGCATCGAAAAGCTGCTGCTCGAAAGCCGCCCCGGCTTGTGGGTCACGGCCAACGTCTACGTGCCCCCGGGCCCAGGCCCGTTCCCGGCCGTGCTCTCGCCTTGCGGCCACTACGAACTGGCGCGCATGCATCCGGACTACCAGTTGGCCTACATCGATCTGGCGCTGCAGGGCTTGATCGTCTTGGCCTACGATCCTCCCGGCCAGGGCGAGCGGCGGAACTACTGGAACCGAACTCTGGGCGCGAACGAGGAAGGCTTGCGCAGCGTGGACGATCACTCCATGGCCGGCCATCTCCTCCTGCTGCTCGGCGACTCGCTCACCGGCTACATGGTGCAGGACGGCCTGCGCGCCATCGATTACCTGCTCATGCGCCCCGATGTGGACGCGAGGAAGATCGCCTGCGCCGGGCACTCCGGCGGAGGCACGCTTACTATGTTCCTGGCCTGCGTGGACGAGCGCCTCGCCTGCGCCGTCATCAACGAGGGAGGCACCGCGCACCGCTGGCCGGTCACCCTTCGCTCCGACGGCTCGCCGCCCGTGCCCGACGCCGAGCAGAACCTCTTCCCCGCCGCCGTTTACGGCATCGACACCTGCGATATGCACGCCGCCATCGCGCCGCGGCCCTTGCTGGCATTGATCGAAGAGTACGCCGAGCCGTTCAACCGCAGCGCCGCCCACATCCGCGCCCGCTACGAACTCCTGAACGCCGGCGCGCGCTTCGAGACCGCGGAAGCCAAGGCGCGCCACGCCTGGACTGCGAAGCTGCGTCTTGCCACCGCGGACTGGTGCTCGCGTTGGCTCCTCGGCCGGCCCGGTCCCGCAGCCGAGTCCGGCCGCCAGCCTGAGCCGCCGGCGAACCTGCACGTGACGCCTGAAGGCTCGCTGCGCGAAGCCGGCAAAGGTGAAACGCTCTTCGCGCACATTGCGGCGCGGGCCGCCGCCATCGACGATGCCCGGCTCCTCCCAATAACCAGGCCGGACCTGGCCGCCTTCCAGAAGGACCTGCGAAGGCGGCTTCCCCGCCTGCTGCGCATCGATCTCCCATCCGCACCGGCCCGCTTCCGTGTCGCCGCTTCGGCGCAAGAGGAAGGGCTCTTCGTCGAATCCTGCGAGATCGATTCCGAGCCCGGCGTGGTTCTCGACGCAATCGCCTACCGGCCGAACTCCGGCGCCGCCCGGCCTCGTCCGGTCCTGCTGGTTGCTACTCGCGGGCGCACGCAGGTGGAGCCCGCGGCCCGCGCTCTCGCCGCCGCCGGCTTCCCCGTCCTCTGCCTGAATCCGCGCGGCATCGCCTGGCAGCAGCCCGCGGCCGCGGTCAAGCCTTATGGGCACCTGTTCGACACCACCACCGGCCAGGCCTATCTCGCCTGGTCGCTCGACCAGGACCTGTTCGGCATGCGCGTGTTCGATGTGCTCAGCGCCGCCGCCGCCGCGCCGGGGTTGCTGAAGACTCGCGCGCCGCTGTCCGTCTGCGCCTGGGGCGATGCGGTGCCGTGGGTTCTCTGCGCCGCGGCGTTGGAGCCTGGCCTCAGCAAGGTCGTCTGCCGCGAAGGCCTCGTTTCCTGGCGCGCGCTGCTCTCCAGTGACCGCTACTCCCACGGCGCCGGCGTCTTCGTGCGCGGCATCTTCCCGCACTGGGACCTGCCCCAGTTTGCCGGCGCCCTCGCCCCGCGCCGCCTGGTCGTTTCCAGTCCGGTCGGCGCCCTGCGCCAGCCGGTCTCCACCTCGGACCATTTGTCCTGGACCCGCTCAGCCTATGCCTGCTGCGGCGCCCAGGATCGATTCCTGACACCGCCGGAAGCCGTGGACCAGCCGTTTCCGGCGCGCCTTTCGCGCTGGTTGACCTGAGAGGAAGCATGAAGACCTTCAACAAAGCCGGCTTGTGTTCCTCGATGAATAGAATGCAATGGATGCATGTTTATGCGGACTCCGCCCCCGGGCGAAGCGCCGCCCCAATTTCCCTGCTTCAACACCCCAACCTCGGGAGGATCACCATGTCTTCAGTGAAATCCTGGCCGCTCGCTGTTCTGCTACTGGCCATGCTCCTGCCTGGGCTCTGTCTCGCCCAGGTCACAACGGCAACCATCTATGGCACGGTCACTGACCCCTCGGGCAGCGCCGTCGCCGCCGGTGCGGTTACGGCGACCAACGAACTGACCGGCGCAACCTGGCAGACCACCACCAGCGCCGGCGGCGAGTTCACATTCACGTTCCTGCCGGTCGGCAAATACACGGTGGTGATTCGTGCCGCCGGCTTCCGCGAAGAGCGGCGCACCGGCCTGGAACTCGGCGCCGGCAAGGAGGTCCGCCTCACCTATGCCCTGGCTCTCGGCCAGATGACGGAAAGCGTCACGGTCACTGCCGAGACGCCCCTCATCAACACCGCCAACGCCGAGCAGGACCACACCGTGAACCAGTTGCGCATCTCTGAGCTGCCGGCCGCCAACCGCGACTGGTCTTCGCTGCTCAACCTCGGCGCCGGCATCACCGTCAGCAACAACGCCGTGGCCATCAACGGGCTCCCGCCCGACGGCTTCCGCTTCACCTTGGACGGCGCCGCGGCCAGCGGCAGCGGCGAAAACGAGACCATGGCCGCCATCGGCTATATCAAGGCCGTCAGCCTGGAAGCCATCCGCGAGGTGAACGTCACCAGCGGCATCGCGCCGGCCGAGACGGGCCCCACCATGTCGGGCAACGTCAACGTCATCACCAAGAGCGGCACCAACGAGTTGACCGGCTCGCTGTTCCTCAACAACCGCGTGGAGGACCTGGCCGCGCGCAACCAGTTCCTCGCCACCCGCCCGCCGATCACCTTCAACCAGTTCGGCGGCTCGCTCGGCGGCCCGGCCATCAAGAACAAGCTCTTCTTCTTCGGCGTCTACGAAGGCTACCGCTCCCGTGCCTTCAGCTCCATCAACGGTAACGTCCCCACTGCGGAATTCCGCGCGCTGGCCGTGGCCGCTGTCCCGGCCATGAAAGCGTGCTTCGACACCTATCCGCTGCCGACCAATCCCTACGCCGCCGGCGCGGTGACGGGCTTCTACCAGAGCGCCGCCTCCAGCAAAGAAGACAGCAACCACGCCAGCGTGCGCGGAGACTACATCGTTTCCAACAACGACTTCCTCTCCGTCCGCTTCACGCACGACACCCCCTTCCAACTCACGCCGCGCGTCTCCCCCGCCAACCAGCGCACTTTCGATGTCAAGACCGACAAGGCCGTGGCCAGCTACACCCACTCGGCATCCTCGTGGACGGCGGAAACGCGCTACGGTTACAACCGCTTCGAGCGCACCCGGCTGGACCACATCTATTCGCTCGGCATCAGCGCCATCACCGGCAACCTTGGCTTCAGCAACAACGGGGAGATCATGGAAAACCTCGGCAGTAGCTGGAGCATGGAAGAGATGGTGGCCCTGAACCGCGGGCGCCACTCCATCAAGCTCGGCGGCCTCTTCCAGGTGTACAGCTCCGGCCGCAACAACGTCACCCTGCCCGATTTCAAGTTCGCCACCGCGGCCGACCTGTTCGCCAACATCCCATCGCAGGTCGTCATCAGCTTCGGCGTCCGCCCCTACAACCTCTACAACTGGGTGAACGGCTACTTCATTCAGGACGACATCCGGCTCACGCGCAACTTCATGCTGAACGTCGGCCTGCGCTACGACCATTTTTCCGTGCCGAGAGAGGATTCCGGCCGCCTGTTCAACCGCACCGGCCCGTTCGGCATCGGCCCCTTCTCCGACCCCACCAGCATCTACGACGCCAACTGGGGCGACTTCTCTCCCCGGCTCGGCTTCGCCTGGACGCTCAACCCTAAGACCGTTGTCCGCGGCGGCGCCGGCAAGTTCACCAGCATGCACAACCAGTTCGGCGGGCCGGTGGAGCTCATCCAGAACGCCATCGACGAGCCCAACCGCGTCACCTTCAGCAAGGCCGAAGCGCAGAAGTACAACATCCGCTACCCCACCACCAACGACGACATCCTTCCGCTCGTCAAGGGCGGCGGCGGACCCATCGCCGGCACGGTCATCAGCCGCCACTTCCCGCAGCCCTATAGCCTGCAGTGGAACCTCAGCGTCTCTCGGGAGCTGCCCGCCGGCTTCTCGCTCGAATCCGCCTACAACGGCAACCACGCCGTCCACGCCAACGTCGTCCGCAAGATCAACCGCGTGGACGCCGTCACCGGCGCCCGGCCCTACCCCACCTACTCCGAGTTCAACTACTACGACGGGTCTGAAAGCGTCCACTACAACGCCTGGCAGAACACTCTCCGCAAGCGCATGAGCCACAACCTTCAGCTCGGCGCCGTCTACACGTACGCCAACACGCTGTCCTACAGCAACGCTGCCAACCTCGGCTACCCCAACCCGCCGCAGGACACCGACAACATCCGCGGCGATCGCGGCCCCAGCCCGTTCGACATCCGCCACCACTTCCACACCGATTTCCTCTACACGCTGCCGCTGCTCAAGCTGGCCGGCGGCTCCACCGGCTCCGCCTCCAGGGCGCTGCTCGACGGCTGGCAGTTCGCCGGCATCTACACCGCCGAGACGGGCTTCCCGCTCAACGTTACCCAGAGCACCACCCACGCCAGCAGCCGGCCCGACTACGTCGGCGGCAACGCCTATGCCGCCGATCCCGAGGCCACGCTGCAGTTCCTCAACCCCGCGGCCTTCGCCAAGGTGCGCATTGGCGCCGGAGGCGCGCCGGTCCACCCCGGCACCATCGGCCGCAACGCCCTGCGCGCCCCGGGCTTTTGGAACATCGACATGGCCCTGTCGAAGAACTTCCGCTTCCGCGAACGGTATGGCCTGCAGATCCGCTGCGACATGCTCAACGCATTCAACCACACCAACTTCTCCGGCATCTCCACCGGCGTTGATGCCGCTAACTTCGGGCGCTTCACCTCCACCCGCGGTGCGCGGCTCGTCCAGTTGAACGCACGTTTTTCATTCTGACCCCCCTGGCTCAATGATCCGTGCGTTCGGCCGGCTGCC
Organism: Bryobacterales bacterium; assembly: GCA_027324255.1. Taxonomy (GTDB): domain Bacteria; phylum Acidobacteriota; class Terriglobia; order Bryobacterales; family Bryobacteraceae; genus Paludibaculum. The sequence goes on along the minus strand of DAHVTI010000388.1, from coordinate 6,236 downwards.
CGCTTTTTCAGCGGGCAGCCGGCCCGGTATTTTAGAGATACATCGTGCGCTACTTTCTCATCTCCGCCTTCACCATCCTTTGCGCTTCGGCGTCCGAGAGGCCGTCCCTGGACCGCGAGAGCTTCCGCCACTACGTCGACGATTTCAACTCCATCCCCACCCCCGGCGTCGTCTCCTACATCCCCGACGAACAGGCCTGGGCGTGGATGAAGGACAACATCCCCTTCTTCACCTGCCCCGATCCCGACGTGGAGCGCACCTGGTATTACCGCTGGTGGACCTACCGTAAGCACATCCGCCGCACGACCGCCGGCTTCATCCTCACCGAGTTCCTACGCCCCGTCGGCCACGCCACCGACTACAACGCCATCAGTTGCGCCCTCGGCCACCACATCGCCGAAGGCCGCTGGCTCAACGACCCCGCCTACCTCGATCAGTACCTCGCCTTCTGGCTTCGCTCCGGCCCGCAGGGCGGCCTGCAGCGGCACTATCACCAGTACTCCAACTGGACCGCCGCCGCCGTCTACGACCGCTACCTCGCCGACGGGCGCAAGGCCGAACTCCTCTCGCTGCTCGATGCCCTCCTGCTCGACTACACCACCTGGGAGAAGGACCGCCTGCTCCCCAGCGGCCTCTTCTGGCAGTACGACGTGCGCGACGGCATGGAGGAGTCTATCTCCGGCGGGCGGCGCGTGAAGAACGCCCGGCCCACCATCAACAGCTACATGTACGGCAACGCCGCCGCCATCGCCCGCATCGCGCATCTGGCGGGCAAGCCCGAACTGGCCGTTGAATACCAGCGCAAGGCCGCCGCGCTCAAGCGGCTCACACTCGAAAAGCTCTGGAACCCCGCCGCCGGCTTCTTCGAAACGCTGCTCGAAAGCGGCGCGCCCGCTGGTGTCCGGGAGTTGATCGGATACACGCCCTGGCTCTTTGACCTGCCCGATCCTGGTCGCGGTTACGAAGCCGCGTGGAAGCAACTGATGGACCCGCAAGGCTTCGCCGCGCCCTTCGGCCCCACCACCGCCGAGCGCCGCCACCCCGGCTTTCGCATCGCCGAATCCGGTGACGACTGCCAGTGGAACGGCCCCAGTTGGCCCTTCTCCACCACTGTCACCCTCAAGGCGCTGGCCAACGTCCTCAACGATGACCCCAGGCCCGGAATCACCGCCGGCGACTATTTCCAGACCCTGCTCATCTACGCCCGCAGCCAGCAGCTCACCTTGCCCGACGGCCGCAAAGTGGCCTTCATCGACGAGAATCTGAATCCCTTCACCGGCGAATGGCACGCCCGCGGCCGCAAGATCCGCAAAGGCACCTTCAACGCCCGCGGCGACCACTACAACCACTCCGGCTTCGCCGATCTCGTCATCACCGGGCTCGCCGGTCTGCGGCCGCGCGCCGATGGCACAATAGTCGTCAATCCGCTACTGCCGCCCGGCGCATGGAATTGGTTCTGCCTGGAAGATGTGCCCTACCACGGGCGCAAGCTGACCATCCTGTGGGACCGCGACGGCCGCCGCTTCGGCCGCGGCAAGGGACTCCAGGTGTTCGCCGGCGGCCGTCTCATCGCCCGCGCCTCTGTCTTGAAGCGCGTCACCGGGCGCCTGCCCTAGCGCAGCGCCAGCAGCCAGATGGCCAGCCCGGCCGCGCCGCAGAACAGCAGTTCCGCCACCAGCCGCCACGAGACCCGCTCCGGTATCTTGATCCGCGCCGGTAGCGAAAGCCGGAAGCGCCAGCCGGCGGGCTGCTCCTGTTTCGCCGGCGGAGCCTCCTCGGCCAAACGGGCCCGCTCCTGGGCCGCGCGCCAGGCGTCCAGACCGCGCTGGTCGGCGATGATCAGTGTGGCCGTGTCCCGGCCGTCCAATACCTTCAGGCACGTGGCCCGCAGCACCGCCGGCATCTCATCCACCGTCTTGAAGGTCTCGGTCCCCTCGCGCGTGGCGGTCAGGATCGTGTGGTGCCTGTAAACCCCGCTACTTGATCGTTCGTCCATGACGCTCTCCGCCGCCTAGCCCCGCCCATGCTCCACCGGTTCCCGAAGCAGGGTTGGATTGGAGCCGGCGCGCTCCATCACGCTCTGGATGAAGCCCAGGCCCGCTTTCGACAGCGCCTTGTCTTTCCGGTACACCAGCCCGAGCCTCCGGATGATCGGCTCCGGCGCCAGAGAGACCGCCACGAACAGGCCGCTCTCCACGCCTTCCTGGAAGTGCGAGGCGGCCATGAAGGAGATGCCCATGCCGGCCAGCACGAAGCGCTTGATCATTTCCGTCGAATCCAGCTCCATCGAGATCTGGATCTGGTCTTCCACCCCTTCCAGCCAGGCGTTCAGCTTGCTCCGCGTCGCGCCTCCCTTGGGCAACAGCAGCGGATAGGGGATCAGTTCGGCCGCCGACACCGAATCGAGCTTCGCCAGGGGATGCTCGCGCGGCGCCAGCAGCTTGATCTCGTCCGTGTACACCGGTACCACCTGCAGCCGCTTCTCCTGCACCGGAAGCTGCGTGAAGCCGAAGTCGGCCAGGTTGTCCAGCACCGCTTCCACCACGTGGCGGCCGTAGCTGCGGTCCACCAGTAGCTGCACGTTTGGGAACCGCTTCTTGAACTCCGAAAACACCGTCGGCAGCACGTACACGCAGGTCGCTTCGTTGGCGGCGATGACGAGTTCGCCGCGCGGCACGCGGTCCAGTTCGTTGATCGCGTCCTGCGCCTGCCGCCGGAGGTCGAGGATCTGCTCGGCAAATTCGCAGAAGATCCGGCCCGCCGGCGTCAGTTGGATGCGCGTGCCCAGGCGCTCGAACAGCGACGTGTTCAGCTCCTGCTCCAACTGGCGGATCTGCGCGCTGATGGCCGGCTGGGTGCGGAAGCAGGTCTGCGCAGCCTTGGAGAAACTCTTCAGCCGGACGATCTCGAGAAAGGTATGGAGCTGATCCAGGTCCATGAGAAGGTTCGCGCGCCGGCTGCGCCAGCCAGCCGGATCCACTCCATATTAACATCGGCTTGATGAGCCTTCCCCTGCAGCCTTTGTGCGGACGCGGCGCACAGACGGCGATGGCGCTCGCGCTGCTGATCGCCGCCAGCGGCGTCGCCGGCGCTATCACGCCGGCCCAGGTGCTGGTCCTCGGCAACGCCAATTCGCCGCTGTCGAAGTCCGTGGCGGAGTACTACGCCCGCGCGCGCCACGTGCCCGCCGCCCAGGTACTGATGCTGCCGATGGCGGACCGCGAGGAGGTGTCTCGCCAGGAATACGAAAGCCAGATCGCCGCCCCCCTCGCCGCTTTCCTCAAGCGCAAAGGCTGGGTGGAGCGCATCCTCGTCATCGCCACCACCGCCGGCGTGCCCCTCAAGATCCGCGGCGGCTCCGACGCCGCCTCCGTCGATTCCGAGCTCGCCGCCCTCTACGCCGCCCTCAAAGGCCGCCCTGCCGCCATCGCCGGCCCGCTCCGGAACCCATTCTTCGGGAAAACCCGCGAAATGCGCCACCCCGACGACGCGCTCTACCTCGTCGCGCGCCTCGCCGCCTACAGCTTCTCCGACATCCGCGCCATGATCGAACGCGCCCGCCAGGCCCGCAACCGCGGCGTCGTCGTGCTCGACCTCAAGAACTACGATCTCGAAGACGGCAACTCCTGGCTCAAGGCCGCCGCCACTCGCCTCGCCAGGAACCGCGTCGTCCTCGACGAATCCTCCGCCGTCCTCTCCGGCCTCCGCGGCGTCATCGGCTACGCCTCCTGGGGCTCCAACGACCCCCACCGCAAAGAACGCGATCTGCACTTTACGTTTTTGCCCGGCGCCGTCGTCACGGAGTTCGTCTCCACCAACGCGCGCACCCTGGCCGAGCCGCCCGAAGGCTGGCGCCTCGGCGTCTGGGGCAACAAGTCTTCCTACTACGCCGGCTCGCCCCAGTCGCTCAGCGCCGATGCCCTGCGCCAGGGCGCCACCGCCGCCACGGGCCATGTCTACGAGCCCTACCTGCAATTCACCCCGCGGCCGCAGGTCCTGTTTGAAAACTACCTCGCCGGCCGGTCACTGGCCGAAAGCTACTACTCTTCGCTGCCCGCCCTGAGCTGGATGAACGTCCTGCTGGGCGATCCGCTCTGCCGCCTGGCGGACTGACGGCGCCCTACAGCAGCCCGAGCACCGCTTCCACCGCGGCCCCCAGCGCTGCTTCGATTTCAGCCGACAGCCCGGCCCCCAATTCGAACTGGCGCGCCGCCACCGCCACCATGTGGATCTCGGCGGGCAGCAGGTTCAGCGCCCGCGCCATGTGCAGCGTTTCCAGCAGCGACGGTTGATGCGGGCTGGAGCGCGCATCAACCGGGATCTCCAGCAGCGTCTCGCGGTCGAACACCCGCAGCGTGCCCGGCTCATCGTCCGACGCCAGCGCGTCGATCAGGATCAGGCGCTCGACGCCCTCCAGATGCAGCAGCACGTCCACGCCCGGCGCCTGCAGGTCTTTCAAGGTGGTGCCAGCCGGCAGCGGCGCCGCCTCCAGCCGTTCCAGCACCCGCGGCCCGAACGCGTCGTCGCCCATCAGCGAATTGCCGAAGCAGGCGATCAGCGTGCTCATGCCAGCTTCGAACGCAGCCAGCCCAGCCACGCCTCCAGTCCTTCGCCCGTCCGGCAGGACAGCGCGAAGGAAACCAGGCCGGGGTTCAGCGTCTCCACGCCGCGCCGGAACCGCACCATGTCGAACTCGACGTACGGCAGCAGGTCGATCTTGTTGATCACCAGCGCGTCCACTCCCGAATACATCTTGGGGTACTTGTAAGGCTTATCGTCGCCTTCGGGAATCGAGCCGATCAGCACGCTCGCATGCGCCCCTAACTGCCACGACGACGGGCACACCAGGTTGCCCACGTTCTCGATGATCAGCAGCCGGATCTCGCCGAGCGGCAGCAGCGCCAACGCATCGCGGATCATCGCCGCTTCCAGGTGGCACTTGCCGCCCGTATTCACGTGCACCGAATGCGCCCCGGCGCGCTGCGAACGTTCTGCGTCGAAGGCCGCTTCCGACGTGTCGCCGTTGATCATGCCGATGCCGTATTCCTGCTTCAGCGCGGCCACCGTGCGCTCGATCAGCGACGTTTTGCCCGCGCCCGGCGAGGCCATCAGGTTGATAGCGTAGATGCCGCGCTCGTCCAGCAGCGCGCGAATCGCCGCGGCCACGGAGTCGTTGGCGGAAAGAACTTTTTCGACGACGGGGATGCGGGTGGACATAACGGGCGGCGCGCTTACGCGCGCGGTACCTCCTCGGGGGATTCGATCTCGATCGACTCGACAAAGCAGTCCCGGCCGCCGTGCGGCACCGCCTGCGTCGAGCCGCATTGCGGGCAGCGGAAATCCGGGCTGCCGATGGGAAACTCGCGCTCGCACTCCAGGCACCGCAGCGTGCCCGGCAGGTTGCGGAAGTGCAGCGCCGCGCCCTCGGCTCCGGTCCCCCGCGCCAGTTCCGACCAGAACAGCTCAATGGATTCGTCCACGAAGGACGACAGCTCGCCCACCGTCAGGTGCACCGCGGTCACGCGCGCCCCCGCGGCGTGCTTCAGCACCACTTCGAGAATCGCTTCGGTGATGGAGAGTTCGTGCATCAGCAGATTCTCGGAAGTTGTTCGCCGCTCAACAAATCCAGCAGCCGCGCGCCGCCGATGGGCGAGCGCAGCGTCACCAGCGCCTCGCCCTTTGCCGCCACGCGCCCAATGACGCGGGCATCCGGCAGCAGCGCCAGCGCGCGCCCGCAGTCGTTCTCCGGCAGGAAGGCCGCGAAGCGCCCTTCATTGGCCACGTAAAGCGGGTCGAAGCCCAGAATCTCGCACGCCGCGCGCACGTCTTCGCGCACGGCGATCGCGTCTTCTTCCAACTCCAGGCGCAGCCCGGCCGCCGCGCTGATCTCGATCAGCGCCGAAGCCAGTCCGCCGCGCGTCAGGTCGCGCAGGCAGCGCACGGCGATACCTGCGTCAAGCAGCGCCAGCACCTCGCGGTGCAAGGGCGCGGAATCGGATTCGATCTCCGATTCAAACGCCAGGCCCTCGCGCGCGCTCATAATCGCCATGCCGTGCCGCCCCACGTCGCCTGAAACCAGAATCGCGTCGCCCGGCCGGATGGAGGCGGGCTCCAGCGTCAGCGGGTGCGTGAAGAAGCCGATGCCCGAGGTGTTGATGTAGAGCTGGTCGGCGTGCCCGCGCTCCACCACTTTCGTATCGCCCGTCACAATGCGCACCCCGGCCGCGCGCGCCGCC
>DAHVTI010000383.1 GCA_027324255.1 Bryobacterales bacterium | reverse complement strand
GGCTGCCCTTTGTGCGCCGCGGCGATCTTCTGGTCCGCCGCGTCGTGGCACATCCCGCACACCGCCGGCTGCTTGTCCGGCAGGTAGTGCTCCCCCTTCGCCTCCGCCGCAGCTTTCTTGTCCCGGTGGTTGACATGGCAGCTCTCGCAGCCGCCCTCCATCGCCGCGTGCTTTACCTTCTTCGCCATCGCCGCGCCAATCGCGCTGTGGCACTTCAGGCACTCCGGCGCGGCTGGTTCCGCCTTCGCTGCGGCGGCCGCGGGCTGCTGAGAGAAGGAGAGCGGACACAGCAGCCCCGCGGCCGAGATCAAGAACAATCCCATCAATGCTGACGCTTTCAAGGTCATTTCACGCTTCCTGCGTCGAGCGGGCAGGGCCGGGCGCGCAGCGCGCCCGGGCCCGGCGAACTGCTACTTCTTTTCCGCCGGCAGCGCCCCCTTCTCCTTGTAGATCTTGCCCGTGCCGTTCAACTCCTTGGACCCCTGCTTGGTGTGGCAGGTGGTGCAGGTCTTGCCTTCCTTTTTCGAGTAGGCCGGCTTGGCGGAGAGCGCGGCGCCCACCAGGCATGCCACGACCCAAAGCGCCATTGCCGTCAAGAATCTCCGCATTCTCATCGTGTTAACACCTTTCATTCAAAAAACGGTCCGTCCGCGAGAGACCAGTTCACGGGCGGACCCTCTCCAAAATCGAACGGTTGGGGTCGTCCAGGGGGACCCTGTCCAACCAAGCCTTTACTTCACCGGACCGGCCCTGTTTCCATGCCAGCCAAGCCATGCCTGCCGCGATATCCGAGGCGCCACTGTCCAGTGCCATCGCCTTCGCGAAACACTGGCCAGCCTCCTCCGCCCGCTCCCCGGCAAGCCTCTGATATCCCAGAGCTACCCACGCCGGCCGGAACTCCGGGTGTGTAGCCGTTACTTCTTCCAGCGCCTTCACCCCTTGCGCCTTCAACCCCAACTTCAAGAACTTTTGCGCCATCGCGAACCGGCGCACCGCCTCCGGCGCCGCCGTCCCGGCCGCTGCCGCCGCTTTCGACCGGCCGTAAAGCTCGTCCAGCGCCGCCTGCGCCTGCCCCATCCCCTCACGGCCGAATCCCGCCGCCTTGAACTTCAAGGTCCGGTCTGGAGCGACCACGAGCAGCGTCGGAAGAGCCACAATCTGGTAATCCGCGAAGGCCTTGCGCCCGGGATCCACCAGAACCGCCGGCTTCCGCTCGCAGGGCGCCACCGCAGCCTCGATGCTGTTCCGCTCCGCCGGCCCGGAAACCACCGTCGCCAGCCCGGCTTGCTCGTAGTTCGCCGCTAGTGCCGCCACCCCGCAAACCGCCGCCGCCGCCCGCGCGTTCGCCGGATGCCAGAACAGGATCAGCGTCGCTTTGCCCCCGTACTCCTTCAGGCTGTGGGCAACCCCCGCCAAGTCCGCCGCCCGCAACTCCGGCACTGGTTGATTCAGGGCAAGCCCCCGGCTCGCCAGCAGCGCGGGCGCCGCCGCCAGCGCCAGTGCCCCGCAGGCCCGCCAAGGGCTGCGGCGGATCTCAGCGGTTTTCTTGAGGACTGGTCTTCTTCCGGTCATAGCTCAATGGGGCATGGCAGCCCGGGGCACACGTGCCGCCGTTCGCGTTCTTGGTGAAGTTGATCGGCAACGGCCACTTTCCGAACGGAACGGATGTTCGAATGTGATTGGGCGAAATGCTGGCGTGCGTGTCGTGGCAGGCGCGGCAGGTCCTTCCTTTCGGTGTCTTGTTCACGTGCACGAAGTGCAGGTTCCGGTCCCCGTCCCGGAAGTCCGTCAACGTCGTCGTCCGCTCGTCCCGCGGCAGCGCCGCGTCGTGGCACTCGAAGCAGAGTGAGAAGCTCTCGGCCTTGAAAGGTGCGTAGAATTCCTTCGGGTAGTCGTCCTTCAGCAGCCGGAAATGTTCCCCGCCGTGCGGCTCGTGGCACCCCGAGCAGTCTTTTTCGCGGATCGGGCCGTGGTGATCCGGATTCGCCGCCAGCAGCGCCTTCATGTCGGCCAGCGCAGTCCCGCCGGCCTGCTGCACCCGGTCGTGGCATTTCAGGCAGGTCGAAACCCCGTCGGCTCTCAGCAGCGGGCGCGTCTCGGCAACGTGTGGTTCGTGGCAGTTCAGGCAGCTTTGTCCCTCCTTCACCGCCGAGTGCTTCACCGGTCCCGCAGCCGCCTTCAGCACCCCCTGGTGACACCCGCCGCACAACGCCTCCGTCCCGGCTTTCAGGAAGAACCTGTTCGGCGACGAATGCGGCGAATGGCACGGCGTGCACCCTGCCTCCAGCGCCTTGTGCTTGAACTTCGCCGCCGCCAGTTGTGGCTTCATGTCCTCGTGGCAACTCAGGCAAAGCTCCGCTCCCTCGCTCACCACAAGGTGCTTCCGCCCGTTTCCGTGCGGGTCGTGGCAAGCCACGCACCCGCCCACCGCCGCCGGCCCATGCACGTTGCCCGACGCGAGCTTCTCTTTCTCATGGCACATGAAGCACAGCGTCTCCGGCTTGTCCGTCAATGCGGTCTTCCCGCCGCTCGCCGGCACCTCGTGGCACGTCTCGCACTGTTTGTCCTTGACCGGCGAATGCAGTTCCGCGCGCTTCAGCATCTCGCCGTGGCAGGCATCGCACGCCTTGCCGTCCAGTGCCGGGTGCGGCTTGGTCCCGGCCCAGACGGTCAGCATCCCCGCTGTCACCAGCAGGACGGCGGCCGCGCGCGTGTGTTCGGACATGCTCATCGCGGCCTGGCCGCCCCCTTTTCTTCCGGTTCGACAGACTCCCACTCCGGCAGCACCTCCACTGCGTAACTACTCTTCAGGGTCTGCAAGTCGACCGCTGCCAACGGTTTCTTCATCAGAAATTTGGCATTTGCAGGTGGACCGGAAGGGTACGGGCCAGTTAGCGGGTCTTCCACCGCGATCCCCGTTTGTGTCCCATGGACCCGCGAATCGCAGGCCAGATAGTCCAGCAGGTCCGCCTCCGTCGTGTTCAGCAGAACCTCGTCCACGATCACGAAGTCCGGGCGGAACGTGCACAGTACCGCCGAGGCCTCATAGCCGTTTCGCGCGAATCCCACTTCCATGCCGCGAATGGATTCACTTGACAGCCGTTGGATCATCCCGGCGTCCGGGCTCACGATGAGCACCTTTGGAGTCCGCCCGCGAACTCGCTGATAATACAGGCATTGATCGCAGGAAGTCCCGCAGTAATGCTTGGCCTGCCCCAGTTCGCACCCCGGAGTTCCCACCTTGAAGCACCAGGAGGCGCGGATCTGGTACACCACGCACTCCCTGCATTCCGGCTGCACGACCCCGCCTTGCGCGAAGTGCTCCCAACACCGCATCAGTCCTTGGGTTTCACCCACTTGCACCAAGTTGGGCGTGGCTGCTTTGGCGGCCAGCAAGGCTTCCAGGTCTGTCTTCTCGATTCGGAAATGACCTCCAGTGGTGCGTGTTGCCTTCAGCAGGCCCTTCTTGACCCACTTCAGAACCGTGTCCGCATTCACGGAACTGAGCGCCGCTGCCTGGCCGGTTGTGAGGGTGCTCCTCTGGGCAACACTCCTCCGCCCACCGTTTGTGCCTCCGGTGGCAAAATCCATAAATCCCCGTCCTATTCGGACATTGACGTCCGCTATGCTTAGCCCAAGATACGCGAACCGCGTCTCTTCTGTCAACCCGCGGTGGTACTTTCTGATCCATTTTGGTGAAATCTATGCATCGCCGGTGTTTTCTGGATTTTTGCATGGCGCCGCTCAGACCCATCCTCGGCGTTGCACAAATGATCCCCTACCGTGCATTGGAGACTCACTGCCGTAGCCGCTCGTCTCCCGTGCACACCTGTCCCAACCGTTTGCCCTTGGGCTTTCTTTTTGTTTCTTTACCCCTCTTTCAACCCCGCCTCTTTCAACACTGCCCTCAAGTGCCCGAGCGCCTGCCTGTACGTCTGCGTCCCCGCATACTCCACCGTCAGCGGCACGCCCGGCGCATACTGCGCCGCCAGCGTGACGAACTTCCTGTAATCGAGGTCCCCCTGGCCCGCCGCCACGCCCGCCGTCACGTGCAGCTTGCGGTCCTTCGCATGGATCCCCCCGATCCATGGCTTCAACTGCGCGAACATCTCCTCCAGATCGTTCACCTCCAGCAGATTGGCGGGGTCGAGCTGCGCCCTCACGCGCGTCGAGCCCACCTCCTCCAGGAACAGCCGCGTCCGCTTCGCGCTGGCCAGCAGGCTCCGGTAGATCGGCTCCAGCAGCACCGTCGCGCCGTTGGCTTCGGCCATCCGCCCCAGTTCCTGCCCCGTGGCGACGGCCACCTTCCACACGTCGTCCTGCCAGTCGTAGGCTACCGCCGGCGCCGGCCCCGGCGGATGCCAGTGCCCCATTTCGCTCAGGAACACACGCACCCCCATGTGCGCGCCGGTCTTCATCAAGGCCTCGAAGTAGGCCAGGTGCGCCTTCCGCTCCGCTGCGTCGCCGTGGATCAGCGTGGCGTACACCCCGAGCGCGTCGATCGCGATCCCCGCCGCGCGGTACGTCTCCGCAATCTCTTTAGCCCGCTCCGGCGTCAAACCCTTCAGGTCGCTGGTTTGCCCGTACCGCCAGTAATTGCTGTCCTTCTGCGTGAAAAAAAGTTGGATGCGCCGCACCCGCTGGCTCTTCAGCTCCGCCGCCAGGCTTTGGTTCGTCTGGTCCCGGAAGTCCGTCGTCGCCACCCCCACCGGGACGCTGCGCGCGCCGGCGCGGCTCTTCTGCCGGCCGAAACCGAGGCCCGGGGCGGCCAGCGCCCCCAAGGAAGTTCTGCGTGTCATGGCGCTGGTCATGTCCCTATACCTCCAACTTCCACGGAGCGCGGTATGGCCGCAGCACCAGTCTTGCCGCCGCCGCATCGTTCAGAACCTTGTGGCTCGCGCCGTCCCAGCGGATGCTGCGCCCCGCCTCCCAGCTCAGGTTCATCAACTGCGCCACCACCGTGGCGTCGTGCAGCGTCTGCACCGTGGCGTTGGGCTGCTTGCGGTCGCGCACGTTCTCGATGAACGTCCCGAAGTGGCGGTTGTCGTCGCCGGCCGGCCGCACCGTCTCTTCCTCGTTGACATACGCGCCCGTGGAGGTCATCTTCTGCCCGCGCGGCACCTCTTTCACGATCGTGTAGCCCGCCCGGTCCAGCACCATCGACGCTTCGCTGCCGATGAACAGTTTGCCGTGCGCCCGCACCTCCCGCCGCCCGCCCGTCCGCATCGTGTACTGCAGCACGAAGCCGCGCTTCGCCACCGGGCCCGGTCCGAACTCGAGCGTCCCGCTGAACGTGTTCGGATACTCGTGGTTGTCCACATAGGCAAAGTTGCCGCCGGTCGCGTACACCGCCTTCGGCGCCCGCACCTGCATCGCCCACAGCACGATGTCGAAATGGTGCACGCCCCAGGCCACCTGGTGCCCCGCGCCCGACACCCGGAACCAGTCGTAGCCGTAGTTGTAATAGATGTTCGGATTGTAGTTCCGGAACGGCGACGGCCCGACGAAGAAGTTCCAGTCCAACTCCGCCGGCGGCGCGCAGTCCGCGGGC
>DAHVTI010000379.1 GCA_027324255.1 Bryobacterales bacterium | reverse complement strand
GTCGCAGCAGTTGGGCCTGTGCGGCTCACAGTGCGGGGCTGTACGCCGGGCAGCACGTGGGGGTGAGTCGTCTCGAGGGATGGTTCGCAGTTTCCCGGATGGGGGCTGCATGGATCGGGAGAACGGACCTGGGGAGACGGGGTGGCGGAGCGGAGAGTGAGACAGGGGGGCGTGGTGCGGGTTGGCCCGCGTTTGATAAACTCCAGAAAAACCATGTCTGGGACAGATGTCTTTTTTCCCCCCACAGAGTTTGCAGGCAGCGCCCACGTCGGGAGCCTGGAAGCGTATCGCGATCTATGCCGCCGGGCCGAGGAGGACCCCGAAGGGTTCTGGGCCGGGATGGCGGAGCAGGAAGTCCACTGGTTCGAGAAGTGGCACCACGTTTTCGAGTGGAACCCGCCGTTCGTGAAATGGTTCGCGGGCGCGAAGACGAACGCGGCCTACAATTGCGTGGACCGGCACCTGGAGACGCGCGGCGACAAAGCCGCGCTGCTGTTTGAAGGCGAGCCGGGCGACCGGCGGACCATTACGTACCGCGAGCTGCATTCGCTGGTCGGGCGGTTTGCGAACGTGCTGAAGGCGCAGGGATTCAAAGCGGGCGACCGGTCGGTCATCTACATGCCGATGGTGCCGGAGGCGGTGGTGGCGATGCTGGCCTGCGCGCGGCTGGGCATCACGCACTCGGTGGTGTTCGGCGGCTTCTCGGCCGAAGCCTTGAAGGCGCGGATCCAGGACCTGGAGGCGACGCTGGTGCTGACGGCGGACGGCGGCTGGCGGCGCGGGAAAGAAGTACGGCTGAAAGGCGCGGTGGACGAGGCCGTGGCCGATTGCCCGGGCGTGAAGTGTGTGGTGGTGCTGCGCCGGACGGGCTGCGAAGTGACGATGGCGGCGGGGCGCGACCACTGGTGGCACGAGCTGGAAGAGGGCGTTTCGGATGAGTGTCCGGCGGAGGCGCTGGACGCCGAGCATCCGCTGTTCGTGCTGTACACGTCAGGCACGACGGGCAAGCCGAAAGGGATCCTGCACACGACGGGCGGCTACCTGACCTACACGACGTGCACGATGAAGTGGGTGTTCGACCTGAAGGAGGACGACGTCTTCTGGTGCACGGCGGACATCGGGTGGGTGACGGGGCACAGTTACCTGGTGTACGGGCCGCTGGCGGCGGGGGCGACGTGCGTCATGTACGAGGGCGCGCCGGACTATCCGGCGTGGGACCGGTGGTGGGACGTGGTGGAGCGCTACAAGGCCACCATTCTGTACACATCGCCGACGGCCATCCGGGCGCTGATCAAGCAGGGCGAGGAGTATCCGAACCGGCACGATCTGTCGTCGCTCAGGCTGCTGGGTAGCGTGGGCGAGCCGATTAATCCGGCGGCGTGGGAGTGGTACCACAGGGTGATCGGGAAGGGGCGGTGCCCGATTGTGGACACGTGGTGGCAGACGGAGACGGGCGGGATTCTGATTTCGCCGATGCCGGGCGCGGTGCCGCTGAAGCCGGGCTCGGGGACGTTCGCGATGCCGGGGATCCTGGCCGAAGTGGTGGACTTCCACGGCAACCCGGTGGCGGCGGACGGGGAAGGGTTCCTGATTGTGAAGCGACCGTGGCCGTCGATGATCCGGACGATCTGGGGGGATCCGCAGCGGTTCGAGCAGCAGTATTTCTCGCGCATGCCGGGCAACTATTTCACTGGCGACGCGGCGCGGCGCGACGCGGACGGCTACTTCTGGATCCTGGGCCGGGTGGACGATGTCATGAACGTCAGCGGGCACCGGCTGTCGACGATGGAAGTGGAGAGCGCGCTGGTGCGGCACCCGGCGGTGGCGGAAGCCGCGGTGGTGGGCAAGCCGCACGAGATCACGGGGCAGGCGGTGTGCTGCTTCGTGACCTTGAAGCAGGGCAGCGGCAGCAACGACCACCACGCTCTGGCACAGGAGCTGCGGCAGTGGGTGGCGCACGAGATCGGGGCGTTTGCGAGACCGGAGGAGATCCGGTTTTCGGAGACGCTGCCGAAGACCCGGTCGGGCAAGATCATGCGGCGGCTGCTGAGAGAGATTGTGACGTCGCACACGGTAACGGGCGACGTGACGACGCTGGAAGACCTGGGCGTGGTGACGAAGCTGGCGGCGCAGCACGACGAGGATTGAGCCGGGAGTGGCTCAGGGATGCCTGAAATTCACCGGCGATTCCGCCGAAGTAGGTGAGAAAGTACTGATGCCCAACGAATCCCGCAATCCGATTCTCTCGCTCGCCCTGGCAGGCCTGCTGTTGGGCGCGCTGGGGCAGACCGACTGGTTTGTGCTGTATGCCGGGCTGCTATTCGGCTTTTCGATGGTGATCGGCATGAAGCGTCCGGCGAAGATGATGCGCTGGATCCTGGTGCTGGCGGTGGGCACGCCGGTGGCCCACTTCGCCTTCGTCCTGGCGGGCTGGACGAAGGCGAGCGAGCCGTGGATGGTGGACGTGCTGCTGCGGACCGGGGGCGCGCTGATTGCGATCCTGCCGGGGTTGGGGGCTGGGCTGCTGTACCGGCGGCTGTCGCCGCGTTTCAGGAAAGCGGCGGCGTAGCGGCGGCGGCGAGGCGGACGATCTCGTCGTAGTGATGGATGTGACGGCCTTCGAGACGGCTGCGTCCGGCGGCGGCCATGGCTTGGGCCAGGACGCGGGCGGGCATGGGGCGGTACTTCGAGAGCGAGCCGGCGAGCATCCAGCCGACGGCGCGGGCGAGGTGAAGGCCGAGGGCTTCGCCGCGGCGGGTCTCCTCGCGTTTTCCCATCAAGAAGCTGGGGCGGAAGACGTGGAGGGCGTCGAAGCCGAGGGCGGCGAGCGCCTGCTCCATTTCGCCTTTCACGCGGAGATAGAAGTTGGCGGAGGCGGGGTCGGCGCCGACGCTGGAGACGACCATCATGCGGGCGGCGCCGGCCTCGCGTCCGGCGCGGGCGAGGCGGACGACGTAGTCGAAGTCGACCTCGCGGAAGGCCTCGCGGCTGCCGGCCCTGGCGAGGGTGGTGCCGAGACAGCAGAAGACGTGGGTGGCGCCGGGGATCTGGCCGGCGTGGAGAGCGGCGAGGTTGTCCTGGCGGCGCAGGGCGCGGACATCCTGATAGAAGGGATCCTCGCCGAGGACGCTCATCAACTGGCGGCCGGTGAGGCCGGAGGCCCCGGCGACGATGGCTCGGGAGGGCGACATGGTTGGGAGGATAGCGCGAAATGGGGGGCGGGGGGACGCGCTGTGGTCCAGTGAGCCGCGGGGCCGGCGTGGCCGCCGGCCGCAGGCGTGGCCGCCTGCCCCACTTAGCGGGGCCGGAGGCGGGGCCACTCGAGTTCGATGCCCTGGGCGAGGAGGCGGGCCTGGAATTCCTTCAGGCGCTTTTCGTCGTTGCGCACCTGGCGGGGGCGGAGCTTGGATGCCACGCAGTGGGCGGCGAGGGCTCCGGCGCTTTCGCCGATGTTCCATTCGACGGGGTGGAGGCGGTAGCAGCCGTTGGTGATGTGGGTGACGCCGAGGTTCTTCGAAGCGGGCAGGAGGTTTTCGACGCGCTTGGGGATCAGGGCGCCCAGGGGGATCTGGAAGGGCAGGGAACTGACGTCGACGTAGTTGTCGCCGCCGGTGGAGGGATGGAGGTCGATGCGGTAGCTGCCGAGGCCGACGGAGTCCTTGAAGGGTTCGGCGGAGACTTCGTCACGGGACTTGCCAGTGAGCTTCATGCGGGCGCCGGTGCCGACGTGGTGCTCGAGGACGGTGAATTCGGCCTGGATGCGGCGGGACTCGCGGATGTAGGGATACATGGCGAGGCCGTCAGCGGTGCCGGTGATGTCGGGGCGGAGGTGGAGGCCGGGCCAGCCGGCGCCGCCGTCGGGGCGGGGGGCTTCGGTCTGCATCCAATAGACGAGCGAGAGGCTGAGCTGCTTGCCGCGGGCGAGGTGATGGGCGGCTTCGGCTTCGGTACCGCCGTAGAGGTTGCCGAGCCAGTAGTCGTTCTGGGGCCAGTTGGCGAGGGTGACGTCGCTGCGGCAGAAGCCGGGCTCGTAGAGTTCTTTGTGAACGATGCGGCGGTAGAGCCAGAGGTTGAGGCCGGGCTGGCGGGTCTTGAGAGTGGGGTCGAAGTAGACGCGGCGCTCCTTGAGGGAGACGGGGTCGCTCATCTTCCAGGTGAGGAGCTTGTCGGGCCAGGGGGGAGTGAGCTGGGGGAAATAGTCGCGCCAGAAGGTGTACTCGGCGGGCTTGTCGATGGTGTGGTCGGCGCTTTCTTCGTGGGCGAGGGCGAAGCAGACGGTGAAGGCCTGGTGGTTGTCGGGCTGGGGCTTGTCGGGGGCGTGGAGCTCGCCGGTCTGCTGTCTGGATTCGAAGCCGGTGACGAACTCGGTGCGGGTGAGGGGGAGGAGTTCGCCGGTTTCGGTGGCGTCGATGAAGTAGGGGGCGGCGATGACGCGGTCCGTGCCGGCGGTGCGGACCTTGACGGACTGGACGACGTCGCCGGTGACGTCGGCGGAGACGGGTTTCGAGTGGGTGAAGACGGCGAGGCGTCCGGCGCTGACGTATTTCTGGAGCAGGGCATCGAGGACGGCGAGGGAGACGCGGGGCTCGTGGGTGAGAACGGAGACGCTGCCGCCGCCGGGGTTGAGCTTGAGGATCTGACGGGCGGCGGCGGTGAGGGGGTAGTTGTCGCGGTAGAACTGGCGGACGGCGGCGCGGTAGGCGCGATAGGCGGCGGTGGCGCCGAAGGCTTCGATCCAGGGGTGCTCGTCGGGGGGGACGGCCTGGGCGGTGAGCTGGCCGCCGATCCAGGCGGTCTCCTCGGTCATGACGACGCGGAGGCCGGCGCGGCAGGCGGCGAGGGCGGCGGCGCAACCGCCGGTGCCGCCGCCGAGGATGGCGACGTCGCAGGCGAT
>DAHVTI010000369.1 GCA_027324255.1 Bryobacterales bacterium | reverse complement strand
GTGGATCTCCGCCAGTTGATCCAGGCTCGTCGCCGCGAAAAAGTTCGACGGAATCAGGTAAGGGAAGATGCAGGCGTCGTCCGACGGACGGAAGCCGGAGCGGATCATGCCGCACGGCGCGGCCGGGTTGCCGTAGCCGCCGTTGGGCAGCGAATCGGTCGGCACCGCCGTCACCCGCTGGAAGTGGTACGGCCCCGGCCCGCTCATCCGCTGCTGCTCGCGGAAGGTCTGGACGATCAGCGCGGCCGCCTTCTTCCACTCCGCCGTGAAGCAGCTTGTGTCGCCCGTGGCCTTCCAGTAGCCGTGCGCCAGACGCACGGCGTAGCACAGCGAGTCGATCTCCCACTTGCGCTCGTGCAGCTCCGGCTTCATCGCCGTGCGGTCCTTCGCCCACTCGCTGCCCGTCGGCCCGGCGTTGAACGCGTTGGCGTAGGGGTCGATCAGGATGCACTTCGTCTGCCGCCGCACCACCCCGGCCAGCAGTTTTCTCAGCCGTTCATCCTTCTTCGCCAGCGGCACGTAGGGCCACACCTGCGCCGTCGAATCGCGCAGCCACATGGCGTGGATGTCGCCGGTGATCACGAACGTGTCGGGCTGCCCGTCCACTTCGCTATACTCCACAGTCGTGTCCAGCGTGTTCGGGTAGCAGTTCTCGAACAGCCACGCGATCTCCGGGTCGGCGATGGCCTTCTTCGTCTCGCGGATCACCGCCTCCACCGCTTCGCTCGTGAACCGCCGCTTCTCCGGCGCCGGCCTCTGCGAGGTGAAAGGCGCCGCGCTCGCGTTCATGCGGATCGAAGCGGCCGTACCCGCCACTGCGCTCAGAAAACTCCTGCGTGATGCCATGCTGTCATTCTTCCACGCCGGCGGCCGCGAGCCTGCGCGACATGGAAGGGGCGACCCGCTCGCGGACCCGCCCGCCGTCTTTGCCGGTCGTGGGTTGAGTGAACGTGCAGGCCGGTTGTCAGCGTCCTGTGAACTGCGTTTGTTCGCGCAGAGGAAAAGCTAGTTTGACCGGACACCTTGACGTGCCACCGGCACCGGGCTTAACCGCCGCTATTGCCTCCCTCCGCGGCCGGAAGCAGCCCCTCTACGGCGCCGAGCCCGCCCGCGCCCGGTCTGGAATCTCCACCCGCAACGATCCCACCCGGCCGGGCACATAGTCACAGATAGCGATTTTCAACGTCCGCGTATCCGGTTGAATCCGCAGGCGTCTCTGGTAGTTGAACCCCTCTCCGTAGCTGCGTTCGGCTTCAGCCAGAGCCAAGTTCAGATTCACCTCATCGGTGACATCATCTATCACCTTCGATTCCACCGTCGCCTGCACACACCGGATGTCCATGCGCCCGACGTACCTGCCCCCGGTTTCCGCCAGTGTCACCGAACCAGGATCCACCGTCAGCCTCAGCATCGATTCGTCCGACCCATCGATCGGCGTCAGTCGCGCCGTCACGCCAATCTCCACCGCTTCCAGCGGACTGATGATGGCGTCGGCCAGCAGACGGTCGCGCGCCTTCTCTTCCAGCGGTTCAATCGGCCGGGCGAAGTAGTTCAGCCGGTGCCGGACCTCGAGGTTCTTCCGCCCCGGAACTTTCACATCGAGCTTGACCTTCCTGCCATCCCATTTGGTTCTCGTCGCACGGTAGGCGAGCCGGTAAAACACCTGGGAATCGGCCAGCGATTCATCCACCCCTTTCGCCAGATCGTTCGAATTCATGAACCAACGCCCACCGGTGGCGTCCGAAAGGGAAGCCATGATGTGAGTGTTTTCCATCGGGCTGCGCAGGCCCCTCCGCAAGCTGACGCCCCGGCTGGCTGGTATTTCCGCCAGATATCCTCTCGTCGTCCGGACGCCTTCCGAGTCAATCGAATAGACCGCCACGTTGGCGCCATTGAGCGCGTCGAGCGTAAGGTTCCACAGGGGCAGGAGACCGAGCCGGCGAGAGTCGACAATCGCATTGAGGGACAAGCCGGCGGTGATCCAGATCAGGCTCTTGCGGCCGGGCAACGCGCTCAGGTGGCGGCCGATATCGCGCAGCGAGGCGAGCGTCGTGACCGCTCTGTATCTCATCTCGGCTTCGTCTGCACCCGCGCTGGCCTTGCGCTCAAGATCGGTCCTGCTATACGGTTGCCAACTGCCCGCCTCCGCGCCGAGACCTTCGGCCGCGTTGCCCGCCGCCTTCAGGCGTCTCAGCCGCTCCACCACGCTCTCGGTGTTGGTGGAATAGTCGTGTAGGATGCGGATGCCGTGCCTGCCCAGAAAGTAGATGCTCCACGACGCGCGCCTCCCCCGCGCTTCGATGACCTTGGCCGCCGCCTGCGCGGCATAGTACTGGTCTTCGTACCGCGCGTTGAAGCCGTCGATCAACACCGCGACCACCGGAGTTGCCTCGCCCGCCTCGTCGCGCCGGTTCCTGAACACCCCCTGCTCGACTTCGCCCCGCGGCCCCGTCCTCGTCCGCGCCTTGACCGATGTGTCGGCCTGAAAGATGCTGAAGAACTCGATCTTTTGGCGCTTGCCGTCCTCCAGAAGGGCAAAATCCTCGGCTTTCAGTCCTTGAACCGCCCGGCCCGTCTTCTTGTCCCTCACCACTACCGGCACTTCCACCACTCGCGTCTCCACCCGGAAACTTGGAGTCTGCGCGAGCGCAGCACAGGCCAACAACAGAAGCGCCGACTGACGACGGAACGGCAGTTTCCCCACAATAGAGACGCTTTCACACATTTTACCCCTCACCCCAGCCGGTCAATGGCCGTCGGCAGATTCACCAGCCCCCTCGACGCACATGCACCCAGAAGCGAGCGTCCGGCCAATATCATCGGGAATCTCGATCGCGATGTTCACACCTTCTCCCTGCCTATACTGTACTGAAAACCGATCGTGGGAATGGCCTGTTTACAGCCAGGTCCCAAGTGGCCTTCCTGCTGCCCCATTCACAGCCTTTCAATGTTTTTTATAACTCAATCAAAAGAAATAGCTTAATGCGGATCTTTCCCAGCCCGCGTCACCACCCTGCTTCACCCCCCGTGCTACGCTCTCCTCCGGGCGCCAACCTGCGCCCCCAAGGGCGGCCGCTCTCGCACCTGTGAGCCGGCCGCCCGTTTTATTTCCACCGACGAATCGAAAGGGGTCGACCACCATGGCCTCTGCCGCCCAGATCTCCGCCAACCGGCTCAACGCCCAACTCTCCACCGGACCCCGCACCCTCGAGGGCAAAGCGAAGTCCGCCCGCAACCGCACCGGCCACGGCCTCTTCTCCCGCGAGTTCGTCATCCGCCCCAGCCAGGAAGCCGCGTTCGAGGAATTCTTGGCCGGCCTCCACCAGGACATCATGCCCCACGGCGCCCTCGAAAACGACCTCTTCACCCAGTTCGCCCACGCCGCCTGGAACCTCCGCCGCTGCCGCATCGCCGAACGCGAACTCCAGGACTCCTGCACCCACGGAGCCGACCCCATCCTCGACGCCGAGGTCGCCGATCGCCTCCGCCTCATCGACCTCAACATGCCCACCTTCCCCCCGGCCGGCCTCGACGTCTCTTCGATTCTCGCCGCCAAGCCCGCCCCCGTCGCCCAGCCCGATTCGCGTTCTGAACATTCGAACCCAATTCCGGGCGCTGCCCGCACCGCCGCCCGCTGACGGCCGCCAGGAAACGGCTGCGAGAGGCACTGTGGCGCGTCCCCCCGCCCTTCGCTATACTGGAATTTGATGTCCGCAGCCCGTCTCAGCGCCCTCCATCACCACCACCATCACGGGATGGGCGGGCGAAGCCTGTTCTGAGCCTCGTGCACGGATCAGTTTCTCGGCCCGCCGGATCCACCCCGGCGGGCCTTTTCATTTTGGAGCACTCGATCAACCATGGACCTCGACTTCGACAAAACAGGCGGCATGATCCCCGCCATCGCCCAGGACT
>DAHVTI010000360.1 GCA_027324255.1 Bryobacterales bacterium | reverse complement strand
GATGGCGGGCTGGACGGTGGAGGGGTGGAGGACCTTGGCGCCGAAGTAGGCGAGCTCGGCGGCTTCGGGGAAGGAGATGCGCTTGACGAGGTGGCCGCCGGGGAGGACGCGGGGGTCGCAGGTGAGCATGCCGTCGACGTCGGTCCAGATCTGGATTTCGTCGGCTTCGATGCCGGCGCCGGCGATGGCGGCGGAGAAGTCGGAGCCGCCGCGGCCGAGGGTGGTGGTGACCCCTTCTGAGGTGGCGCCGATGAAGCCGCCCATGACGCCGACGCGGCCCTGGAGGAGGGGGACGACCTTTTCGCGGAAGCGGGCGTAGGTGCGGCTGTAGAGGGGGAGTGCCTGGGAGTGGCGGGAGTCGGTGATCAGGACCTCGCGGGCGTCGACGTGGGCGGCGGGGATGCCGAAGCCGGGAAAGGCGAGGGCGAGGAGGGCGGAGGAGAGGCGCTCGCCGTAGCTGCAGACTTCATCCCACAGGGCGGGGGGGAGGCTGGCGGTATCGGAGATGCGCTGGAGGGTGGATTCGAGCTCCTCGAAGTGGTTTTCGAGGAGCGTGTCCATGGCGTTGTGATTTTCGCGGGGGATGACGGAGCCGGCCTCGCGGCGGTGAAACGCCCGGAGGTCTTCGGCGTCGCGGAGGGCGTCGGCGAGGTTGCCGGCGGCGGCCTTGTCGGCGGCGGCGAGGAGGCGGTTGGTGGTCTTGCCCATGGCGGAGACGACGACGAGGGGCTGGCGTTCGAAGCGGGCGCGGACGATGGCGGCGACACGTTCGATGGCGGCGGCGCTCTCGACGGAGGTTCCGCCGAACTTCATGACGATCATCAGGACTCCTTGGCCGGGCCGCGTAGGGCGGCGCGGGTCATCTCAACAGAAGCTTAGTGCAGAAGAGGTTCGCCGTCCATGCCCCTCATGCCAGAAGGCGCTTGACCATGGCCTGGTAGATGGCGACGGCTTCGAGGAGCTGGGCCTTGGGGACGCGCTCCTGGCTGGTGTGGGCGACGTGAATGGTGCCGGGGCCGAGGAGGAAGGGGCGGCCCCAGGCGCCGCCGAAGGCGGGGATGTCGGTGGTGTAGGCGACGACGGTGGTATCGAAGCCTTCGAGGGCGCCGAGGCGGAGGGCGGGGATGCAGAGGATTTCGACGGGATCGGCGAGCAAGGCGGCGGCCTGTTGGACGGCGGCGCGGAGGGGATCGGGATCGGCGACGAGGCGGAACATGAGGGCGGCTTCGGCGGAGTCGGGGACGACATTGGGGGCGCGACCGCCGGAGAGGAGGCCGATGTTGAGGGTGCAGGGGCCGAGGACGGGATCGGTGGGGAGTTCGATGGCGCGGATGCGCTGGAGGGCGTCGAGGAGCTTGTCGATGGCGGATTCGCCGAGCTCGGGGTAGGCGGAGTGGGCCATGCGGCCGGAGGCCTTGAGTTCGTAGCGCAGGGCGCCCTTGCTGCCGAGGGCGAGCTTGTTTTCGGTGGGCTCGCCGTTGATGAGGAACTGCGAGCCGCGGGGGTCCTGGGCGGCGGCGTAGGCGCCGGCTGAGTTGCGCTCCTCGCCGACGACGAAGAGAAGGGCGAAGTTGCGGACTCCCTGGTCGAGGAGGGCTTCGGCGGCGCAGAGCATGGAGGCGATGATGCCTTTGACGTCGCAGGCGCCGCGGCCGTGGATGAAGGTGTCGTCCTCGCTGGCGGGGAAGAAGGGGGGGACGGTGTCGAGGTGGGTGGAGAGGGTGACGGTGGGATGGCCGAAGATGGCGAGGACGTTGTTGCGATGGGGCTCGACCTGGATTTTTTCGATGCGGCCGCCGTGGCGGCAGGCGAGGTCAGAGAGGAGAGAGGCGAGGTAGTCGCCGACGCGCTCTTCGTTGCCGGTGATGGACTCGATGTCGATCAGGGCGCGGGTGAGGGAGAAGACGTCCATAGGGAAGAGATGCCTCAGGATAGCGGAGGGGGGGAGGGAAGGGCAATGGCTGGGCAGAGCGTTGCCAGCCGGCGGAAGACGATCGAGAAGATGCGCCAGAATCCGCGCGGCTGGCGCATAGCAGATCCGAGGGTGATTGCGAAGCGGGGCGGCGCGGACACGGATGATGATGGGACAAGTCACGTTATTTTTCGACACCCTGGCGCCGGAAGGATCTCGGCGCCGGCAAGCAGGCCGATCAAGGCGGTATATGTCCGGCTGTTCCTGGAGTTCATAGACAGAGTGGAGCGATCGGGATGATCACGGCAGAACAAGTGCTGGCGTATCCGTTCAGCGTGCGGCCGTTGAGCGAGGAAGATGGCGGAGGGTTCCTGATTGAGTTTCCGGACCTGCCGGGGTGCGTGTCGGACGGGGAGACGCCGGAAGAGGCCGTGCTGAACGGCCGGGATGCGGCAGCGGCGTACCTAAAGAGCTGCGCGAAGCATGGCGACCCCATGCCGAGGCCTTCGCCGCGGGAACAGGCAAAGGTGCCGGCGGCGGTGAGCGTGAAACGGATCCGGGCGCGGTTGGGGCTATCGCAAGCGGAGTTTGCGCGGCGTTTCGGGTTTCAGTTGCGGACTCTGCAGGATTGGGAGATTGGGCGCTCCAAGCCGGACATGGCGGTGCGCGCCTATCTGACGGTGATCGCGCGCGGGCCGGAGAGCGTGGAGCGGGCGCTGCGGCGGTAAGTCAGCGTCGCGCGGGGAGGGGCGAGCGGAGTTCGTGATGGCAGGGAGAACGCGCCCTTGGGGAGCAGGACGTCGGCGACGAGGCCCGGGGGGACGTCGAGGGCCAGGTGAAAGAGACCGGCGTCGATGCGGCAGTTTACGGCGAGGGGGCCGCGGTGGGTGTCGAGGGAAGACTTGACCCAGGTGACGCCACCGGAGGGCTGGGGCTCGACGCGGATTTTGGAGAGGCCGGGGGAAGAGGGGCCGGGGCGGATGCCGGCAAGGGCGGCGAGGACGTAGCGGCAGCCGATGTCGCCGGCGCCGGTGTGGTTGCTTAAGGCGAGAGGCATGGCGAGGGAGGTCTGGCTGCCGGCGGCGTAGATCTGCTCCGAGGCCTTGTAGTAGGCCTTCTGGAAGGCGGCGCGGGCGGCGGCGGGGAGAGAGAGGAGGAGGAAGAAGGCGGCGCGTCTCATGCCACACACGATGCTATGCGCGGGGGGCGGAGTTAGGATAGGGGGCGAGGAGAAGAAGATGCGCGTATCCGCAATTGTAGTCTTAGTGGCGGCGATGGCGGGGGCGGCGGAACTGCCGGCTCCGGTGACGGCGGGCGGGAAACCGCTGATGGAGGCGCTGAAGGCGCGGCAGTCTTCGCGGGAGTTTTCGGGGAAGAAGCTGCCGGAACAGGTTGTGTCGAATTTGTTGTGGGCGGCGTGGGGGGTGAACCGGCCGGAGAAAGGAGGGCGGACGGCGCCATCGGCGATGAACCGGCAGGAGGTGGACGTGTACGTGATGACGGCGGAAGGGGCGTATTGGTACAACGCCAGGAAGCACGCGCTGGAGCTGGCGGCCGAGGGGGACCTGCGGGGACTGGCGGGGACGCAGGCGTTTGTGAAAGACGCGCCGCTGAACCTGGTGATGGTGGCGGACACGGCGAAGAGCGGGGACTTGGTTTATGCGGCGATCAGCGCGGGGGCGATTGCGCAGAACGTGTATTTGTATTGCGCGTCGGAGAAGCTGGCGACGGTGGTGCGGGCGTCGATCGACAAGCCGGCGCTGGAGAAGGGGTTGAAGCTGAGGGCGGGGCAGAAGATTCTGGTGGCGCAGACGGTGGGGTATCCGAAGTAGGGCGGAGGCCGGCGCGGGCCTGGAGGCCCCACGGGGAGGGTTAGGGCAGGGTGACGCGGACGTTTCCAGGCGCCACGGCTTTCACGGGCGGGGCTCCGGGGACTTCGATGGAGTAGTCGCCGCGGAAGGCGCGGACGGTGAGGGTGCCGTCCTTCGAGGTAACGCCGGTGGTGTCGGTCCACCACTGCTTGTGGACGAGGCCGCGCCAGACTTCGTAGTTGGGCTTGGGGGACCAGTCGCGGCGGAGCATGGCGCCGCGGGGCTTCCAGTGGCGGCCTTCCCAGAAGCCCCACATGAGGAAGGCGTCGACGCGGGGGTGGCTGAAGCAGACGGTGAGGAGGTCGCGGGTGAACTCGGCCTGGAGTTGTTCGTCCGGGGTATTGAAGTCGAATTCGGTGATGCGGATGGGCTTGTTGAGTTTGGCGAAGCGGTCGAGGGTTTCGAGCATTTTCTCGGGAGGGACGGGGGTGGAGAAGTGGCCCTGCATGCCGATGCCTTCGATGGGGGCGCCGTGGGCGGCGAGGAATTCGAGGGTCTCGAAGAAGTTGTCGACGTGGGCGAGGTCGCGGCGGGCGGAGAGGATGCCGAAGTCGTTGAGGAAGAGGCGGGCGGAGGGATCGAATTCCTTGGCCTGCTTGAACCAGGCGGCCATTTCGACGGCGCCGAGGATATCGATGAGGTCGTGGTTGGTGTAGGGCTCGTTGAGGACGTCCCAATCCTCGAGGAGGCCGCGGGTGGCGGAGGCGGTGTCCTTGATGTGGGAGAGGACGCGGGCGCGGAGGGCGGCGGGGTGGTCCTGGAGGGTACGGAGGTCTTTGGGGAGCCAGCGCCAGGAGGGGCAGACGAGGTTGTGGCCACGGATGCGGGTGATGCCGTGATCGCGCATCCACTGAATGCCGTCGAGGGCGCGCTGGCGGTTCTGCTCCCACTGGGGCCACTTGAGGTCGTTTTCGAAGACGGCCATGTTGAAGTTGTCGAGGAAGGCCTGGCGGTACTTTTCGGCGTCGGGGGTTGCGGCGAGGAGCTGCTGGGCGGCGATGGCGGTGCCCCAGCCGAAGGCGTGGCGAGTCATGCGGACGCGCACGCGGGCGTTAGGGACGGGCCGGCCGCGGTTGTCGACGACCTGGACGGAGAGATCGCCCTTGCGGATTTTGTCGATACGGGCGTTGGCCTGCTCGCGCCAGGATTGGGCGGAGGCGGGGAGGAGGAGGACGAACAGGGCGGCGAGGAGGCGGGTCATGGAAAGCGGCTCCGCGGATAGTATATCGCCGGGACTGAAACGGGCTCGCGATCTGGCATAATTGCAGGCTGAAGCGATGCAGACCGCGAACAGATTGAGGCGCGCCGTGTGGGGCGCATACCAGCACGGGGCGCTGGGCTTCGCCAAGGGCGCGGCCTATTCGGCGCTGCTGTCGTTCTTTCCGGTGCTGACGACGACGACGGCGATGCTGGTGCAACTGGACGCGGCGGCGGTATCGCGAAAGATCACGGCGTTTCTGTTCCGGGTGGCGCCGCCGGGGGTGGAAGAGCTGGTGCGGTACGAGATGACGCAGCGGGGGGCGCGGCCGGTGGCGCTGCCGATTGCGGCGAGCGTGCTGGCGCTGTGGGCGGCGTCGGGGGTGATGATGAGCCTGATGGAGGGGTTCCAGGGGGCGTACCAGCGGAAGAGCACGCGGGGCATCGTGCACGGGCGGTGGATCTCGATGTGGCTGGTGCTGGTGTCGATCGGGCCGGTGGTGGGGGCGTCGGCGCTGATGATCTTCGGGGACCGGGCGGAGAACAAGGTGCTGCAACTGGCGGGCGTGCTGGACGTGGGAGAGACGCTGCGGGGTGGGGTGAAGCTGGTGAGCATGGCGGTGCGGTACGCGGTGGCGATGGGGACGATTGTGGTGGTGGCGGCGCTGCTGTACCTGTTCGGGCCGGATGCGGGGCGGAAGCGGAAGATCTGGCCGGGGGCGCGGGTGGCGATGGGGCTGTGGCTGGCGATCACGCTGGCGTTTGCGTGGTATGTGAGGAACATCGCGAACTACAATGTGCTGTACGGCAGCATCGGGGCGGTGATCGCGCTGTGCGTGTGGATGTGGCTGCTGGCGTTGTCGGCGATGGTGGGGTGCGAGTACAACGCGCTACTGGACAAAAAGTAAATGGGGTTCAGGCTAGGGATCGATTACACGCCGCGAGGCGACCAGGGACAGGCCATCGAGCAACTGGTGCGGGGTGTGGAGGACGGCGAGCAGCACCAGGTGCTGCTGGGGGTGACGGGGAGCGGCAAGACGTTCACGATGGCGAAGGTGATCGAGCAGACGGGGCGTCCGGCGCTGGTGATGGCGCACAACAAGATTCTGGCGGCGCAGCTCTACCAGGAATTTAAAACGTTTTTCCCGGGGAATGCGGTAGAGTATTTTGTCAGCTACTACGACTATTACCAGCCGGAGGCGTACGTGCCGGCGTCGGACACCTATATCGAAAAAGAAGCGACGATCAACGATGAACTGGACAAGCTGAGGCTGGCGGCGACCAAGAGCCTGTTCGAGCGGCGGGACTGCGTGATTGTGGCGAGCGTGAGCTGCATCTACGGTTTGGGGTCGCCGGAGGCGTACTACGGCATGCTGCTGATGCTGGAGCGGGGGCAGCAGATGCGGCGGGAGCAGATCACGCAGAAGCTGGTGGAGATCCTGTACGAGCGCAACGACGCCGATTTCCGCCGGGGGACGTTCCGGGTGCGGGGGGACGTGATCGAGATCTGGCCGACGTACGACGACGACGCGTACCGGATCGAGCTGTGGGGAGACGAAGTGGAAGGGCTGGCGCGGATCGACCCGCTGCTGGGGCAGGTGAAGGAGAAGTACCTGCGGCTGCCGGTGTACCCGAAGACGCACTACGTGATGACCCCGGAGACGAAAGAAGAGGCGCTGGTCAGCATCGAGCAGGAGCTGCGCTGGTGGCACAAGGAGCTGCAGAAGCAGGGCAAGGCGGTGGAGGCGCAGCGGGTGTGGCAGCGCACGATGTTCGATATGGAAATGATCAAGCAGATGGGCTACTGCCACGGGATCGAGAACTACTCGCGGCACTTCAGCGGGCGGCTGCCGGGGGAGCCGCCGCCGACGCTGCTGGACTATCTGCCGGCGGACGCGCTGCTGATGGTGGACGAGAGCCACCAGACGGTGCCGCAGATCGGGGGGATGTATCACGGGGACCGGTCGCGGAAGAACACGCTGGTGAACTACGGGTTCCGGCTGCCGAGCGCGCTGGACAACCGGCCGCTGACTTTTGAAGAGTTCGAGAACCGGGTGCACCAGACGGTGTACGTGTCGGCGACGCCGGGGCCGTACGAGATGACGAAGGCGGCGGGCGTGGTGGTGGAGCAGATCATCCGGCCGACGGGGCTGGTGGACCCGCAGGTGGAGGTGCGGCCGATCCGGGGGCAGGTGGACGATTTGTTGGGGGAGATCCGGAAGCGGGTGGAGCGGAACGAGCGGGTGCTGATCACGACGCTGACGAAGCGGATGGCGGAGGACCTGCACGAGTACTACGCGGAGCTGGGGGTGAAGAACGCGTACATGCACTCGGAGGTGTCGACGCTGGACCGGGTCAAAATTCTGCGGAACCTGCGGCGGGGGGAGATCGATGTATTGATCGGGGTGAACCTGCTGCGGGAAGGGCTGGACCTGCCGGAGGTGTCGCTGGTGGCGGTGCTGGACGCGGACAAGGAGGGGTTTCTGCGGTCGGCGGGGTCGCTGATCCAGACGATGGGGCGGGCGGCGCGAAACGTGAACGGGACGGCGGTGCTGTACGCGGACGTGATGACGGACAGCATGAAGAAGGCGATGGGGGAGACGGAGCGGCGGCGGCGGATCCAGACGGACTACAACGAAGCGAACGGGATCACGCCGCAGTCGATTGTGAAGCCGATCGATATGAGCCTGGCGGCGGTGGCGGAGGCGGATTACGTGACGCCGCCGCTGGAGGACGAGAGCGTGGTGGAGCTGCTGAGCGTGGAGGAGCGGAACGAGCTGATCGCCGACCTGGAGCGGAAGATGAGGGAGGCGGCGAAGGCGTTCGAATTCGAGAAAGCGGCGCAGTATCGCGACCGTGTCAAAGCGTTGAAAGAGCCGAAGCCGTATGACCAGACAGAAGCAGGTGGGTCTGATCGCGTCGGGGAGGATGGTTGACACGGCGCTGGCGAGGGCGCCGGGGCTGTGCGCGGGGCTGGGGCCGGTTGTGGCCTCGAGCCTGCGGTTGGCGTCGCGGTACGCCAACACGTTGAAGGCGGGGTATGCGGCGCGGGTGGAGGAGCTGAAGGACTGCGAGCTGGTGGCGATCCAGGCGCCGGCGGAGCATCTGCCGCGGGTGATGAGGATGCTTCTGGAGAGCGGGGTGGAGTGGCGGGGGAAGGTGGTGGCGCTGCTGAGCGACGAGTTGGACGTGGGAGCGCTGGAGGAGTTGAAGGCGAG
>DAHVTI010000407.1 GCA_027324255.1 Bryobacterales bacterium | reverse complement strand
GTTTTTCGGTGGTGATGCCGGCGCGCCACTGGCTCCTGGGCTTGAGCAGGATGATGGTCTCGAACATGGACAGCGGGGCGGGATCGGTGTAGGGTTCGGCGCGCCCGGCCTTGCCGAAGACGCGGTCTACTTCCGGGAACGATTTGATGAGGCGGTCCTGCACCTGGAGCAGTCGCTCAGCTTCGGCGATGGAGAGGCCGGGCAGCGTGGTGGGCATGTAGAGCAGGGCGCCTTCGTCGAGCGGGGGCATGAACTCGCTGCCGAGCCGCTGGTAGACGGGAATCGTGAAAGCGACGAGGGCGAGGGCGCCGGCAATGACGAGGTACTTCCAGCGGAGCGCCAGAGCGCAGACGGGTTCGTAGAGCCAGATGAGAACGCGGCTGATGGGGTGCTTTTCCTCGGAGTGAATTTTGCCGACGAGGACGGCGTTGGCGGCGCGGGCCAGCCAGCGGGGCCGGAACTCGAACTGCTTCATGTGAGTGAAGAGCAGCCGCATGGCGGGATCGAGCGTGATGGCCAGCACGGCGGCGACGATCATGGTGAAGTTCTTGGTGTAGGCGAGGGGCTTGAAGAGCCGGCCTTCCTGCGCTTCGAGGGTGAGGACCGGGAGAAAGGAGACGGCGATGACGAGCAGGGCGAAGAAGCTGGGTCCGCCGACCTCTTTTACTGCATCGATGACGACGCGGGTGTAATCTTTTTTGCGGCCGGTGCGGTCCCACTCCTCGAGTTTCTTGTGCGTCTGTTCGACGACGACGATAGCGGCGTCCACCATGGCGCCGATGGCGATGGCGATGCCGCCGAGCGACATGATGTTGGAGGTGATGCCCATGGCCTTCATCGGGATGAAGCTGATGAGGACGGCGACGGGGATGGTGATGATGGGGATGAGCGCGCTGGGGATGTGCCAGAGGAAGACGAGGATCACCAGCGAGACGATGGTGAGTTCCTCGAGGAGTGTGTGCTTGAGGTTGTCGATGGAGCGCAGGATGAGGTCGCTGCGGTCGTAGGTGGTGACGACTTTCACGCCGGGCGGCAGGCCGGGCTCGATCTCCTTGAGCCGTTGTTTGACGCGTTCGATGACGGCGAGGGCGTTCTCGCTTTCGCGCATGACGACGATGCCGGCGACGACGTCGCCCTGGCCGTCGAGGTCAGTCACGCCGCGGCGGATGTCGGGGCCGAGCGTGACCCGGCCGACGTCCCTGATGCGCACGGGTACGCCGTTGGCGCTGGCCAGCAGGACGATATTGCCGATGTCCTCCACCGACTTCGCATAGCCGCGCCCGCGGACCATGTATTCGGCGCCGGCGAACTCCACCAGGCGGCCGCCGACGTCGTCGTTGCCTGAGCGCACGGCCTGCACTACTTTCTGCATAGGCAGGTTGTAGGCGCGCAGTTTGTCGGGGTCCACCTGCACCTGGTACTGGCGCACGAAGCCGCCGACGGGCGCCACTTCGGCGACGCCGGGGACGGATTTCAGGTAATAGCGCAGGTACCAGTCCTGGTAGCTGCGCAGATCGGCCAGCGAGTGGCGGCCGGTGGTGTCTACCAGCGCGTATTGGAAAACCCAGCCGAGGCCGGTGGCGTCGGGGCCGAGTTCGGTGTTGACGCCCTTGGGCAGCCTGGGCATCACGCCGGAAAGGTATTCGAGGGTGCGGGAGCGCGCCCAGTAGATATCGGTGCCTTCCTCGAAGATGACGTAGACGTAGCTGTAGCCGAAGTCGGAGAAGCCGCGCACGTCGCGCACCTTGGGCGCGCCGAGCATGGCGGTGACGATGGGGTAGGTGACCTGGTCTTCGACGATGTCGGGCGAGCGGTCCCAGCGCGAATAGATGATCACCTGGGTGTCGCTCAGGTCGGGGATGGCGTCGAGCGGCACGTTGTGCATGGACCACCAGCCGGCGGCGACGGCGGCGGCGATCAGCAGAAAGACCACGAAGCGGTTGCGGGCGGAGAATTCGATGATGGCGTTGATCATCGGGATCCACTCCTCATACGGCTTTCGCTATCGACGAGGAAGGCGCTACTGACGACGATGCGCTCGCCGGGTTGGAGTCCGGAGAGGATCTCGACCCGGCCGTCGTAGCGTTCGCCGGCTTCGACGCGGCGCGGCTCGAAGCGGCCCTCGCCGAGGTCGATGTAGACCACCTGGTGCGAGCCGGTGTCGATGACGGCGTCCTCGGGCACGCTGAGGCGCGGCGGCGTGGCGACGGGGAACTCGACGTTGACGAAGAGGTCGGGGCGCAGCGAGAGGTCGGGGTTGTCGGCATCGAGGCGGACTTTTAAGGTGCGTGTCTGGGCGTCCATCTGGGGCAGGATGTAGGTGACGCGGGCGCGGAAGCGGCGGCCGGGGGCATAAGCGGGTTCGATGAGGGCGGCCTGGCCGAGCCGCACGCTGCCGGCGTCGCTTTCGTAGACGTCGGCGTAGATCCAGACGTGGCTGAGGTCGGCGAGCGTGTAGAGTTCCGTTTCGGGCTTCACCGTCTGGTTGGGGAAGGCGTTGCGGGTGAGGACGAAGCCGGAGGCGGGGGCGTAGAGCGTGGTGGTGCGCTGGGGCCTGCCGGTTCTTTCGAGTTGCGCCAGGGCGGCGTCGTCCAGGCCCCAGTGGCGTTGCAGGCGGGTGCGCGCGGCATCGAGGAGCGATGTGCTGTGATGGCCGACGCCGGGCACCACGGAGTGGCCGAGCGTGTCCTGCGCCTTCATGGCCAGCAGGTATTCCTCCTGGCTGGCGGTGAGTTCGGGGCTGTAGATGGTGAGCAGCGGCTCGCCCTGCCGGACGAAGCGGCCGGTGAAATCGGCGTGGACCTTGTCGATCCAGCCTTCGTAGCGGGTCTGGACGCGGACGATGCGGGTTTCGTCCACGGCGACGCGGCCGTTGACGCGGATGTTTTCGGTGCCGCTACGGATCTCCGCCACGCCGGTCTTCAGCCCGATCCACTGCTGTTTGTCGGTGGGGATCATGACGAGGCCGGCGGGCGGCTTCTCGCGGGCCGGGACGAGGCCGTTGCCGGTCTCGGGGTTGATGCCGGGCTTGTCGCTGCGGTAGGCGGGCTGCTTGGGGTCGTAGTAGTAGAGGATGCGGCCCTGCTCCTGAGGGGCGATGGAAGGCTCGTCGTCCGGCACCAAGGTCATGCCGCAGATGGGGCAGGTACCGGGGCGGTCCGAGCGCACCTGGGGGTGCATGGGGCAGTGGTAGCCGGTGGGCTTGTGCTCCGCGGCGTGGAGCCCGGCCGGCTTGGGGCCGTACCAGCGGCCGTAGCCGAAGCCGGCGGCGAAACCGGCGGCGGCGAGAGCCAGGAGGGCGATGGTTTTTTTCATGGCGGCTACTCCTCCAGCAGTTGCATTCCGGTCATCTCCTCCAGCCGGACCAGGGAGATGTGGTAATCCATGAGCGCTTCGTGATAGCTCTGCTCGGCGTCGAGCAGGGTCATCAGATTCGTGAGCAGGGTGGTGAAGTCCACCTGGCCGGTCTCGTAGGCGGCCATGGAGGACTCGACGGTGAGGGTGGCCTGGGGAATGAGCGTGGTGGAGTAGATGCGCAGGAGGCGCCAGGAAGCGCCGCTCATCAGGTAATCGTTCTTGATGCGGAACATCAGGGTGTTGCCGGTGGCCTGATAGCCACGGCGCGCGGCTTCGAGCGAGCTGGCCTGTTCGGCCACGGCGGCACGCTGGCGGGCGCGCGTAAAGAAGGGCAGGTTGAAGTCCAGGCGCGCCTCAAAGAGAGGCGGCATGGTGCCCATGTTGTAATACCCCGCGGAGACGGTGTAGTCGGGCGAGCCTTCCTTGCGGGCGAGGTTCAGGGCGAGCTGCGTGCGCTCGACGTTGCGCTGCTCGCGCAGGATGAGCGGCGACCAGCCTTGCGCCTGTTCCATCAACTGCGCCAGAGAGACCGTGTTTTCGACGCCCACCATTTCCGGCGGCTGCGGTACGGGCGTATCGAGCCCGCGGGTCAGCAGGGCGTTGACCTCGGCTTCGCGGCTGTGCTTCTCCTGTTCGAGTTTTGTGGACTTGGCCTCCAGCAGGGTGAACTGGGTCTGCGCCTTCAGGAGGTCGGCCTGTGACGCTTTGCCGACGGCGTAGCGCGCCTCGGCCACCTTCAACATGCGCTCGGTGAGCACCCGGTTGGCGGCGACGAGGTCGAGCATGGCATAGGTGTGGTGGAGGGTATGCCAGGCGGTTTTGACGCGCGCCACCACGGAGAGCTGGACCTGCCAGTATTCCTGCTCGGCGGCGCCGGCGTCCTTGAGGGCGATGCGGGAGCGCAGATCGCGCTTGCCGGCGGCGGGCAGGGTTTGCGAGGCCATGAAGCCGAGGCGGGCCATGGGTTCGCGGCCGAGGCCCTGTCCGGGCAGGGGGCCTCCGACGGCCGCATAGCCCGCGGAGAACATGGGGTCGGGCAGGCTGGCCTCCATGGCGGGCCGCTGGCGGGCGGCTTCGAGCTTCTTTTGCGCGGCCAGGATCTCCGGATTGCGCCGGATGGCTTCGTCGATGAGCTTCTTGATCTCGCTCTTTTCGCCAGGGGCCAGAAAGAGGGCGAGCAATAACACCTGAAACATAGATGGATCTCCCTGTTCACACGCACACCAAGAGCTGGGGCCGCGGAGAGGGAGGCGATCAGAATCTCAGGTTGGAAGTGGAGAGATAGACGGGCGGAGGGGAGGGGTCAACGGTGGGCCGGACGCTCTCGACGATAGAGATGGCCGGGGCGGGCTCCACGAGTACTTCGGGCAGGGCCATCAGGGCAGGAGCGGGGACGGCGGCGTCCTTGGCCCCTTCGATGGCGTCGTAGTCGGCCGGTTGCCAGGAGCAGGATTTCTGGGCAGGCGTGGGCTTGGGGCAGCAATCGTGCCCGCAGTCCTGCTGGTGCTTGTCCTGCGCCTTGGGCTGGCAGTTCTTGCAGGGCGCGGCCACCAGAGCGAGGCTCAGTGTGAGGGCGGCAGCGAATCTGGCCCATGCGGAAAACATGTGCACTTTCAGATTATCATGACGTGCAAGTCCGAGAGTGGCCGGGCGGGGGATGGATTGACTGGTTTCCGGATTCAGTCCATAGTTGGGAGGTCCTACCGGCGCGGCCATGCTGCAGGGATGCACAGCGGGGCGCCCGGAGGTCTGACACAACGGAGGTCGGCGACATGATGATCGTGAGAAACTGCTTCACCGCCAAGCCTGGGCATGGCAGCAAGCTGGCCGCGCAACTGAAGGAGGCGGCCGCAGCGAGTTCCATCCAGCGGTTCCGGGTGCTGACGGATGTGACCGGCGAATTCAACCGCGTTGTCCTGGAGTACGAGGTGGGGAGCGTGGGCGAATTCGAGGAACGCATGCGCGAGTACATGACGAACGAAGCGTTCCGGGCCAAGATGAAGGGCTACACGGATCTCTGGATCTCGGGCCACCGCGAGATTCTGCAGGTCGCCTGAACTCCGGCCATGGGGCGTGCGCCCAAGGCGGGACGGCGTGTGGAGGATGCGCCCGGCAGTCTGCTACAGTAGCAGACACAGAGGAGCTGTACTGGGATGTCTGTCACCACCACGCGCCGCGCTTTCTGCGTCTCCATGTCCGCCGCCCCGGCGGTTTTCGCTTTCGACAAGTCCGGCACGAAGCGGCCGGTGACCGGCAGCGGGGCCTACCAGTATGAGGTGATCCACGACTGGGGCGAGCTGCCGAAGACCATCGCCTACGGCAACACGCACGGGGTGTGCGTGGACGCGCAGGGCCACGTCTACATCCACCACACGGTACACAGCACATCGCAGAGCGACGACACCATGGTGGTGTTCGACCGCAAGGGCAAGTTCGTGCGCAGTTGGGGGGCGGAGTTTAAGGGCGGAGCGCACGGGCTGACCATCCACAAGGAAGGGCGCGAGGAGTTCCTCTACCTGTGCGACACGAAGCGCGCGCTGGTGGCCAAATACACGCTGAAGGGCGAGAAGGTCTGGGAGACGGGCTACCCCGAGCAGTCGGCTGCCTATAAGCCCGACGCCGACGGCAAGAAGGTGAAGTTCTCGCCGACGAACCTGACCATCGCGCCGAACGGCGACATCTACGTGGGTGACGGGTATGGCTCGAGCTACATCAACGTGTACAACCCGAAGGGCGAGTGGAAGTTCACGTTTGGCGGCAAGGGCAAGGAGGCGGGCCAGCTCGATTGCCCGCACGGCATTGCCATCGACGCGCGGGGCGGGGAAGCGCGCGTGCTGGTGGCGGACCGCTCCAACCGGCGCTTCCAGTACTTCAGTCTGGATGGAAAACATCTGGCCTTCGGCGCGCAGGGCGACGTGAAGCTGCCGTGCCACTTCGACCAGTACGAGGGCCTGCTGCTGGTGCCGGATCTCGAAGCGCGCGTCACGCTGATGGACCAATCGAACAAGGTGCTGGCGCAGTTGTGCGACGACGAGTCCAACACCTGGGGCAAGCTGCGCAAGGAAGCGCGCGAGCAGTTCCACCCGGGCAAGTTCGTCTGCCCGCATTCGGCGTGCTTCGACAAGGACGGCAACATTTTTGTGGTCGAATGGGTGGAGGTGGGCCGCGTGACGAAGCTGCGCAGGCTCGCTTGACGCACCATATGCCTGAAGTCACTATCCGCCTGGCCACGGTGGCCGACGCCGAGTTTCTCGTGCGCGGCAACGCCTCGATGGCGCTCGAAACCGAGCATCTTTCGCTGGACCTGGACCGCTTGCGGGATGGGGTCCACGCGATCTTCGAGGAGCCGTCGCGCGGCGTTTATTACATTGCCGAGGTGGCGGGGGGCCGGAGGGCCGGGCAGATGATGATCACGTACGAGTGGTCGGACTGGCGCAACGGCACGTTCTGGTGGATTCAGAGCGTGTGGGTGGAGCCGGAGCTGCGCGGGCAGGGCGTGTTCAAGGCGCTTTATGCGCACGTGGAGAAGCTGGCGCGGGCCGACGGGCGGGTATGCGGGCTGCGGCTGTACGTGGAGAACAACAACGAGCGCGCGCAGGGGACCTACGAGCGCTGCGGCATGAAGCGGACGGTGTACCAGATGTTCGAAGAGGACTTCGTGCTGGGGCGGTAGGAGGGCCTGCGCTTAGTCCGAAGTTCTGACTCCTGATTAGTTGAAGTGGTTTGTTTTGAGGGGGAAGGGTGTTTTTGCGAGCCATTGTGTAGGCATGTATGGATACATATTGTGGTTGCAATTGCAAATAAGTACTCGTACCATGTAAGCA
>DAHVTI010000356.1 GCA_027324255.1 Bryobacterales bacterium | reverse complement strand
GCACGGGGCTTCTGGCCGCAATCTCGCCGAGCGCCCGCGGCACCTCGCGCCAGAACGGCTCTTCGAGGAACAGCGGCCGGAACGGCGCCACGGCCCGCGCCAGGTCCAGAGCCGTGCGCACCGTGAAGGTCTCCCACAGCTCCAGGGCGATGTCGAGGTCCGGCCCGCCGCCGCGGCGCACTGCTTGCACTTCGGCCGTGAGGCGGCGCAACCGTTCCGCCTCCGTGCCGCCCTTCGGCAGCACCCACTTCACGCAGATCCAGCCGGCGGCACGGGTCTGCGCCGCCAACTCCGCCCGCCTCTCCGGCGTACGCGGCGCCAACGAGTGGCTTCAGTCGATGCCCGCCGGATCGCGGTCTCTCAGGTGCGGCAGGAACCAGCGCACCGCTTCTTCCACGATGTCGATGCGGCCGGAAATGGCGGCTTCGCCCAGGCCCGTGATCCCATCCGAGGTCTCGACCTCCACGAACAGGTAGTCGCGGTTGTTGATCGTGTGGCGCTGCGTGGCCAGGCCGCGGATCCGCGGGCGCGGGCCGGCCGCCCACGCGGGCAGGGCAGCCAGGAGGCTGCGCCGGGTCAGCTTCATCACAAGATCATACAGCCGCTCGGCGGAAGGCCGGGCTGCGCGTCACGCCAGCCCCTTGCGCAGCGGCAGGTCGCGGATCCGCTGGCCCGTCGCCGCGAAGATCGCGTTGGCGATCGACGGCGCCACCGGCGGCACGCCCGGCTCGCCGATGCCGGCCGGCGGCGCGTCGCTGCGGATCAGGTGCACGTGCACCTTCGCCGGCGCCTCCGTCAGCCGCGCCACGCGGTAGTTGTGGAAGTTCGACTGCACCACCTTGCCTTCCTTCACCGAGATCTCGCTCAGCATCGCCAGCGACGTGCCGAACACGCACGCCCCTTCCATCTGGCTGTGCACGCGGTCTTCGTGAAACGTCTGGCCCGCGTCCACGCAGATGTGCATGTTCGGGATCCGCACCGCTCTGCCTTCCACCTGCACCTCCGTGGCGATGGCGACGTAGGTGAGAAAGCTGCGATGCGCCGCGAAGCCCCAGCCGTGCCCGTTGCCCTTGGCGCGCCGCCCCCAGCCGGACCTGGCGGCCACGGTCTCGATGACGCGCCGCAGCCGCGCGGTGTCCAGCGGGTATTTCTCTTGGTCCTGGTCGTGATTCCAGTACTTCATGCCCACCGGCTTCACTTCAATCTTCCGCCCCGGCCCGAGCAGGCCGAGCGAGTACTCCACCGGATCCTTGCCGGCCAGGTGCGCCAGTTCATCCACGAAGGAGTGGATGGCGAACGCGTGGTAGACGTTGGCCACGGCGCGCAGCCAGCCGATGCGCAGGTGATGCAGCGCCTGCCCGTTCTCGGCCCGGTGGTTGGGGATGTTGTAGGGCAAGTCGTTCCAGCCCATGCCCATCTCCACCTCCATCCCGTAGCCGCTGGTGTCGCCGAAGGTCGTGTTGATGGACGGGAACACGCTGCGCTGCAGCCAGGCGGCGGGCCTGCCGGAAGCGTCGAGGCCGGCGCGCAGGTACATGGCGGCGGTCGAATGGTGGAAGTCGTGCCGCACGTCGTCCTCGCGCGTCCACACCACCTTCACCGGCCGGCCCGTCTTTTTTGACAGGATGGCCGCCTCGGCCACGTAGTCCGGCTTCGACTTGCGGCCGAAGCCGCCGCCCAGCAGCGTGACGTGGCAGGTGACGTCCTTCTTGTCGATCCCCACCGCCGCGGCCACGGTCTCCTGCACCGCCTGTGGGTTCTGCGTGGCGGCGTGGCACACCACCTTGCCGTCCTTGAACTCGGCCACCGCGGCCGGGGGCTCCATGGGCGCGTGGGCAAGTAGAGGCGTGGTGTAGATGGCCTCATGCGTCTTCGCCGCCCCCGCCAGGCCTGCCTCGACGTCGCCGCGCGCGGCCACCACTTTGCCCGGCTTCTTTGCGGTCTCGATCAACTGCTCGCGGTAGCGGTCGCTGTCGTAGCTCGCGTGCACGCCCGCGTCCCACACCACGCTCAGCTTCCTGCGGCCCTGCATCGCCGCCCAGGTGTGGTCGGCGAGCACGGCCACGCCGCCCAGCGCCTGGAAGTTGTGCGGCTCCTTGAAGCGGTCGATGGCGATCACGGCGCGCACGCCCGCCACCTTCATCGCTTCCGCCGCGTCGAAGGAGGCCAGCTTGCCGCCGTACACCGGCGAGTGCTCCACGCTGGCGATGAGCATCCCCGGCATCGACGCGTCGTAGCCGAACAAGCCCTTGCCGTTGATGGTGTCCTGCTGGTGCGCCGCCGGCACGTTCTTGTTGATGTAGCGATACTCGCTCGCCGGCTTGAACCGCAGCGCGGACTTGTCCGGCGCCGTGAGCTTTGCCGCCAGCGGCGCCAGTTCGCCGAAGCCCGCCTTGCGGCCCGACTTCGCGTGCGCCACCTCGTGGTTCCGCGCCGCGCACTCCGCCGCCGGCACGCCCCACTGCCTCGCCGCCGCCTGCTCCAGCATCAGGCGCGCCGTCACGCCCGCCGCCTTCATGGCATCGACGAAGTCGCGGATCGAGCAGGACCCGTCGGTGTTCTGCGACCCGTACTTCTCATCGCCGATGGCCTGTTCCACGCGCACGCGCTTCCAGTCGGCTTCCAGGAAATCCGCCACCACCATCGGCAGCGTGGAGCGCGCCCCCGTGCCCATCTCCGAGCGGTGCGCCACGACGATGACGTCCCCGTTGGACTCGATGCCCAGGTAGACGCTGGGATGGAACGCCGCTTTGTCCGCGTCCGATGCCCAGCCGTCCACGTGCGTGCCCAGGATCAGCGCGCCCGTGCCGAACGTGTACTTGAGGAACGTGCGGCGCTCCAGGGTGCGGACCGAGACGCGGCTCATGCCTTCACCCCCGCCGCCGCCTTGATGGCCGTGCGGATGCGCTGGTAGGTCCCGCAGCGGCAGATGATGCCCTGCATCGCCGCGTCGATGTCCTGGTCAGTCGGCTTCGGCTTCTCCTTCAGCAGCGCCACGGCCTGCATGATCTGGCCGCTCTGGCAGTAGCCGCACTGCGGCACGCTGGCCTCCATCCAGGCCTTCTGCACGGCGTGCTGGCCGTTCAGCGCCTCGATGGTGACCACGGACTTGCCCGCCAGGCTCCCCATCCGCGTCTGGCAGCTTCTCACCGCCTTGCCTTCCACGTGCACCGTGCAACTGCCGCACAGCCCCAGCCCGCAGCTATACTTCGTTCCTTTCAGGTCCAGCAGATCGCGGAGGTACCACAGTAGCGGCATCTCGGGATCGCCATCGAACGCACGGTTCGTGCCGTTCACCTTCAATTGCATCGTCCAGCCCTCCTCAGGATCTTTCGATGATAACCCCGGCGGGCCGGTTTTCCGCCGCCGGCCTGTTTTTTTTCACCCTCCGCCCGAG
The DNA here is from genome assembly GCA_027324255.1 of Bryobacterales bacterium. Classification (GTDB taxonomy): domain Bacteria; phylum Acidobacteriota; class Terriglobia; order Bryobacterales; family Bryobacteraceae; genus Paludibaculum. The sequence goes on along the minus strand of DAHVTI010000356.1, from coordinate 17,698 downwards.
CCTATGATGGAGCCTGACATCCACGGCAAGGAGAACCCGTCTGATGCGCTCCGCCCGAACACCCATCGCCGCCGCCCTGCTGGCCTGCCTGGCCGCCGCGGCCTGGCCGCAGTCGAAGCTCGCCCAGACCCCGCCCATGGGTTGGAACAGTTGGGACTCCTTTGGCACCACCGTCACCGAGGACGAAGTGAAGGCCAATGCCGGCTACATGGCCCGTCACCTGGCCAGCCACGGCTGGCAGTACGTCGTCGTCGATATCCAGTGGGCCGAGCAGAACCCCAAGACCCACGGCTACCAGCCCGTCGCCCAACTCGCTATGGACGAATTCGGCCGCCTCATCCCGGCGCCGAACCGCTTCCCCTCCTCCGCCGGCGGCCAGGGCTTCAAGCCGCTCGCCGATTACGTCCACGCCATGGGCCTGAAGTTCGGCATTCACATTATGCGCGGCATTCCGCGCCGCGCCGTCGACGCGGACCTGCCTGTCTCCGGCGGCGCCGTGAAAGCGTCCGCCATCGCCGACAAGTCTTCCCTCTGCCCCTGGAATCCCGACATGTACGGCGTCGATCCCTCGCGCCCCGGCGGCCAGCAATACTACGACTCCATCGCGAAACTCTACGCCTCCTGGGGCGTCGACTTCATCAAGGCCGACGACATGTTCGCCCCCGGCCCCAAGGGTGACCACAGCGCCGAGATCGCCGCACTCAACAAAGCCATTCGCAACTCCGGCCGCCCCATGGTCCTCAGCCTTTCGCCCGGCACGCATTCCGTCGGGAAAGCGCAGTTCATCGCCGCCCACGCCCAGATGTGGCGCATCTCCGACGACTTCTGGGACCGCTGGATCGATCTGAAGAACCAGTTCCCCAACCTGGCGAAGTGGAACCCCTACTCGAAGCCCGGCAACTGGCCCGACGCCGACATGCTGCCGCTGGGCCACATTGGCATTCGCGCCGAGCGCGGCCAGCCCCGCATGTCCCGCTTCACCCGCGACGAGCAGTACACCCTCATGACGTTATGGTCCGTCGCCCGCTCCCCGCTGATGTTCGGCGGCCATCTGCCGGACAACGACGAATTCACGCTATCGCTCCTCACCAACGACGAGGTGCTCGCCGTCAATCAGCGCGCCGCATCCAGCCGCCAGTTGTTCGCGCGCGGCAACCAGGTGGCCTGGGTGGCCGAATTGCCGGGCTCGCAAGCGAAATACCTGGCCGTCTTCAACACCGGCGATGCCGCCGCGGAGGTCGCCGTGCGGTGGTCCGAACTGGGGCTGCCGGAAAAGTGCTCGTTGCGAGACTTGTGGCGGAAGCAGGACCTCGGCCCCGCGGCAGGCGGCCGCGGCTTCCTCCTCGCGCCTCACGCATCCGTCTTTCTGAAGGTCAGCCCCGCTGGCCGCTAAAGGAAGACCACCATGAACGCTCGCCGGATCGCCCGAACCAGCCTTCTCTCCGGTTTCGTCCTCTGTCTCTCCGCTTTCGCCCAGCAGGCGAACGGTAGCAAAGAGTTCCGCCATCATGCCTTTCCGTCAACTGCCGTTTCTGGGATCACCCTCGGCGGCATGAACCAGGACATCGGGGTCACCGTCCAGGTCCGCCCCACCTGACCGGCAGCCTCCCGCCGTACCGCCCCGCGGCCCCGAACGCAGAGAGGGGGTAGCAAGCGCGAATTCTGCCCACCGCGGCACAGGCCCCCTACGCCCGCCGACCCCGCCCTGCGACCCCGAACGACCCGGGCGCCGAAGCTCAGGTGAAGGCGGCAGAGGGGGTATCGCGCTGCCAGTGCACTCCCCCTACATCTTCTTCAGCAGAATATTCTTGAACTCGACCTTCATCGGCGGGCCCACGTGCAGTTGCAGCCCCAGCATCCCTTCCATCGCCCGGCCCTTGGCGTCCTCGTCCAGGCACAGGCTCATCACCCGCCCGTTGATCATGTGCACCATCACGTTGCCCTTCGCGATGATGTGGATCTGGTTCCAGTCGCCCACCTTGATCACGGACTTCAGGCTCTCCGAGTCTCCGGGGCTCCCCATCAGCTTCGGCACGCCGCCTGCTTCCATGCGCACCACCTGCCCGCGCGGCGCCACGAACCCTCGCCCGCGCTCTTCGTAAAGCATGCCCGTGTAGTTGTTCTTCCCGTCCATGTCCGCCTGGTAGCCCTTCAGCACGAACGGCCCCACTTCCTTCAAATTGGTGCTGCGGTACTGCACGCCGCTGTTGGCGCCTTCGGTCAGCCGGAAGTCGGCCTTGAACTCGAAATCCGCCACCGTCCCCGCGCGCCACAGGATGAACGTGTTCACCTTCAGCTTCCGGTCCTCGGTGGTCTCGCCGGTCAGCACGCCGTCCTGCACCCGCCAGAACCCGGGCTCGCCTTCCCATCCTTCCAGGCTCTTGCCGTCGAAGATGGCATTGAAGCCGACGTTATCGTCCGGCGCCGCCGCCCGCGGCCCGCGCCCCGCCGGCCGCGGCTTGGCCGCTCCGGCCGGAGGCTGCCAGGCCCAGGCCGGCATCAGCAAGGTGGCCGCGGCAGCGGCCGAAATGAAGAGGTGGACGAGTCTTTTGCTCATGGCGTCTTCGTATACTCTACATCCACCCAGCCTGCCCTGGGAGACCCCGCGCCTTTTTCGCCGCCCCAACCGTCAATCCGCTGCCGGCGTGGCCAGCCGCTTCCGGCGCGCCCGCAGGTAATCCAGATCCACCGCCCGGCGCACCAGCCTGGGGAAGTGACGGTACATCCTCCACACGAACAGCGCTTCGCCGGGCACAATCTCGTACCGCCCCGCCGCGATGCCGGAAACCATCGCCTCGGCCACGGCCTCCGCGCTCATCACCCGGGTCCACTTCGAGATCTCACGGCACTCGAACGGCTTCGCCAGGTTCTCCTCCGCGTAGCCGGGCGTGTCCACGTCGGGCGGATACACCACCGAGAAGCTGAGGCCGCGCGGCGACAGCTCGTTGCGCAGCGAATCGGTGAGCCCGGCGATGGCGAATTTCGCCGGGCTGTAGGCGCAGTAGCCCATGGCGCCCATGAACCCCAGCAGGGAGCTGACGTTGGTGATGTGGCCCGTGCCCGCCCGCAGCATGTGCGGCAGCAGGGCGAGCGTTGGGACCAGTTGGCCGTAGTAGTTCGCCTCCATGTGCTCGCGGAAGTCGCTCAGGTCGAGCTCCTCCACGTAGCAGGGGCGCGCGAAGCCGACGCAGTTGATGAGAAACCGCGGCGCGCCGCGCCGCGCCGTCAGGTCGTCCAGCAGGGCGCCGGCCTGTTCGCTCCCGGTGCAGTCGCACACCAGTTGCTCCAGCGCCTGGTCCGGACGCACCCGCGCCCTCTCGATCCGCTCCGCGGCCTCCTGCAAGCCCCTTCGGCCTCGCGCCACAATGCACACGTCCGCCCCCAGCCCGAAGGCCCGCCCGGCGGTGGCCAGGCCGATCCCGCGCGACGCGCCCGTCACCACCACCAGCTTACGGCCGAACGTGCGTTCCAGCTTCCACCGCCTCATGCCGCCGTTGCCCTCAGCTCTCCCAGCAGCCGCGCCACCGTGGACACGGCTCCCCGCAATTGCTCCATGGTGTGCTCGGAGCTGATGAAGAAGCGCAGCCTCGCCTGGTCCTCCGCCACCGCCGGGTAGGTCATCGGAAACACGTTGATGCCTCCCTCAAAGAGCCGCGCCGCCAGGCGCAGGCACCGCACCGAATCGTGAACCACCACCGGCACGACGGCCGTCGATCCCGAAAGCGCGGTGTCCAGCCCGGCGGCGCGGGCCTCCTCCAGAAACAGGGCGCAATTCGCCGCCAGCTTCGCCACCCGCCACGGCTCGGCCCGCAGCAGCCGCAGCGCCGCCAGCGCCGCCGCCGCGCTCGCCGGCGGCATGCCGGCGCTGAAGATAAAACCCGGCGCCGTGTATTTGAGGTAGCGCAGCAGCTTGCCCGGGCCGGCCACATACCCGCCGACGCTCGACAGGGTCTTGCTCAGCGTGCCCATCCACAGGTCCACCTCCCGCCGGTCCACCGCGAAGTGCTCGCCGATGCCGCGCCCCGTCGGCCCCATCACGCCCAGCGAGTGCGCTTCATCGACGAATACCGCCGCGCCGTGCTTCCGCCGGATGGCCAGCAGCCGCGGCAGGTCCGGGAAATCCCCGTCCATGCTGTAGGCCCCCTCCACCACGATCAGCGCCTTTTCCACGTCGCCCCGGTAGCGGCGCAGCAGATCGTCCAGCGCGTCCAGATCGTTGTGGGCGAACGGCAGCCGCCGCGCGTGCGAAAGCTGGCAGCCCAGCAGAATGCTGTTGTGCGCCAGCTCGTCGTGGATCACCAGGTCCCGCGGCCCCAGCACGTGGCCGAGGATCGTGACGTTGGTAGCGTAGCCCGCCGTCAGGACCAGTGCATCCTCGACCCCCAGGAACGACGCGATCTCCTGCTCGAGCTCGGCGTGGACCGGACGCTGCCCCGAGGCCAGCCGGCTGGCCGATGCCGAGGTCCCGTACTGCTCAATCGCATCCTGCGCGGCGCGCTTCACGCGCGGGTCCGCGGCCAGTCCCAGGTAGTTGTACCCGGAGAAGTCGGCCAGGGTCCGCCCTCCGATCACCACCGTCCCGGCGGCCGGCCCTTCCAGGCTGTGAAAGCACGGGTCGCTCAGCCCCAGCCCGGCCAAGTGCCGCATCCGCGCGTGGAAGGCGTCCACCTCCCGAGCATCCTCGAGTTTCTCCACCCGCGCGGCCGCTCCCGGTCCGGCCTCCGCGGCCGGCGCGCCGCCCGCGCCTCGCTGTTCCAGCAGTTGCCGGAGCAGGTGCTTGCGCTGTTCGGTGTCGGGCTTTCCCTCGGCGCTCATGCGGTCGCCTCCACCGCCGCGGCCGGCTTGGCGGCGGCCGATCCGTAGCGGGCCCCCAGTTTCTCGGCGAGTTGGATCACCGAGGGGCCCGACATCAGCTCCATCGACGGCACTGGCAGCCCCAGGCGCGCTTCGAGCGCGGCCGTGAGCTCCACCGCCATCAGCGAGTCCAGGCCGAGATTGCGGATCGGCTCGGCCGGATCCACGCGCTCCACCGGCAGCCGCATGGTCGAGGCCACTACCTTGTGGATCCGTTCCACCAGGATCCGCGTCCGCTCCTCCGGCGGCAGCGCTGCCAAGGTGGACTGCAAGTCGTCTTCCGCGGCGTTGGCGCCAGCCGCCAGGTCCGCCATCAGCGCGGAAAGCGACGGCTGCCGCGCCGCCCGCGGGTGCACGGCCGCCCACCGCGCCCAGTCGCCGTCGATCACGCCCGTCTGCACCGCGTCCAGCGGCAGCAGGTAGTCGAGCGCCGCCAGCACCTGCTCGTTGCTCAGCGCCTTCATGCCGATGCGCTCCAGTTGCGCGCGCAGCCCTTCGGCCCGCGCCACCATGCCCGTCTCACCCAGCACCCCCCAATTCACCGTCAGGCAGGGCAGTCCGGCCGCGCGCCGGTGCGCCGCCAGCGCGTCCAGGAAGGCGTTGCCGGCCGCGTAGCTGGCCTGGCCCGCGTTGCCCAGCAGCGACGAAACCGACGAGAACAGCAGGAACGCGTCCAGTTCCAGGCGCCGCGTGCATTCGTGCAGGTTCCACGCCCCGGCTATCTTCGGACCCGTCACCGCGGCCGCCTGTTCAGCCGTGGTGGACGGAATCATCGCGTCGTTCAGCACCGCCGCCGAGTGGACCACGCCGCGCAGCGGCGGCATGCCGCGCGCCTCCGTGTCCACCAGCGCGCGCACGCTCTCGCGGTCGCAAATGTCGGCGGCCTCCACGCGCACCTCCGCGCCCCGCCGCCGCAGTTCCTCCACCGCCTCCGCCGCCTCGGGTGTCTGGATGCCGCGGCGTCCCGCCAGCACCAGGTGCCGCACCCCCCGCGCCACCGCCCAGCCGGCCACCGTCAGGCCCAGCCCCGTCAGCCCGCCGGCGATCAGCCACGTCCCCCGCAGTTCGGGCGGCGCGCCCGGCGGCAGCGGCGGGTGAACCACCGCCGCCGCATCGTCGAACGACAGCACGACCTTGCCCAGGTGCTGCGACCGCGCGATCAGCTTGAACGCCTCCGCCGCCCGCGAAATCGGGTAGCTGCGCGACGGCAGCGGCTTCAGGTAGCCCTCGTCCAGCCCCTTCCACACCTCGCGCATGATCCGCGCGCACTCCTCCGGACGCTCCGCCCGCAGCCGGTCGAAGTCCACCGCGATGAAATCCAGGTTCTCGTTGAACGGCGCCAGCCCCAGCGGCGTGTTCAGGTCGATGTCGCGCTTGCCGAACTCGATGAACCGCCCGTAGGGCCGCAGCAGCTTCAGGCCCTTGAACAGCCCTTCGCCCGCCAGCGTGTTCAGCACCATGTCGATGCCTTCACCCTCCGTCCAGCGCATGATGTCTTCGGCGAAGGCCAGCGACCTCGAGTCCGACACGTAGCGGATGCCCAGTGAGCGCAGGAACTCCCGCCGTTCCGCCGTGCCCGCCGTGGCGTAGATCTCCGCCCCCGCCCACTGCGCCACCTGGATGGCCGACAGGCCCGCCCCGCCCGTCGCCGAGTGGATCAGGATCCGCTCGCCTTTCCGCAGCCGGCCCCGCTCCACCAGCGCGTACCACGCCGCCAGCATCGGCGTGATCAGCCCGCAGCCGTCCTCCAGCTTCATGGGGTCCGGCAGGCGGACGACGTACGTGGTGCCGGTGGTGACGTGTGAACGGAAGGACCCTTGATACGACAGTCCCACCCGGTCCCCCACCTTCAAATCGCGGATCCCCGCGCCCGTGCGCACCACGATGCCCGCGCACTCCATGCCGAGTTCCTCGCCGAAGTGCGTCGGCGTCAGCACGCGGGACGAGAGCATCCCCAGCCCCTTCATCACGTCCTTGAAGTTGATCGGAGCGGACTTGACCTCCACTTCTACCTCGTCCGCACCCGGAGCGCGGCGCTCGATGCGCCGCAGGCGCAGCCCGTCCAGGTTCCCGGGCGTCTCGTTCTTCAGCACGTACGCGCTGCGCTCCCGCTCGGCGAGCAGCGCCGGCCACGGCGCGCGGGCCAGCGTCGCGTCGGTTCGCACAATGCGCCGCGGGCGCCGCGCGCCGTTCCGCCACGCCACTTCGTCCTCCGCATCGCCGGCGCGCCGCAGCTCTTCGACAATCTCCCCCGGGCCGCCGCCGGCCTCCAGGTCGACGCTGCGCAGGGCCAGAGAAGCCTGCTCCAGGCGAGCCACTCGCGCCAGTCCCCACAGCGGCGCCGCGGCCAGTCCCGGACTCCCGTCCTCCGCCCCCAGCCGGTGGACGCCCCGCGTCACCAGCAGCACCCGCGGCGCCTCGCCGCCCTGCGCGGCCAGCGTCCGCAGCAGCCCCAGAAAGGCGGTGGTCTCCGCCAGCGCCGCCTCGTCCACGGCCAGGCCGTCTCCGGCTCCGGTCAGCCACACCACGTTCTCCACTTCGGGCAGCGCCTCGAACAGCGGGGTCAGTTCATCCCCCGGCCGGAAGGTGAAGCGGTCCGGCCGCGGGCGGCTCCACGCGCCGTTCGGCTCTGCCAGGCTCACCGCGCCTGCGCCGGCTATCCGCAACGCCTCCGCCACGGGTTCGGCCGCGGCGGCGGGACCGCACACCAGCACCGGCCCGATCTCGCCCCTATCCGTCTCCGCGGCGCCCGCTTCCTCCGTCTCCCAACGCTCCTCCAGCAGCAGGTCCTTCCAGGCCGCTGCCCGCGAGGTTCGCGTGGCCAGCAGCGCGCACTGCACCCCGCTCATCGCCACCACCGGATTCCCGCCGCCGTCGAGGAACATCACGTCCCCGAAGAAACCGGCGGCCGTCACTTTCGTGAGCTTGCAGTGCGCGAACAGCTCCCCGTCCACGGGGCGGTAGCTGACGACGCGCGCGATGCGCGCCGGCAGGAAGCGCCGCCCCCCCGTGAGCAGTTCGTGCCGGTCGGCCGCCGCCGCCAGGGCCTGCAGCCCGGTGTCGAGCAGCGTCGGATGGGCGCGGTAGAAACCGGCGTGCCGGTCGCCTTCGCTGACGCGCACGCGCGCCAGCACTTCGTCCTCCCCCGAACAGACCTCCAGCATCCCCCGGAAGTGCTCGCCGTAATCGAGCCCCGTCCCGCTCAGCCGCGCGTAGAGTTCGTCCACCCCGCGCTGCTCCGGACAGCGCCGCCGGATCGCTTCCAGGTCGCCCTCGCCGCTCCACGGTCCCACCGGCAGGCGGCGCACCGTTCCGCGCGCGCACAGAGACCAGCCTTCCTCGCTCCCGCTGGCCGCGCTGTGCACCTCAAACTCGCCCGTACGCGGATCGTAGTGCGTCTGCGCCTTGGGCGGATCTCCTTCGCCCACCACCAGCGGCCGGATGAACTCCAACTCCTCGACACTGGTGGGCTGGTCCGCCGCGGCTTCCGCCAGCGCGAATCCGATCTCCGCATAGCCGACGCCCGGAAACACCGGCGTCCCGTCCACGCGGTGGTCGCGCAGCCACGGGAAGTACTGCCCGTTCAACTCAACCTCCCGGATCGGCTTGGGGCCCACCACCGGATGGCCCAGCAGCGGGTGCCCCTGGTAGCCGTACCTCTGCCGGCGCGTCGCCTCGCTCTCTTCCCAGTGGCGCTCGCGCTGCCAGGGATACGTGGGCAGGCGGACGAAGCGGCTCTCCTCCGGCAGCCGGGCCTGCCACTCGACGGCGTAGCCCAGCTCCCATAGCCGCCCCAGCGCCTCCGCCACCGCCCGTGCCTCCGGCTTTTCCCGCGTCAGCGTCGCCGCGGTCTGCACCTGCACCCCCTGCGCCTGCGCGCACTCGCGGATCGACGAGGCGAGCACCGGGTGCGGGCCGACTTCCAGAAACCGCCGCTGGCCGGCCAGCAGCATGTGCGCCGCCGCGTCGGCGAACCGCACGCTCTCCCGCACGTTCGACCACCAGTAGGCCGCGCCGTGCATCGCGCCCTCCACCAACTTGCCCGTCACCGTCGAGTACAGCGGGATCTCCGGTTCGCGGGGGTTGACGCCCGCCAGCACTTCGAACAGCTCCTCGCGCAGCGGATCCATCCGCACGCTGTGGTAAGGCACCTCCACGCGCAGTTTCCGCGCAAACACGCCCCCCTCTCCCAGCACCGCGGCCAGCGACTCCAGCAGCGCCTCATCCCCCGACAGCGTCACCGCCGACGGCCCGTTGATCGCCGCCACGCTGACCCCCTGCTCCAGCCCGTAGGTGAAGGCGCGCGCCTCCGCCTCCGAGAGCCCAACCGCCAGCATCCCCCCCGACCCGGCCACGCTCGATTGCAGCCGCCCGCGGTGGAAGCTCACCTTCGCCGCATCCTCCAGCGACAGCGCTCCGGACACCGCCGCCGCCGAAACCTCGCCCACGCTGTGGCCCACGATGCAGCCCGGACGGATGCCGCATTCGGCCAGCAGCCGCGTCAGCCCCACCTGCACCGCGAAGTTCAACGGCTGCGCGTAGCGCGTCTGCGTCGCCCGCGAACTCTGCTCGTCGCGCAGCAGCTCCGCCACCAGGTCCACGTCGGAGAAGCCGGCGAAAAACTCGCCCAGTTCGTCCACCGTCCTCCGGAACACGCCCCCTTCCGCGTACAGCTCCTTCCCCATGCCCCACCACTGCGGACCCATGCCCGTGTACACAAAGCAGGGACCCGCGTCCGGCGCGCCCGCCGCGGAGGAAACCTCCACGTTTCCCGCCCGCAAGGCCTTCAGCCGCTCCAGCAACTCCTCGCGGCTGGCGGCAGTCAGCGCCGCGCGGCGCTCGTGCGCGCTGCGGCGCAGGCAGAGCGTGTGCGAGATGTCGGCCAGCCGCGCGCCCGACAGGCCGCCCTCCAGCGCCTCGGCGTAGCGCGCCGCCAACTGCCGCACGGCTTCCACGGCGCGGCCGGAAATCGGGAAGCACAGCGGCCCTTCCGGCGCTTCTCCCCGGACCGCCTCCCCGGCCTCTTCCGCCGTGCTTTCCAGCAGAATGTGCCCGTTCGTGCCGCCGTAGCCGAACGAGTTAACGCCCGCCCGGCGCGGCGCGCTGCCGTTCGTAGGCCACGGCGCCAGCCCCGTCGGCACGCGTAGCTGCAGGCCCTCGAAGTCGATGTTCGGGTTGGGATTGCGGAAATGCAGGCTGGGGGGCACCTGGCCGTGATAGACCGAGAGAATCGCCTTCATCGTCCCGGCCACCCCGGCGGCCGCCTCCAGGTGGGCGATGTTCGTCTTCACCGATCCGATCAGGCACGGATGCCCCGCCGTCCTGCCCTCCGAAAGAACGGTACCTAGCGCGCGCGCTTCAATCGGATCACCCACCGCGGTGCCCGTCCCGTGCGCTTCGATGTAGCCCACCGTCGCGGGCTCGACGCCCGCCCGCCCGTAAACCTCCCGCAGCAGCGACACCTGCGATTCGAAGCTCGGCACCGAGATGCCCGGCGTGGCTCCGTCCTGGTTGGCGCCCGTGGCCCGCACCACCGCGTAGATCCGGTCCTTGTCGCGCCGCGCGTCCTCCAGCCGCTTCAGCACGATCATCCCCGCACCTTCCCCGCGGCCGTAGCCGTCGCCGCTCGCGTCAAAGGCCTTGCACCGCCCGTCCGGCGCCAGGTACTTGCCCTTGCACATGCTGATCGTGTACTCCGGTTTCAGCATCACGTTCACGCCGCCCACCAGGACGTGGTCGCACTCCCCCGTGCGCAGCGACTGGCAGGCCAGGTGAAACGCCACCAGTGACGACGAGCACGCCGTGTCCATCGCCACGCTCGGCCCGCACAGGTTGAACGTGTAAGACACCCGGTTGGCGACAATCGCCATCGTCGCCGCCGCCGCCGTGTGCGTGTTCAGCGAGGCGTGGTTCTGCTCGGAAAAGTGGATCAGCTTGTTGTCCAGGCAAAACACCCCCACGTACACCCCGGTCCGCGAGCGCGCTAGCCGCTCCATCGTCAGCCCCGCGTCCTCCAACCCCTCCCACGCCACCTCCAGAATCAGGCGCTGCTGCGGGTCCAGACGCACCGCCTCGTGCGGGTTGATGCGGAAGAACCCGGCGTCGAACTCGAACGGCGATTCCCTCAGAAAGCCCCCCTCGCGCACGTACATCTTCCCCTTCAGCGCGGGATCCGGGTCATAGTAGGTGTCCAGGTTCCACCGCGTGGGCGGCACCTCCACCACCGCGTCCCGGCCCTGGCTCAGCAGGTCCCAGAACGCTTCCGGATTGTGCGCGCCGCCGGGAAACCGGCAGGCCATTCCCACCACCGCAATCGCATCGTTCTTCAACGCCGGCATTTGCTGTTCCTCGCTTCCGCTGCTGTCAAAACTGCACCCGGTTCCGGATGATGTCCGTTTCCACGGCCACCTCCGCATGTCTGCCGTAAAACTCGCGCCACATCCGCAGGTACCCGTCCCTCAGTTCCCGCTCCGTCATCCGGTGGGGACGGAACACCACGTTGGCGTCGTTGTAATGCTTCCAGGTGCGGTCGAAGATCCGCCCCTCGGCTTCCAGTTGCCCCCACAGCGGCGTGCCGGGGTACGGCGTGGCGATGACGAACTCCGCCAGGTCGATCCCGCCGCGCTCGGTGAACTCCAGGCAGCGGTCGAAGACCCCGGCATCGTCCCACGGGTTGCCCGCCAGCAGGCTGGTGTAGGCCAGGATGTCGTGGTCCCGGCAGCGCTCCACCGCCGCCAGCGCCTTCTCGAGCGCGCCCGCAATGCCGCGCCCAAAGGCGTCCTGCGTGATCGGGTCGAACCCGCACACCAGGTAGAAGCGCCGGATGCCCGCCCGGCGGATCTCCCTCAGCGTCTCCTCCTCCAGGCTCAGCAGCACCGGCACGCTGGCGCCCAGGTAGCTGAAGCGGTAGGCCGCGCCCTCCTCTTCGCGCTCCCGGATGATCCGCCGCAGCAGCTTCCGGAAGCGGATCCGCGCCCCCTGCGCCATCAGCAGCGCCGAATCCTCGGTGAACGAGCAGAGCTTCTCCTGCTCCCCGAACGTCCGCAGCACCCGCAGCACCCACTCTTCCGGGTAAAACCGCATCTGCCGCCCCATCACGCAAGGCAACGCGCAGGCTCCGCACCCAAACGGGCAGCCGAGCGAATGCTGCACCGGGTAGTCGTCCACCAGCCCGCGGTGCGCCTCCAGGTACAGGTCCAGCCGCGGGAACGGCGCCCCGCCCAGGTCGTAGTGCCCGGCGGCGCGGTACCGCGCCCGCAGCCGGCCCGCCTCCGCATCCTCCAGGATCTGCCCCCACACCGGCTCCCCTTCGCCCACCACCACCGCCACCCCGTCGCCCTCGCACTCCTCCGGCATCAGCGACGGGAAGATGCCGCCCACCACCACCTGCTTGCCCTCCGCCCGCAGCGCGCGGGCGATCTCCAGTCCGCGCGTCGCCGCCGGCGTGAAGAAGGAGAGCGCGAACAGGTCCCCCTCCATGCCCGGATCGAACCGGCTCAGCCGGTCGTCCACGAACGCAATCTCGTGGCGCGCCGGCGTCAGCGCGGCCAGGTGGCGATGCCGAGCGACGGCGGCCCCACGTACTCGCGCGCCGGCACGAACTCCCGCAACTCCGGGTTGGCCCTCGCGTGGCGCTCAAAATCCGGATAAACGAACACGATTCTCACGTTGTGCCTCGACATCCAAGCCGGAGGTGGCGGACACCTGCTGTTGGTGGCTTGAATACGGTAGGAAGCAACCGCGGGGAAAGGTAACGGGCGGGAACGAACCTCAGCGCCCGGACAGTAGTTTTTCAGCCTCGAGGATGGCCGGGCGTATGTAGAAAAGATAGAACGGGTTCAAGGCCCGCAGCCGCGGCCGCGCCCCCTCCAGCCACGCCCGGGCTTCCGCCGGCCGCCCGGACTTCGCCAGCGCCAGCGCCAGAAACGCCTCCGCCACCGGCTCCCGCGCATGCACCCGGCCGGCGGGTTCCAGCACCTCGATCGCCTCCCGGTAGCGGCCGTTTCTGTACAGCGCCCCGCCCAGGTAGGCGGCCGCCTCCGGGCTGTACGGCCGCTTCCGCCGAAAATCCTCGGCGCGCCGCAGCAGCGCCGCGGCGTCGGAACTCCCGCGGCCGGACCCCAGAATCGGCCGGCACACGCGGTCAATGAACACCGCGCCGCCGTCCGCCCGCGCGTCGCACATCCGCAGCGACTCCGCGCGCAGGCCCGCATCCAGATCCGTGTCCTGCTCCAGAAAGTGCCGCACGTCCGACCACAGCCCGAACCTCTGGTAGAGCCTTGCCAGCACTTCCACCGCCGCGCTCGGGTACGCCGACTCCGTGCTCCAGGAGCGCACGCTGCCGTCCAGGTGCCGGCTGAAAAGCCTCGCCGCCCCCGCTCCGAAGCTCAAATCCTCCACCGGTGAGCCGAGGTCCCGCAGCACGAACAGCAGCTCGCGTGTCTCCGCGTCCCAGAAGCGGATCGTCCCGTCCTGCGACCCCGACGCCAGCAGCCGGCCGTCCGTCGAAAACGCCAGTGCATGTACGGCCCCGGTGTGCCCCTTCAGGCCGGCCAGCAGCCGGCCCGTCGCTACCTCGCACAACCGCACCGTCCCCGTGTAGCATTCGCCCGCCGCAATCCGCTTCCCGTCCGGGCTGAACGCCACGGACTGGACGCACTCGCCGAACTCCCACTCCGGCTCCAGCCGCCGCGCCGGCTGCCCCGTGCTCACATCCCACAGCGTGGCCGCGCCCCCCGGCAGAGCCCGGCCCGTGGTCCCCGCGCCCACGGCCAGGTACCTGCCGTCCGGGCTGAATACCGCCCTGTTGATCACTTCCGGGGCGGAGATGGTCTGCCGCGCGGCGCCGGTCCCCGCATCCCACACCCTGGCCGTGTGGCCGGAAACGGTTGCCAGCAGTTCGCCCGCTGCGGAGAAGGATAGCGACGTGATCGCTTCGCCGCCGGCCTGCCACTGCCGGATCTGCTGCCCGCTGCCCGCGTCGATCATCCGCACCGCGCCCCCCGCATCGCCCAGCGCCAGCAGCTTACCCCAGGGCCCCAGCGCCGCCGCCGGCGCTCCCGCCGGAATCCGCCGCAGCACCTTTCCGCCCACCCCGTCGCGCACCACCGTCTCCCCGCTGCCCGAATCCGCCACCCGGCTCCCCTCCGGACTCCCTGCCAGGTGCAGCGCGCCTCGCCTCAGCACCGACCCTCCTCCGTGGTTTTCCAGCTCCCACACCCAGACTTCCCCCGCCGCGCCAGCCGCCACCACCGTCCGCCCGTCCGGGCTGAAGGCCACCGCCGCCGCCTTGTGGCCCGGCATTCCCGACAGCGTCGCCAGCATCGCTCCGGTGCGCGCGTCCCATACCCGCACCGCGCCCTGCTGCCCCGCGGTCACCATCCTGTCCCCCGTCGGACTGTAGGCGACGGCAAAGCAGGCGTCGGTCTCCGTCCAGGTCCGCTCCTCCGTCCAGGTCCGCTCCTCCGTCCCCGCGAAGCTCCATACGTGGATCCGGTTGGCCGCATCCACCAGCGCCAGGCGCTTGCCGTCCGGGTCGAACGCCAGCCCGTGCACGGCCATCCGCCCCGCTCTTTCTCCCGCCGTCCCGCCCTTTCGGGTCTCCACCACCCGCACGCGCCCCCCGGCCGAAAACGCCAGCAGCTTGCCGTCGCGGCTGAAGCAGAGCCGCGGATGCGCCTCCCCGCTCCCCCTCGCCGGCAGTGCGAATCGCAGCCGGCCCGTGGCGAGGTCCCAAACCTCCACCCTGCCTTCCGAATTCGCCGTCGCCACCACCTCCCCCGACGGACTGAACCGCGCCGTCGCCGCCTCCCCTGCTTTCAGCGTCGCTACCGCCCGGCCCGACCTCACATCCACCACCTGCACCGCCGTCTCGTCCGGCCCCGCCGTCGCCACCTTTGAGCCGTCGGCCGACATCCCCAGGATCCGACCGAACAGGCCGTAGGAGGGGCCCGGCGTCCAATCCGCCGTCTTCCACGTATGCACCGAATACGCCATCGGCATCCACACCGTCTTCGAATCCCCGTCGAAGGCCAGTTGCCCGTCCTCCGGGTAGACGCCCGGGTTCTCGCCCGTCGCCTGCAGCGTGCGGATGCTCGTGTCGCTCAGCGCGTACAGCAGCCTCCACTCCCAGCCGCGCAGCCGCGCCGGGCAGCGGAACAGCAGCTCCCGCGCGCTCGCCGAGTCGCACGCCGCCACCTCCGACGCGGCGTTGTTCAGGTTCGCCGCATAGCTCTCCCGCTCCGCGATGTCGCGCTGCCTCTGTTCGGATACATACAGCGTGCTGCTCACCGCCAGGCCGCCCAGCAGCGACAGCAGCAGCGCCGCCGACGCCGCCACCGCACCGCGATGCCGGCGCACGAACTTGGCGGCGCGGTAGGCCTGGCTGGGAGGCCCCGCATGCACCGGATCGTCGTTCAGAAACCGTTCGATGTCCGCCGCCAGCTCCGAGGCCGACGCGTAGCGCCGCCCGCGGTCCTTCTCCAGCGCGCGCATCGCGATCCACCCCAGCTCGCCCCGCAGCCGCCGCTGCAGCGTGCGCGCGTCCGTGCGCCGCCGTCTGGCCGCCTCCTCCGCCCCAGCCCCCATCGCCGCCACCCGCCCGCTCGGCGCCAGCGGCTCCTCCTCCCGGATCGCCCGCAGCATCTCCAGGTAGCCCGACGACCGCCGCCGCTCCACGTCCAGCGGCAGCTCGCCCGTGGTCAGCTCGTACAGCAGCACCCCCAGCGAGTAGATGTCCGAGGTCGCGTCCACCTCCAGCGTCCCCAGTTCCGCCTGCTCCGGGCTCATGTAGGCCAGCGTTCCCACCAGCAGCCCGTGCTGGGTGTAGACGGTTTGCGCCGGCAGGTCCGTGCGCGTCGCCTTGGCGATTCCGAAGTCGATCACCTTCAGCGCCGCCCGCCCGTCCCGCGTCGCCGCCAGAATGTTGGAGGGCTTGATGTCCCGGTGAATGATCCCCTTCTGGTGGGCGTGGTGGATGGCCAGGCACACCTGCCGGAACAGCTCCAGCCGCTCCCGGATCCCCAACCGGTGGGCGTCGCAATACTCCGTCAGCGGGCTGCCGTCGAAGTACTCCATGGCAAAGTACGGCCGCCCCTCCGCCGTGCCCGCATCGTACACCTGCGCGATGTTGGGGTGGCTCATCAGCGCCAGCGCCTGCCGCTCCGCCTCGAACCGCGCGATCACCTGCCCCAAGTCCAGGCCGGGCCTGATCACCTTCAGCGCCACCTCCCGGCTCATCGGCTCCTCCTGCCGCGCCAGGTACACGATGCCCATCCCCCCTCCGCCCAGCTCGCGCAGAATCGTGTAGGGCCCGAAGCGCCGCTCCCCTTCCGGCGGTCTTTCCGCCGCCGCCAGCGGCTCCGGCTCCAGCACCCCCCGCAGCAGGCACGCCGGGCACAGCCCGTCAGGCGATCCCTCCGGAACCCTCCTGCCGCATTCGGGGCAATCGGTCGCCATGCGGTCGCTCCCGCCTCTCAGGCCGCGATGACGGAGAGGAGGTAGCGCAATTCGTCGTCCACCTCCGGAGGCCCGTTCACCGTCAGCGAGATCTCTCTCCGCAGCGCGTCGCCGAACCGGCGCCGCAGCCGGTGCACGGCCATCTTCACCGCGGCTTCGCTCATCTCCAGGTTTTCGGCCGCCGCGCGGTAGCGGCCCTCGTCCCGGCCCCCCAGCAGGAACTTTTCCAGCAGGTCGAACTGCCGCCGCTGGCCGCTCTCCTCATAGCGCTTCCGCGTCGCCGCCAGCGCCCGGTCCAGCATCAGCGTCGCCCAGTGTTTCTCGAAGATCTTCTCCGGCGTCAGCCCATCGGTCAGGCTCTCCTGCCCCGCACACCGCGGATCGGAAAAATCCAACTGCAGGTGAGCCCTGCCGCCCCCCCGCCGCTGTGTGCCCAGACGGTCCCACTCGTTCGCCAGAAAGTGCTTGATCGAGGCCATCAGAAAGGAGCGGAAACGAGCCTTGCCCGGCTCCGCCGGGCACAGGTCTTGGTGCTCCAGCAGCCGCGTGAAGAAGGCCTGCGTCAGGTCCTTGGCCCACTCCGCATCGCCCACCTGCCAGCGCACAAACCCGTAGACCGGCGGCCAGTAGATGGTGCACAGCCTCTCGAACGCCGGGCGCCAGTCGTCGCCCCTGGCCGCGCCGAGCACAATCGACCACGAAGTGGTCGGAAACCGGCCGGAGCCCGTCATCATGCGGCGAGTATATCACCGCTTTCAAGACCCTCTTCTCTGAAATCCCTGCATCCCCGCCGCCTGTTCTCCCCCCGCCCACCCGCGGCATTCCCTTTTCGACGGCCGCTGACTGCGTCGCATGTGCGCCAGCCCTGAGGCCTCCGTCGCGGAGGTGGCCTTGCTCAAAATCCCGCGTGGAGCCGATGTTGTGTTGATGAGGACGTAGTTGTTCGCTGTGGGCTCCGGTATTTTGTGGTTGCCCGTGTTTTGTGGTGTCTTTTAGCGACGTGTGGTTGTGGAAGAGTCTGTGGTTTGACAAGGAAGGAAACAGAGAATAAAATAGGGCGGCTCGGAAGAAATTCTAGAAAGTAGGGAAGATAGATGCACCGAAGAAGTGTGCTTCGAGCAATTCTCGGGTCCGCGTGGGCCGCATCGGCGGCAACCTCAGCAGTCCGCGGGGATGAGGCAATGTACGTCGGCGGCACCATGTCGGGAGTGCCGGACAAGACGGAAGGATCTCTCGACCTCACAGACGGAAAATTGGCGAAGTTCACATCCAAGAAGGGAAGTTTTTCTTTCGCCTTCGAGCGCGTGACCACCCTTGAATATGGTCAAAAGGCCGGAAGGCGAGTCGGAGTCGCACTCGTTGTGAGTCCGCTCTTCCTCTTTTCGAA
>DAHVTI010000334.1 GCA_027324255.1 Bryobacterales bacterium | reverse complement strand
GCTGTGGCCTGAGTTTTCGAAAAATCTGGAAGTGCTCGGAACGGTGTTCCTCCGCCTGATCCGGACCGTGGTGACGCCGCTGTAGATCGGGGTGCTGACCCCATCGGTGGCGCGGGCCGGGGGGATGAAGGGGCTGGGGCTGCTGGGACTGAAGACGGTCGTGTTTTTCGAGGTGATGACGACGATCGCGCCGGTGTGGGGGGCGGGGTGGGTGTACGCATTTCAGCCGGGGGCGGGGCTGAGCCTACCGGCCGGAGGAGCGGCGGTGGAGGCGCCTGCGCTGGGGCAGATTTTCACGCAGTCGATCCCGGCGAGCATCGTGGAGGCGACGGCGCGGGGGCGATGTGCTGCGGATGGTGGTGTTCTTTCTGGCGGTGGGGCTGGGGTGCAACCGCAGCGGGGCGCGGGCGGAGCCGGTGGTCCGGTTCGCGGAGGCGGCGGCGGAGGCGTTCGGTTCGATGGCGGCGACGATCGCGGCGCAGGGCTCGGGGACGCCGGCCGGCCTGGCAAGGCTGATTGGCGTGGCGTGGGGGGGGATGCAGCTCAGCTCCACGCTGCTGATCCTGGGCGGGGCGCTGGCGTACTCGCGAATCGGGCTGGGGCGCCTCAGCGGGAGGTGAATGAGCCCTTCGTGGTGGCGTTCACGACAACACCGAGCGCGGCGGCCTTGCCGGCGGCTTTAGCCCGCGTGCAGCGATTGGGCGTCTCGCCGGCGGTGGCGGGCCTGGTGACGCGGCTGAGCCTGAGCTTCAACTTGGAAGGCAGCACGATCCGCCTGGCCATGGCCGCGGTGTTCGTGGCGCAGGCGGCCGGCATGCACTTGGGGTGGGAGCGGGTGCTGCTGATGCTGGTAACTCTGAAGCTGACGAGCAAGGGGGTGGCGGGGATTCCGCGGGCGAACTTCGTCTTGCTGGCGGCGCTGTTTGCGGGCTTCGGACTGCGCGCGGAGGGGCTCACGCTCCTGCTGGGGGTGGACGCGCTGATCGACCCGGTGCGCACAGGGTTGAACGTGCTGGGCCACTGCGCGGCGCCGGTGGTGGTGGAGCGCTGGACGAGTTGGACTCTGGAGGAAAACCGGCGGTGGGGCGGATAGGTTTCGGAGGCTTCTCTCCTCCGATGAAGATAAGCCTCCGAATGAGCCAACGGGCACGAATTCGTTAACTCAATACCAAAGTACTGATTCTGGCGGGCTACTTCAAAAGGGTTTTTACCCGAGCGGTGCTAGGGAATTTACCTACAAGAAAGAACCCGGTCCTCCGCCGGAGACCGGGCGGCGGGGCACCGGCGGGGAAGCCTGGCGCCTGTGAGCGGCCCCGCCGGACAGGCCGCGCGGAGCCCGCCGGACCGGCGGGGGAGGCTGGCGCCTGTGAGCGGCCCCGCCGGGCAGGCCGCGCGGAGCCCGGTGGACCGGCAGGGGAGGCTGGCGCCTGTGAGCAGCCCCGCCGGACAGGCCGCGCGGAGCCCGCCGGACCGGTGGGGCGGGCTGCAGCGGGCGGCTGGATGCGGCCGCGGCGGCAGAGCCGCCCGTGATATCGAGAGGTGCGATTGCAGCCTTCCGGGGCCAATGTCAGAGTGGCGGCAGAGGGGCATCTGGATGAGTCAGTACACAATCAAGAAGAGCACCATTCCACTGATGCAGAAGAAACGCAAACCGCGCTGGCAGACCATTTCTTCCTGGGGGTTGGCCGGCCTGGCCGCACTGGCGCTGCTGGGCTACGGATTGCGGCAGGTTTACTAGACCGGCCTCCGAAGCGCCGCAGGAGCGACTGCCAGGACGTCAGAAGCGGGGGAGCGCCATGCCCCGAAGTCATTCGCCGGCCGGGGAAGAGGGACCGCTCCCCCTTCAAAGGGCAGGCAGACGGCGGCGATTTCCGCTGCTTTCCCAAGAGCGGCCGGATGGACGGCGAAAGAGTCCCAACTGCGCCGGGTAATACGGCGGGAAATGGTTTTGCGGACGGTGGAGGCGGCCGGACTGCGCGCGGGCGTGGGCCTCAAGGCGCCTGCCGGGCGACGCCGCTTGTTTCGAGGATTGTGATTTCCACGGTCAACACGGCGCCGGCGGGAATGACTCCCGGCACGCCGCGCGCGCCGTAGGCCAGATGGGGCGCGATCTCCAGGCGGCGGGTTCCGCCGGCGCGCATGCCCTGGACGCCGTGGAAGAGTCCTGGAAAGAGCGACCGGCGGTCGATGCGGAGTTCGGAGTGGAGAGTTTCGCCGTTGTCGTCGAGGCGCGCGACACCCACCGGCCCCCAGGCGGTTTGCCAGCGAACGGGGTCTCCGCGCTTCAACCACATCCGAAGGCGGATCCGGTAGTTGTGCCGGCGGCGCACGATCTCGCCGCTGCCCGGGCTATCGGCGAGGAGCAGCAGGCCGGACCGCAGGCGCCGGGGAAGGGGCGCGGCACCGCCTGCCAGCATCGCGGCGATGTCCGCCAGTCCGGCGGCCCGGGCCATCTGCAGCGGAGTCTCGCACGCGTCGATGCGCGTGGGCAGTTCCGGATCGGCGCCGGCGTCGAGGAGAATGCGCACCGCGTGCGAATCGCGAACGGCAACGGCCATGTGGAGCGGCGTGTAGTCGTGGATGCCGCGCTGATTCGGGCCGGCGCCGAACGACAGAAGCAGCCGGAGGATGTCGTGGACATCGGTGCGCCCGGCCGCGCCTGGCACGCCGCGCGCGCAACTCAGCGCGGCGAGGAGCGGCGGGAAGCCGTCGCCGGCCACGACATTGGGGTCGGCGCCGATTTCGAGCAGCGTGCGGATGAAGAGCAGGGGGCTATGGTAGATGGCGTAGACCAGGCAGGGGCCGATGGCGTCCGGCATGGGGCCGTTCGGCACCAGCGCAGGATCGTCCATTGCCGCGCGCAGGGCGTCGAGGCTGCCTTGGCGAAAGGCATCGTGGATGCGCTGGAACTGGCATGCCGGGCTGCCGGGTTCTTCCTGCATGGCATGTCACCCGGCCCGGTAGCGCCGGCGCGCGCTGTCGATCATCTCGAGCAGGGTGGACCGCAGATCGTAAGCATACGACCAGGCCGGATAGCCGGCCTGGAAGCGGCGCACGTCGCTGATCCACCAGATGTGATCGCCGATGCGTGCCTCGGCGGACAAAGCGTAGCTCAGCCGCAGGCCGCTGAGCTCTTCGATGAGGGCGATGGCCTCCAGCACGGAGCAGTTGGAGTGACGAGACCCTCCGATGTTGTAGACGGCTCCGCATTGCGGGGCGCGGTAGAAGTGCCAGAAGCACTGCACGAGGTCGCTGGAGTGGATGTTGTCGCGAACCTGTTTTCCCTGGTAGCCGTAGATGGTGTAGGCGCGGCCGGTGACGGCGCAGCGCACGAGGTAAGCGAGGAAGCCGTGGAGTTCCGCGCCGGAGTGGGACGGGCCGGTGAGGCAACCGGCGCGGAAGACGGCGGTGCGCAAGCCGAAGTAACGGCCATACTCCTGGACCATCACGTCGGCGGCCACCTTGCCGGCGCCGAAGACGCTGTGGCGGGTCTGATCGATGCTCATCGTCTCGTCGATGCCGTGGGCGCTCCAGGGGTGGGCGGGATCGAGTTCCCAACGGGTTGCCAGTTCAACCAGCGGGAGGCGGTTGGGGGTGTCGCCGTAGACCTTGTTGGTGGAGGTAAAGATGAACACCGCTTCGGGGGCGAACCTGCGCGTGGCCTCGAGCAGGACGAGCGTGCCGTGGGCGTTGACGGTGAAATCAGTCAGCGGCTCGCGGGCGGCCCAATCGTGGCTGGGCTGGGCAGCGCAGTGGACGACGAGCGCGATGTCCCGGCCGAGGGACTGGAAGAGCGCATTCACGGCGCCCTCATCGCGGACGTCGATGGCCTGGTGGCGGAAGCGCGGCAAGGCTGACAGCAGTTCCCTGGCGTTCCAATCCACGGACGCGTCCTGGCCGAAGAAGTAGGCCCGCATATTGTTGTCGATGCCGACCACGTCGAAACCCTGGCCGTGAAACCAGCGGGCGGTTTCACTGCCGACGAGGCCGGATGAACCTGTCACCACGATCGTGCTCAAGAGTCTCTCCTGGGCAGGGCTCGGCTGCCCCTCACAGGATGACATTGGCCGGGGCCGCGGCGCAGCGGCAGTCAGGGCGGCGGCATCACAGCCCGAGGGGAGTCCGGGCGCTGCCTTCGCGGAGCATGGCCTTGGCAGCATCCGGGGCGTCGAGCACTTCGAGCTCGAGC
>DAHVTI010000319.1 GCA_027324255.1 Bryobacterales bacterium | reverse complement strand
TACGCCAATCCGGCCCCCGCCGAAGCAGAATCTGCTTGCCGGACTCCCCAACGGTAGGCTAAAAAGAAGCAGTCCCTGAGTCCCGCCATTGGCCGGTTTTGAAGTGACCGCGTATGGCCGGATTTGAGGTGACCGCCGAGGATGAGGGCGCTGACCACTCCGAAGGCCACGATCCACCCTTCTCTTTTCCATTCTTTCTTGTCACTCGGCAGGAAGCGCAAGACATGATAGTGAACCAACTCAGTTGTGAAGTACGCGGCGAGCAGCAGGGGAGACTACCGATGATCCCGCCGACGATCAATCCGGGGGGCGCTGACACGATCGAACCGCTCAGCGCCAAGAGAGGCAGCACTATCCCAAATACGGCGGTACAGGCCGTCGCCATGAGCAGCAACAAGAGGGAAGCGGTGAAGTGGGTCAAGCCAATGAAGGTGTCGGTGCCTCGCGATTCCGGTTGGCGGCCGCCGAGCTTGCTTCCATAACTTTCACCTGATGCAGCATGCGGGCAAGCATGTCGTCGCCGCTAACGTCTGGGTATAGGTTCAAACCCAGAATCGAAACCTCTTGGACGAGTGCGATCGCGAGCGTACACCAGCAAGCAACCCACACCGCGTTGAATCCAACGTGCTGGCTAAACAGGAAAACGAGGCCTGCGGCTGCCGCGCCTACTGCGGCGCGTACCGAGAAGATGCTCGCTTGTGGCGATCCCGCAGGCGGGCGGAAATAGGTGCCGAGAACCTGATACCATCTGCGCCACTCCCAGTCGATGCTCTGTCTCCGGCTCCTTTCTCGTAGAACTTCAATCTTGCGGCCTATCGCCTCAAGTTCCGGCACGCCGAGTTCGCATTTCTTCAGTTCCAACTCATATTCGGCATCGCTCATCGGCTGCTCGTCGGGAGGAGCAAGCCGGCCGAGGAAAGGGAGCGCGAGCTTGCGGAAGGCGGTTGATTGCCAGGCCCCGGCCGTGATCTTGGTTGCAGCAAAGCGCACCGCAGTGTTCACGAGAACCGCGGCAAGTAGTCCAAGGCCGGTTTCCGTGAGCACCGAAAGCACAAGGCCGGCAACATAGCCTGACAGTGCTGCGGCAGTGACCTTGACCCCGTATCCGACTGAGCTTGCAGCGAAGTACCGTTCAACGATGACCGGATTTACGTACCAAGTTCCCATCGCCAGCACAACGCCGGGCACGATAGGAGTCAGCAGGTTGGCCACAGATGGCATTTCCAGCCTATTGAGGTCCACCTTCAGCGGCAGTTGCATGAACGACATTTTGGCAGAACCGCCCCTCAGAACGGTAGGGTTTGCAGCCAATCGCGCTGCTCAGTTCTTCAGAATCTCGACGGGCCAGTCTCGGCATAAGCGTCTTGCATCCGAATCCGGCGATGCAAGAACCATGTGGACTTCACTTCAGCCGTCGTCCCTAGAATGATCTTGCCGCGATGGGCAGGGTCCTGTATAGAGAGGCAAAATCTTCGTCTCCATACGTTTTTCCGAACTGAACATCGTGCCCATCCTGCCCATGCTGGGCAACGTCGTGATTCCACGAGTCCAAACGTGGGCGGGATCGAGAAAGCCAACCATCCCAATCGTGATCGGAGTTGTAGAACAATCGGGGTGGAGTCTGTTTTGGAGTCCAGAAGCCGACTGGACTCCATTTGGACTCCAGAGACGACTACAGCCACCCGAGGGTGGCTGTATGTCTTTGAATACAGTGGTGGGCTCGGCAGAACTCGAATCTGCGACCTCTACCGTGTCAAGGTAGCGCTCTAACCAACTGAGCTACGAGCCCGTTCGGCGGGACTTCTTCATATTACCATGGACACTACGGCGTGCACTTCCAGGAGGGGGATCTCCACCGTCCATTCGCCCTGTGTGAGCTGTGCCTCCAGCGCCCGGCCCTCCGGAGCCAAGTGCACCGCGCCGGGCTTGCTCTTACCGAAATTCAGCCGCACCGGACCCACCGCCGGCACGAAGTCCACGGTGGCAAAATCGCCCGCCACCTGCATGCCCGTCGCGTTCAGCAGGTGCACCAGCAGCCGGCCCTTCTTCCTGCGCAGCACCACCTCCACCGTGCGCGGCGCCGACACGCGCACCAGCGGCTGGAAGCGCGGCGCCACCAGCGCGCAACCGAAGTCGCGCACCGCCGCCGCGTGCGTGGCCGCATACACCACGCCGATGGGCCCCGGCACCAGCACCATCTCTCCTTTGCCCACCACCGCCCCCACCGCCGCCGGCTGCCCGCCGCTGCGCGTATCCAGCACCGGATACCGCTCGGCCAGCACCTTCTCCGCGCCCGGCTCGATGTCCTGCCACAGCCCTTTCACGTTGCCCATCACCTCGCCGCGGACATAGCACTGCTGCTCGGAGATCTCGCCCTTCAGTGTCACGCCCATCGCCGCCGCAAACAGCGCGGCGTTCTTCGCGCCCGCCGCCACCAGCTTGCCGCCGCCGCGGACATAGTCGCTGAGGATCCGCGCCACCGCCGCGCCCGGCTCCGCCCAGTCCGGCAGCACGATCAGCGGGTACTGCGACGCGATACGCTCCAGCTTCCAGTCCGGCAGCACGTCCACCGACCACTGGCAGGCGAGCAGCAGGTCCAGCCAGCCGCGCGCCGCATCCGACGCCTTGCCCCAGCCACCGAACAGCTTGTTCGCCGTCCGGTACAGCGTCTCCTTCGAAAACACCACGCCCACCTGCGGCACCGTCTCTGTCGCTTGCGACACCTCCTGCACGCCGCGGCAGTAACGGCCCACCTCCGCCATCGTCCTCACGTGGCTCTCTTCGAAATACCCGGCGCGCGTGGGCACGTAGTAGATCTGGAAGCCGCCGCTCTGCGCCAGCACCACGCCCGCCTCCTGCTTCAACTGCACGGCCGGCTTGTGCACGTGCCCGACGGTGTTCGACCCCGCCTGCTGGAAGCCCCACGCCATCAGGTCCCATGGCTTGCCGGTCTGCCCCAGGTAGCGCGCCTCCAGCCGCGCCGTCGAGATGCTGGCGTTGCCCAGGTAGTCGCCCGACAGGAAGTCCACGGGCAGCGTGGGCTCCTCCGGCACCATCGTCGAGTACAGCCAGTTGCTGGCGATCTGGAACTGCGGATTCGTTCGGTGCAGCTCCTCCACGTAGCGCCGCACGTGGCGCCGGAACTGCTCGCGGTTGAACTCCAGCCATTCGAGCCAGTAGGGATCCTTGGCGCTCTTCGGCGCCGGCTTGCCGAAGCGCCGCAGCGCTTCTTCGCAGTAGTCGGGCGACGTCGCCCAGCACTCGCCGTCCACCCAGGCGCCGTCCAGGTTGTACTTCGCCGCCGCCTCGCGCAGTTGCGGGATCATCAGCCGGTCGACGTAAGGGCCGAAGGTGGACGTCTGCCGCTCTTCCTTCTTGCCGTCCGGCGGGACGCGCGCCCATTCCGGATGGCGCTGCACCGCCTCGCTGTCCCACACGCCCGAAAAGTGAATGTAGAGCGCCACGCCGCGCCGCGCGGTCTCCTGGCGCCACACCTCGAGCGAGTCCTTCACGATGCCCGGCGCCGAAGGCCCCACCTGCGAAGGCCAGCCCAGCCAGCCCGGATGCCCTTTCGAGTCGTATTGCACGAAGTCCGGCTTTGCCGCGTCCAGCAGCGCGCCCACCATCCGCGGCGTCACGTCGCGCCCCAGCACCGTGTCCCGCTCGTTCGGGTGCAGGTCGAAATGCAGCCCGAAATAGCTTTCGGAGCGCTTCAGGCGGCGCGGCGCGGCCGGCGCCTGCGCGGCCAGCGGAAGGGCGGGAACGGCGGCGGCCGCGGCGGCGAAGCGGCGGCGGGTCAGAGCGCGGTGCTGCATAGCCATACAATATAAGTTCCCGATGCCGTATCCAATCCATCGCCGGGAACGCGACGGGGTCGTCGTCCTGGCCCCGCAGGCTCGCCTCGTCCTCGGCACGCCCGTCGAAACCCTGCGCGCGGCCTTCGAGGAACTCACCGCCGCCGGGCACTCCCGCCTCGTGCTCGACCTCAGCGAGGTGGATTACATCGACTCGAGCGCTCTCGGCTGCCTCATCATGGCCCACACGCGCGTCGAGAAGGCCGGCGGAGCCATGGCCATCTTCGGACTCCGGAAACGCACGGTGGACCTGCTGGTGCTCACCAAGCTCACCACGGTCTTCCGCCTCGCCGAAAACGAACTCGACGCCGTCAACCTCTGCTTCCCCGGCCGCGAGCCCCGCAAGTTCGACATCCTCTCCTTCGTCGAGGAGCAGCGTAAGCGGGACCGGGAGAACGATCCGGAATGAGGCTCGTCGTCGTCGGAGGTGTGGCTGCCGGACTCAGCGCCGCTTCGCGCGCCCGGCGCCTCGACCCTTCGCTCGAAATCGTCGTCCTCGAAAAAGGCGCCCGCATCAGCTACGGCGCCTGCGGCCTGCCCTACCTCATCGAAGGCCAGGTCCGCTCCATCGACGAGCTCACCGTCTACACACCCGCGTTCTTTGAGAAGGATCGCGACATCCGCATCCGCACCGGCTGCGAGGTGACCGCCGTGCAGCACGGCCGCCGCGAAGTGCTGCTGCGCTCCGGCGAGCGCGTGCGCTACGACCGGCTGGTGTGGGCCGCCGGCGCCCGCCCCGTCCTGCCCTTCACCGGCGCGAACGTCTTCTGCCTCCACACCGACTGGGACGCCCAACGCCTGCTCGATTTCCTGCGCGACCGCCAGCCCCGCACGGCCGCCGTCGTCGGCGGCGGCTACATCGGTCTGGAAATGGCCACCGCCCTGCGCGCCCGCGGCCTGGCCGTCAGCGTCCACCACGACGCCACCACGCTGCTCAACCGCGAAGACGACTGGCTGACCAAGCGCGTCGCCGGCCGCCTCGCCCGCTGCCGCATCGAGCTTCACCTCAACACCCGCGTGGCCTCGGCCGACAGCCTCGGCGCCGACCTCGTCCTCGTCGCCGCCGGCCTCAAGGCCAATGCCGAACTGCTGGCCGACGCCGGCGCCGACTTGGGCCGCACGGGCGCCCTGCGCGTGGACGAGCGCCTGGAAACCACGCTTGGCGGAGTCTTCGCCGCCGGCGACTGCGCCGAAGCCCTCCACATCGTCACCGGCCGCCCGGCCTGGATCCCCCTCGGCACCACCGCCAACAAAATGGGCCGCATCGCCGGAGCCAACGCCGCCGGAGCCCGCGAGCGCTTCGAAGGCATCGCCGGCACTTCCATCGTCCGCATCGGCGGCCTCGCCGTGGCCGCCACCGGCCTCTCTTCTCAACAGGCCCGGCGCGAGGGCTTCTCCCCCGTCGAGGTCGTCGTCGAAGCCCGCGAACGGCCCAAGTATTTTCACGGCTGCAAGGTGGCCATCCAACTCGTGGCCGACCGCAGCTCCCGCCGCCTGCTCGGCGCCGCCATCCTCGGCGACGAAGGCGTCGCCGGCCGCATCAACGTCGTCGCCACGGCGCTGGCTGCCCGCATGCGCGCCGACTCCCTCGCCTCGCTCGACCTCTCCTACGCCCCGCCCTACGGCCCCGCCACGGATCCGCTGCTCACCGCCGCCCAGCAGCTCGCCAGGGTCCTCGACTGAGGCCGCCGTGCTCCGCTTCCATGACTTGTTAAACTGGTTTTTGAGTCGCAAGCCCGTTGGGATGGGGCCCATGAAGACGCTCGAAACTGGTCACACCGCGCCGGAATTCACGCTCGAACTCGCTTCGGGCGGCAGCCTTTCGCTGGCTGAAATCTTGGCCCGCGGCCCCGCGCTCTTCGTCTTCTACAAGTACTCGTGCCCCACCTGCCAGCTCGCCCTGCCGTTCCTCGACCGGCTCCAGGGCGGCACTTTCCAGGTCTTCGCCATCTGCCAGAACGGCGAAGAGGAGGTGCGCGAATTCAACGACGCCTTCGACATCGAACTGCCGACCCTGCTGGACCGCGCCGCCAGCGGCTACCCGGTGAGCAACGCCTTCGCCATCACGAACGTCCCTTCGCTCTTCCTGGTGGAGCCGGACCGCGGCATCTCCTGGTCCTGGGTCGGCTTTCACAAGGCGAAATTCGAGGAGCTCTCCGCCCGCGCCGGGCGCGCCATCTTCCGCAACGGCGAGCGCGTGCCGGAGGCGAAACCCGGTTGAGGCTCGAAGAACTAGGCTCCCGGCGGGAGCCCTGGCATCAGATCGAGTAGGTACTGCGTAGGGAGTTGCTGGGAAAATATGCCGAAGATCAACGATATCCTGTCGGGCGCCGCGGCCATCGCCAAGGGCATGACCGTCACGTTCAAGGAGATGATGAACCCGGTCATCACCGACGACTATCCCGACGCCCCGCCCGTCTTCCAGGAACGCTACCGCGGCCTCCACGTCCTGCAGCGCGACGAGCAGGGTTTGGAAAAGTGCGTCGCCTGCTTCCTGTGCTCCGCCGCCTGCCCGGTGCAGTGCATTTACATCGAGGCCGCCGACAACACCGGCCAGTTGCGCATCAGCGGCGGCGAGCGCTACGCCTCCGTCTACAACATCGACTACAGCCGCTGCATCTTCTGCGGCTACTGCGTGGAGGCCTGCCCCACCGACGCCATCACGCACGGCCACGGCTTCGAGCTGGCCGGCTTCGACACCTCCACGCTGATCTACCGCAAGGAAAAGCTGCTGGCGCCGCTGCCCGAAGGCTCCACCGGCGCCGTGAAGCTCGACCACCCGGTGGCCGTGGGCGGCGGCGGGCACTAAGCCGTCAGGACCCGGTAAGCGCGCCGCGCGACAATCAGCTCTTCGTTCGTCGCCACCGGCGCGACCTGCACACGCGACGAGGACTTGGACACGATACGGTCGCCCGAGCCAGACGCGTTCAGCTCTTCATCCAACTCCACGCCCAGGAACTCGAGGCCCCGGCAGCAGGCCGCTCTGAGCGCCGTGCTGTTCTCCCCGATGCCGCCCGTGAAGGCGATGGCGTCCAGCCCGCCCATGGCCGCCGCGTAGGCGCCGAGGGTCTTCTTCACCTGGTAGGCGAACACTTCCAGCGCCAACGCCGCCGCCGCGGATCCCGCTTCGGCCGCCGCCGCGATGTCGCGCACGTCGCCGCCGGCGATGCCCGACAGCCCGGCCAGCCCGCTGGTGCGCGACAACTGCCCGCGCACCTCCTCCGTCGTCCAGCCGTTGCGGTCCATCATGTAGAGCACCGCGAAGACGTCCAGATCGCCGTGCCGCGTGGCGTTCTCCAGGCCCGACTGCGGCGAGAAGCCCATGGTCGTGTCCACCGACACGCCGCGGTCGATGGCGCAGATCGACGAGCTGCCGCCCAGGTGGCAGCTCACCAGACGCAGCTCTTCCCGCCTGCGCCCCAGCAGCTCCGGCATGCGCAGGCTGATGAACTCGTGCGAGGCGCCGTGGAAGCCGAACTTCTCCACCCCGTGCTCCGTGCGCCAGTCCGCCGGCACGCCGTAGACGCGCGCGAACTCGGGCTTGGTGCGGTGGAACTCCGTCTCGAAGGCCGCCACCAGAGGCACGTCCGGCATGGCCTCGCGAAAGGCGCGGATCGCCTCCAGGTAGATGGCGTTGTGCAGCGGCGCGGCGGGCAGGAACTGCCGCATCGCCTGCTCCACGCCCTCGTCGATCACGTACGTGCCGCGGTAATGCGGCCCGGCGTGCGCGGCTTTGAAGGCCACCGCATCCACCGGCGTGTCGCCCGAGCGGATCTCGCCGATGGCGGAGCGGTAGTCCGTCACGCGCTCGAACCGGCCCTTGGCCAGCGAGGCCTCCGCGGGCATGGACAGGATCTGGTACTTCAGGGATGTCGAGCCGAGGTTGGGGATGAGTACGTTCATGATTACTTGCCGGACGCCATCGCTTGCAGGTTCTTGACGGCGGGAGTCTGGAAGGGGCCCGGGAACTTCGAGCAGGCGGTGAAGTACTTGCGGGCATCGGCGGCGCGCGCCGCGTCGCGCTTCGCCTTCACCTTCGAAAGGTTGTAGTTGGCCAGTCCGAGATAGAAGTAGGCGCCGGGCAGCAGATCCTTCGACGCGGCGCTCGCCTCGATGGCCGGCAGGCCGGCGCGCAGCGCTTTGTCGCACTTCGCCCAGTCTTCCTTGACGCCCAGAGCCGTGCCTTGAATCCACCACGCGCGCGCGATGGTGGCGCTCTTCTTCGCCTCCCAGTCCGCCGCGGCCATGCCCTGCGGCGCCGCCTGCGAAGGCAGGGTCTCGGCGATCTTCGCCGCGTAGCGCGCGGCCTTGTCGTAGTCCTTGGTGGTGGAGAGATTCGCGTCGGCGGCAAACAGCAGCATGTCCTCGTTGGCGCGGCCGGCCTCGGCCACCTTCTCGGCGAAGGCCTGCGCCTTGGCCGTGTCCTTCATCTGCAGCAGCGCGACAAAGTACCGCGCGCCGGCGGGCGCGATGTACTGGCTCTCGGGGTTCATTTTCTCCAGCGACTCGTACAGGCCGGCGATGCTCTTCGGATCGGTGAACTTCAGCGCGCCGGCGTAGAAGGCGTATTCGCAGCGCGTGATCACCTGCCGCGCGTAGTCGATCTGCCGCGTCCAGGTGTCGGCCTCTGCTTCATCCTCAGGTTTCTTGGACGACAGCTTCTTTTTCGCCGCCTCCACCGTGCGCTCCGACCACTGGATGATGCAGGCTGCGTCGCCCTTCTGCTCGCAGGCCTGCAGGCCGTTGTAGGCGGCCACCGGGTTGTCGGGCTCGGCAGCCACCACCACTTCGGCGGCGGCGATCACCTTGTCGTACATCTTCGCCTTCAGCAGCAGCGGCTGCACGTGGCTCCAGGCATACACAACGCCTTCGTGCTTCGGGTACTTCGCCAGGAATTCCTCGTACAGTGCGATCTGCCTGGCTTCGTCCGTCTCCTGGCCGGCCTGCTGCAGCAGCACGCCTTCCGGCGTGCTGGTGTTGATCTGGAACCTTCCGCTTTGGGCCTGCGCCCCCAGCGCCGCCCACATTCCTAGAACGAAAGACAGTCGAAGGGTCATGGATGCCTCCCTGTTACTGCTGCTATATTAACGATTTCGGTCAACTCCGTCGACACAGGCAGATCCATATGATGATTCCGGGCACCTACTTCGCCGCTTTGCTCCTCACCGTGATCTCGATGCTGTGCTGGGGTTCCTGGGCGAACACCATCAAGCTCTCGGGCAAATGGCGGTTCGAGCTCTTTTACTTCGACTACACTTTCGGCGTCCTGGCCTGCGCCGTGATCGCCGCCTTCACGTTCGGCTCCATCGAGTCCGTGCCGGCCGACATGCCCGGAGTCGCGTTCTCCTTCGTCGACAACATGTCGATCTCCGGCAAAACGCAGATGGCCTGGGCCGCCGCCGGCGGCGTCATCTTCAACATTGCCAACCTGCTGCTGGTAGCGGCCATCTCAGTGGCCGGCCTTTCCGTGGCCTTCCCCGTCGGCATCGGCGTGGCGCTCATCACTGGCGTCATCCTCAATTACATCATCAAGCCCGCCGGAAACCCGGCGCTCCTGTTCGGCGGCGTCGCCGTGGTCCTGCTGGCCATCATCGTAACGGCTCTCGCCCACGCCGCCCACGCCGCGGGCAAGACGGCAACCGAGCCGGCCGTCGCGCAGACCGTGGCCGGCGCCCGCGCCGTCCATCGTCCCGGCGCGCGGCGCAGCGCAGCGCCTTCCCCGCTGAAGGGCATCTCCCTGAGCCTCGCCGCCGGCTTGCTCATGGGCCTCTTCTACCCGCTGGTGGAGATGAGCAAGAAAGGCGACCTCGGCCTCGGGCCCTACGCCGCGGCCTTCTGCTTCGCCGTCGGCATCCTGCTGTCCACGCCGGTCTTCAACCTCTTCTTCATGAACCTGCCGGTGGAAGGTGATCCGGTCAGCTTCAGGCATTACTTCCTCGGCACCAGGAAGCAGCACCTGCTCGGCATCGCCGGCGGCATGATCTGGTGCCTGGGCACCATCTCGAATTTCGTCGCCGCCAGCGCGCCGCCGTCCGTGCATCTCGGCCCGGCCATCAGCTACGCCATCGGACAGGGCGCCACTCTCGTCAGCACGCTGTGGGGCCTGCTGGTGTGGAAGGAGTTCGCCGGCGCCACTCCGGCCGTCCGCGGACGGCTGGCCCTGATGCTGATTCTCTACGTGGCCGGCCTGGCCATGCTGTCGCTCGCGCCGCTCTACAACTGAGCCAGGCGCGCCACCACGGCCTCCACCGCGTCCGCCGTGGGCAGGCTGCCCTGCGCCGCCTGCACGTTGCCGCCGCCCCGCCCGCCGGCCTGCGACAGGGCTTCCTTCAGCGCGTTGCCCGCGTGCACCCCGGCGTCGGCGCTGGCCGCCAGCATCACGCTGGGCGGATTCATGCTCGACACGATGTAGACCGCCCGCGGCTGCGCGCAAAAGCTCTGCGCCACTGCCCGCGCCTCTTCGTCGAGCGCGCCGGATGCGCGATGGTCGCAATACGTGCGGTGCCCGCGCTCGTCGGCCGCGCACTGCTCATACAGCGCCTTGCCGCGGAATCCGGCCGCTTCCAACGCCAGCCTCCGCCGCGCCTTGTCGGCTTCCTTGGCCTGCTCCTGCAGCGCAGCCACCAGCGCCGGCGTCTCTTCCGGGGCGGCCGAGAAAAGCCGCGCCACCGCCGACAGCGCGGCAAACTCATCGCGCCCGCGCCGCACCGCCCGCAGGCCGCACAAAAACTCCAGCCGCACCGTGCCGCGGATGCGGTCCACCTTGCGCAGGATCACCGGGCCGATTTCCCCCGTCGCCCGCACGTGCGTGCCGCCGCAGGCCGACCGGTCGTAGCCTTCGATCGAGACGATCCGCAGCAGCCCGCTGCGCCCGCTCTCCTTGCGCAGCCCCTGCGCCTCGGCTGCGTCCTCGAAATTCACCGGCAGCGGCCGGTTCTCGCACACCAGCGCGTTCACGCGCTCCTCGGCGGCCTGCAACTGCGCGGGCTCCAGCGACGCCGCCGGCAGGTCGATGGTGCTCGCTTCCGAGCCCAGGTGGAAACTCAGCGTGCGGTAGCCGAACAGCTCTTCAAACACCGCGGAAAGCAGGTGCTGGCCGCTGTGCTGCTGCATGTGGTCGAAGCGGCGCGTCCAGTCGACGGCGCCCGCCACTTCCGCGCCCGGCTGTAGCTCGCCGTCCACCACGTGCACGATGCGCTCGTCCTCGTCGATCACGTCGAGCACCTTCAGCCCGCCCAGCGTGCCCTCGTCGTGCGGCTGCCCGCCCGAGTCCGGGTAGAAGGCCGTGCGGTCCAGAACCACCCGGCCGGGCCCGTCGCAGGCCGCCACCGTGGCGTTGAATTGCGTGAGATAGGAATCGGAATAGTAGAGGCGGTCCGTCATTGGATGGCGAGGTACAGGCGGTTGCTGGGCACATCGCCGGCGGTGACAGAGAGGGCGACGCGTTCGCCCGTCACCGTGTCCGGCGGAACTGTGACCTTCACCGCGTAGCGGCCCGGCGAGCCGGGAATCAACTGCGCGGAAGACGCTTCCACCACCACCCCCGCATCGAACAGGTTGGCGCCGAAGGAGACGAACACGGGCCCCGGAATGTCCGCCGCCGGATCGGCCGGCGCCGTGCCGGTGGCCACCGGCGGCTCCGTCCGTCCCAGCCCGATCAGGGAGATGGTGAGCACGTCGCCCGCCGTGGCGGGCCGCCCCCCCGCGGCTTCCGGCATCGCCGGCACGCCGTCCTCGAGCAGCGCCTGCGCGTAAGGAGAAACGGCGGCCGGCTCGATGCGCGGCGCGCGTTCTACCACCGTCACTTCGAGGAAATTGCCCACCTGCCCGTCGCGCACCAACTGGATCAGCGCGGCGCCCGGCTCCACTTCGTACGGCACCTGGAACCACAACTCGTCCGGCGCCGTGTGCAGAATCGCGCCCTCAATGCCGTTGACGTACACCTGCACCCCGCCCAGGCTGGGCGGATACGGCGCCTCCGTGGCGGTGGCTTCCTCCATCGCACTGATCTGCGTGCCCCGCACCTTCACCAGCATGCCCGGCGCCACCACCGGATCGGGATCGGTGGAGGCCAGGTTGGTCACCGTCTCGTAGTCGATCTGCGGCGGCCCCGCGGCCATCACTTCCAGCACCACCGGCACGCTGTAAGGGCTGTTGGCGGCATCCGACACCACTTCGATGCTGCCCTTGTAGATGCCTTGCGACAGCCCGGCCGGGTCGGCCTTGAACTGCACGCCCCGTCCCTCGCCGCTCACTTCAGCGCTCAGCCACTTGCCCTCGTCCTCCGCCGCGCAGTGCACCTCCGAAATCGTCAGGCTGCCCCCGCCGCGGTTCGCCAGGCTCAGCGGCGCGGAGTACGCCGCGCTGCCTTCGCCCAGCCGCAGCATCAGCATCGAAGGCGCCGTGAGGATCGGGCCGGAGGTCACTTTCAGCGTCACCGGCACCTGCTTGTTCTCTTCTTCCAGCCGCGAGTTGAAGACGTCCAGCCGGCCCGCGTATTCGCCCTCCTCCAGCCCTTCCAGGTGCCGGGCCACCACGCGGTAGTTGTAGTTGAAGCGGAAGCTGCCGCCGCCTTCCGACGGCACGCTCAGCCAGTCGCCGCCCGTCTCCGTGGAGGGGACCACGCCCAGCGGATTGCCGGCGCGGATCACCTGCTCCTCGCTGCCACCCGGCATAATGTAGAAGGCCATCTTGTCGGGCACCGCGCCGCCCACCTGCACGGTGACCGTCACGGTCTGCGGCGCGTCGGCCGCTTCGGGAGAGGAGATCGTCACCAGGCCGGTGTGCAGGCCCTGGGCCAGGCCGGCGGTGTTCAGATCCAGGCTGATGGGAGTGCAGTATCCGGGACGCAGGCCACAGTTGCCCGCTTCGCCCGTCGAGGTGGAAATCCAAGGCACGTTGGCGGCGGCGGAAAGGTTCAAAAAGCCGTCGCCGACGTTATAGGCGTACACCGTCTGCTGCGGCCCGTTCGCCCCCGTAGCCACCACCACCGGACCAATGGATGCCGCGGTCAGCCGCAGCTTCGGCGTTGCGGACACACTGCCCGCGCATCCCAGCAGCAGCATCAGCGCAGGGATGAAATGACGATGAACTAGACCCACTCAAGAGCTCCCTTTTTGTACGCCCAGAGGTAGCCCACCACCAGGATGGCGAGGAACACCGCCACCTCCCCGATGCCGAACCAGCCCAGTTGCTTGTAGCGCACAGCCCAGGGGAAGAGGAAGATGGTCTCCACGTCGAAGACGACGAAGAGGATCGCGATGATGTAGAACCTCACCGTGTAGCGGCCACGGGAATTGGATGCCGCCTGGATGCCGCATTCGTACGCCTCCAACTTCACCGGCAGCGGCAGCCTCGGCCGCAGGAACTGGAAGATCACCAGTAGCACCAGCGGGAAGAGAATAGCGCAAACCAGGAAGATGAAGATGGGCAGGTATCCTTCCGGCATAGATCCAATATAGCACCGGGCCCGGTCAATCGGACGCCGAGGTCCGCATTCCCGGC
>DAHVTI010000398.1 GCA_027324255.1 Bryobacterales bacterium | reverse complement strand
GCGTCGCGCGCCGGCGGCGCGGCCGTGCCCGTCACCTCCACGTAGCGGAACCCGTGATATGTGAACCGCGGTTCAAACGTGGCCTCGCCGCTCGCTGCCGGAATATAGCGGTCGGCCTGCCGTGCCCCGCGCAGGTTGGCCGTGTAGATCGTGCCGTCCGGGTTCAGCATCTCGGCAAACCGCAGCGTCACCGGCTCGCCCGCCTTGCCCTGCGCCTTCAGCCGGCACCAGCCCACCATGTTCTGTCCCATGTCGAAGACGTAGACCCCCGGCCTGGGCTCCTGCACGGACACCGCCGCAACCTCCCGCGTCACGCGAATCGGCTCGTTCGGCTGCCACACCAGCGCCTGCCCGCCCAGGTCGCTCTCCGCCGCCGCCGCCCGCCAGCCGGCCGCCGTAAAGCCCGGCCGGTCCCACCCCGGCGCCTCCTTGCGCGCGTCGTAGGTCTCGCCGTCCAGGATGTCGGACGAACGTACCGGGCCGTCCATCAGCATCTGCCACGACTCGTCCGTCACCACGGACCGCGTCTTGCCGTCCGCGGTCTCCACCTCCAGCCGCATAAGCAACTGCGGCCGCTGCCCGTAGATCATCCGCATCGGGAACAGCCCGATCCGCCCCGCATACCATCCCGCTCCCAGGTGCGCTCCGGCCACGTTCCCGCCCGCGCGCAGCAGTCCGGTCACGTCCCATGTCTGGTACTGGATCCGCTTGCTGTAGTTCGTCCACTCCGGCGCCAGCAACTCATCCCCCACCCGCCGGCCGTTCAGCCGCAGTTCGTACAGCCCTCGCGCCGTTGCGTACACCGTGGCGCGCCGCACCGGGCCTTCGATCTCGAATGCCTTGCGCAGCAGGATCCCCGGCTCGGCGACGCTCTCCTTGGACGCCGCCAGCTTCGGATCCAGCAGCGGCTCCCCGGCCCCAATCCACTTCGCCCCCCAGTCAGCCTTGTCCAACAGACCCATGCTCCAGAACGCCGCCGGACTCCACGCCGACGCCTGGCCCGCTTCATCCCACACCCGCACCTTCCAGTAGCACCGCATGCGGCTGGCCAGCGCCTGGCCGCGATAGACAATCTGGATCGTCTCCGCCGACGCCACCCGCCCCGAATCCCACAGCGCCGCGCCCGGCGCCTCCAATCCCTCCGGCGTCGCGGCCACCCGGATCTGGTACGCGGTCTGTCTCACGTCGTGCGCGCCGGCCGGCGCCGTCAGCGTCCAACTCAGGCGCGGCGCCCGCACGTCTACGCCCAGCGGGTTCACCCTGTATTCGGTGCGCAGGTTTGCCGGAGCCAGGCCGGCCGCGCACACCGTCCACGGCACAAGGAATGCCAGCAGTTGTCCACGCATGCCCGATTATAATCAGCGGAACCATCAAAATAGTGGAAGGCGGCGTCCCGTTCCCCATGCTCTCCGACGACGGCGGAGGAGGCTCCTCCCGTCCGCCCCGGCCTGTATAATCCAAGTGCGCCATGCTCACCCCGCGCCTCCTCCTCCCCCTCCTCGCCTGCG
Organism: Bryobacterales bacterium; assembly: GCA_027324255.1. Lineage (GTDB taxonomy): Bacteria > Acidobacteriota > Terriglobia > Bryobacterales > Bryobacteraceae > Paludibaculum. The sequence continues at coordinate 8,288 of DAHVTI010000398.1, read as the reverse complement.
TCGCCCTCTGCGCCGCCGAGCCCCCCGAATCCTGGGTCGATCCCGACACCGGCCACCGCGTCGTCCGCCTCACCAAAGAACCCGGCAGCGCCAGCCTCTACTTCAACCAGAACGGCTATACCCCCGACGGCAAGCGTCTCGTCTACACCACCCCCAACGGCATCTCCGTCCTCGACCTCGCCACCCGCCAGGCCCGCCAGGTCGTCCAGGGCCGCGTGCGTCTGATCGAGGCCGGCCGCAAAACCCCCCGCGTCTTCTACATCCGGGACGGCGCGGCGTATTGGGCCAATATCGACACAGGCGAAACCCGCAAAATCGGCCAACTCCCCCGCCGCGGCTCCGTCTCCACCGTCAACGCCGACGAAACCCTCCTCGCCGGAACTTACATCGAAGGCGACGGCCAGGACTACAACAACCGGCGCCCGCCTGCGCCCGCCGCCTCCGCCGCCCCCGCCGCCCAGGGCCACTCCCTCGATCAGCCCCGCAACAAGGGCCAGATGATGGAGCAACGCTGGGCCGCCCGCCTCCCCATGGGTCTCTTCACCCTCAACGTCCTCACCGGCGAAGTCAAAACCATCCACCGCGCCAACGACTGGCTCAACCACCTCCTCTTCTCCCCCACTGACCCCGGCCTCGTCATGTTCTGCCACGAAGGCCCCTGGCACAAAGTCGACCGCATCTGGACCATCCGCACCGACGGCTCCCGCCTCACCAAAATCCACACCCGCACCATGGCCATGGAAATCTTCGGCCACGAGTTCTGGGGCGCCGACGGCAAAACCATCTACTACGACCTCCAGACCCCCCGCGGCGAGGACTTCTGGCTCGCCGCCTACAACGTCGATTCCGGCCGCCGCACCTGGTACCACCTCCAGCGCAACGAGTGGTCCATCCACTTCAACGTCACCCCCGGCGGTGCCCTCCTGTGCGGCGACGGCGGCGATCCCGGTCAGGTCGCCAAGGCCCCCGACGGCCGTTGGATCTACCTCTTCCGCCCCGAACTCCTCCCCGATCGCGGCCTCCCCGACCCCTCCCTGGTCCAGCCCGGCGTCCTCCGCTCCGAAAAGCTCGTCAACATGGCCAAACACCAGTACCGCCTCGAGCCCAACGTCAGCTTCACCCCCGACCGCAAGTGGGTCGTCTTCCGCTCCAACATGTTCGGCGCTACCTACGTCTTCGCAGCCGAAGTCGCCCGCGCCTCTGCTGCGTCCGGTCCCCGCTAGCGCCCGGCCGGCCCAAATTCACGCGCTAACCGATGGCAGTCTTGCCGGCCCCCGCGAATTGATTCAACATGATACAGACTGTGGCGTAATCTCGGTCAGATTGCGCCGAAATAAATGGCCGGAGGTCCTGCCTCACGCACGAAGCCGGATCACCGCTTCCGGGGCGGGGTTGCCCGCGGCGAGGACACGGAAAATGCCGCCAGCGTGGAAAGTCACGCGTTACCAGCCCAGCATATTCCAACAGGAACGCAACTGGCACAAGCCTCTGCGCACCTTCGCCTCCCTGCTGTGGACCTTGTTCTGGGTCGCTGTCGCCCTCTGGCTCCTCGCCGGCGGCGTCGAGGCCCGCCAGTTGGTCGGCGCCGTCATTCGCAACTTCTCCCAGTTCTTCCGCGAAGCCTGGTCCGCTTTCCAGGGACTGCTTCACTGAACCCCTAACGCCCCGCCGGCGCCAGCACTTCAATGTCCTTGAACCACACCTCCGTCGGGTTCTTGCTCCCGTGCGCCTGCAAGCCCAGCACCCCCTCCAGCCGCCCTTGCGCGTCGTCCGGCAGTTCCAGTGTCTTCGTGTCATTCACGTGAAAGACAATCCGGTGCCCGTGCAGTGACGCCGTCAGTTGATTCCATTCCCCCGCCCGCACCGCTTTGTTGTCCTCCGGACCCGTCACCCACTTTCTCCCGTTCGGCCCTGTCTCCCAGAAGCCGCCCGTCCTTTTCTGCGAATCCACTTCCACTTCATACGCCGCCATTGTCGCCGGATCCGTCCGCACGAAAAACCCCGAATTACCCTTCACGATCTTGAACTGCAGCCGAACTGTCAGGTTCTGGAAGGACTGCTCCGACAGCACCATCTCCACCCTCGGATCGTCCGCCTTCGACATCAGCTTGAACGCCCCCTCCACAATCTCCACCGTCCCGCCCCCCGTCTGCATCCAGCCCGCCATTGTCCGCCCGTCCCACACCCGCTTCCACTCCTGCCGCCCCAAATCCTGGATCCGGATGTTCCGCCACCGCACCTGCGCCGGCTTCTCCCCCTTGTAAGCGTGCACCTGCAAGCCGATGAATCCCGCCTGGTCCAGCGGGTCCGTGATATAGGCGCACGGCACGCCGTTCACCCACACACGCATCGTGTCCCCCATCGCCTCTACCCGGTACTTGTTCCATTGGTTGTCCTTGAACGCCTTCGACGCCACAGGGTCCGTCGCGATATTGTGCAGCCACCCCCGCCGCGCTTCGTCGTAAATGCCGCCCGACGCCCCCGACTTCTCGTTCGCCACCTCCACCTGGTAACCGTACACCCGCCCCTTCGGCTGCTTCCGCTGAACGTGCTCCTTGCCGTTGAACACCGTCACGGTCTTGTCTTCCGCATACCGGTGCGCCCGGATCTGCACGCCCGAATTCAGCGCCGGGTCCGTCTTCGTTTCGAACTCCAGCACGAAGTCCCCGTACTCCTTCTGCGTGCACAGGAAGCTGTTCGGCGATCCCTCCGCCGTTGTCCCCACGATGGTGCCTTGATTCACCACGTAGCTCGCCTTGCCGTTGCACACCTCCCAGCCCTTCAGCGTCTTGCCGTCGAATAGCGGCGTCCACGGTTTGTCGGCTCCGGCCGCCAGTCCGGCCGCCATCACGGAAAGCAGAAGCGTGCGTTGCATCGCTGCTATTTCATCACGATTGCCACCGACGTGGTGAACGCCGGCACCGCCAGCCTCCCGCCCCGCGCCTTCACCTCCGTCCAGCGATTCTCCCACGGGTCGAACACCCGCGCCCTTTTGCCCTCCGCCTTCACCGTCACCCCCTCCACCACGCCGCCCGCCCGCGAGTCCCGCAGCCACAGCATCGTCGTCCGCCGGCCCTTCAATCGGTAGATCCGCAGCCGCTCGTGCTGCACCATCGACGGCTCGAACCGCTCCGCCGCCGGATCCACCCCTTCCACCACCTGCGCGAACCGGTCGAAATGGTGCCACAGGTTGTTCGCCGCCACGTATTGGTCCCAGTGCCAGATCTGCCCTGGACCGGCCGCCCCCGCGAAAAACGGCGCGAACAGAACATCGTGCAGGATCAGCCCCCGCTTGTCTTCCGGATACAACATTCCATAGCTCCCAGCCGTAAATCTCCGGCCGGTCGCCGAATCTCTCCTGATACCACCGGATTTTCCTGATAAATTGCGCCCGCGGCGCCGGCAGATTGAAAAACCCCGCAAGATCCGGCGCCGTCCCTCCGTTCGACACGTGGTGCAGCGGCTCGTCCGCCCACGCCTGCCGCCCTCCGCCTACCGACCGGAAATGCTCCATCGTCATCTTTACCCGCACGCCCCGCTTCCGGCACAACTCCAGCATCGCGTCGATCCGCCGCGCCTTCTCCTCGTCGTAGAGCCCCTCACGCTCGTGCTCCACCGCCCACAGCCCGTTCGACAGCCACACCCGGATGTAGTTCCCCCGCTGGTCGGCCAGCGCGTTCAGCCACGACGCCCACTTCTCGAAATCCGCCCCGCCGATCCTGTTCAGCCCCACGGGGATGTACGGCCGCCCGTCCGTCAGCTCCAGGTATCTCCCGTCCCGCTGCGACACCCGCACGAACTCCTGCGCCTGCCCTATCCCCGCCGCCAGCAGCGCGATTGTCAAAAGTCGCATGGTGAACCCTCGCCGGATTATATAACCGCCCGTCTTCCGATATGCTGTCTTTGTCATGACTCGCCGCTCCCGCCTCCTTTGCGCCCTCCTCCTCGCCGTGGCCTCCGCCCCCGCCGCCGATTTCCGCAGCGCCTGGCCCGCCGCCGTCACTCGCCCCTGGGCCGGCCCCGAATACTGGGCCAATCCCCTCCAGGACTGGCGCATCCACGACGGCCGCCTCGAAAACGTTCAGCCCGGCGGCGACCGCAACGTCTTCCTCCTCACTCGCGAAATCGCCGCCCGCCCCGGCACCCTCGAGATGCGCGTCCTCCTCGGCCGCCTCAACGAATCCCAGGCCCCCGGCGACGGCTACGCCGGCTTCCGCTTCGGCATCCGCGGCGCCTTCCACGACTACCGCGACAGCGCCCTGCGCGGCGAAGGCGTCAACGCCGCCATGGCCTCCGACGGCCGCCTCTTCATCGGCGAACTGCGCGCCGAAGCCCCCCGCGTCCCTCTCCCCCTCCAGGACATCGAACTCCGCCTTTCCGCCGCCCCCGAAGCCGCCGCCTACCGCGTCACCCTCTCTGCCTTCAAGCAGGGCAGGGAACTCGCCCAGGTCTCCCGCACCATCGAATCCGCCTGGCTCTCCGGCGGCGTCGCCCTCGTCTCCAGTTCCGGCAAGGTGCCCGTCACCCCCATCCCTCCCGAACTCCTCGAAGGCTTCCAGGAGCGCCGCAACACCCAGCGCGGCGGCGCCAACCAGTACTGGTTCAAAAACTGGTCCGTCTCCGGCACCAAGGTCGACGCCTTCGAAAACCGCGCCTGGGGCCCCATCCTTTTCACCCTCCACACTCTCTCCAAGCGCGTCCTCAAGTTCACCGCCCAACTCGCTCCCCTCGACGACGGCCAGGAGGTCACGCTCGAGTTCGCCTCCCCCCTCGGCCCCTGGAAAAAGGCCGGCTCCGTCAAACCCGACCCCCTCTCCCGCACCGCCACCTTCCGCGTCCCCGATTGGGACGACTCCCGCAACACCGCCTACCGCGTCACCTACGCCGGCCACTACTCCGGCGGCACCATCCGCCGCGACCCCAAATCCAAGCCTCAAATCGTCGTCGCCGCCTTCACCGGCAACAACGACCTCGGCTTCCCCCACTCCGACGTCGTCAGGAATATCCGCCACCACAACCCCGACCTCCTCTTCTTCACCGGCGACAATATCTACGAGCGCGTCGGCGACTACGGCATCCAGCGCGCACCCCTCCCCGCCGCCACCCTCGACTACCTCCGCAAGTGGTACCTCTTCGGCTGGGAATACTCTGAACTCCTCCGCGACATCCCCGCCGTCTGCCTCCCCGACGACCACGACGTCTACCACGGCAACATCTGGGGCGCCGGCGGCCGCCACGCCGAAGGCGAAGGCTACACCGGCCAGGACAAAGGCGGCTACACCATGCCCGCCGCGTGGGTCAATATGGTGCAGCGCACCCAGGCCGCCCATATGCCCGACCCCTTCGACCCCACCCCCATCGACCAGGGCATCACCGTCTACTACTCCCACCTCCTTTACGGCGGCTTGAGCACCGCCATCGTCGAGGACCGCAAGTGGAAGTCATCCCCCCGTGAAATGCTCCCGAAATTCGACATCGTCAACGGCTGGGCCCAGAACTCCGCCTACGACGCCCCTAAGGACGGCGATGTCCCCGGCGCCCAGCTCCTCGGACCCCGCCAGGAGAAGTTCCTCGCCGCCTGGGCCGCCGACTGGGCCGGCGGCGCCTGGATGAAAACCGTCGTCTCCCAAACCCTCTTCGCCGACGTCGCCACCCTCCCCAAGGGCACCACCTCCGACAACGTCACCCCTAAGCTCCGCGTCATGCAGCCCGGCGAGTACCCCGCGGGCGAAGTCCCCGTCGCCGACCACGACTCCAACGGCTGGCCCCAGACCCCCCGCAACCGCGCCCTGCGCCTCATGCGCCAGGCCCTCGCCTTCCACATCAACGGCGATACCCACCTCGGCAACTCAGTCCAGTACGGCATCGACGACTGGAACGACGCCGGCTGGTCGCTTTGTGTCCCCGCCGTCGCCAACGTCTGGCCCCGCCGCTGGTATCCCTCCCAGCCCGGCCGCAACCGCAAGCCCGGCGCACCCCCCTACACCGGCGAATTCATCGAGGGCTTCGGCAACAAAATCACCGTCCACGCCGTCGCCAACCCCGTCGTCTCCGGCCGCCAGCCCGCCATGCTCTACGACCGCTCCACCGGCTACGGCATCGTCACCTTCGACCGCGCCAGACGCACCATCACCTTCGCCGACTGGCCCCGCTACGTCGACGCCGCCCAGCCCCGCGCCCAGCCCTACCCCGGCTGGCCCATCACCATCCGCCAGATCGACAACGGCCTCCCCCGCTCCGGCTGGCAGCTCGGCCTCTTCACCGCCCCCGCCGGCATGCGCGACCCCGTCGTCCAGGTCGTCGATCAGGCCTCCAATGAAACCGTCTACACCTTCCGCATCCAGGGCGAGCTCTTCGATCCCCCCGTCCGCGGCCCCGGCCGCTACACCGTCCGCATGTTCGACCCCGACAAAGCCCAGGAAAAAATCTGGCAGGACGTCGAAGCCAAACGCCAATAGCCGTTTCCGCCCGTAGTGCAGGCGGCGGGCTCAGCCCCCCACCAGCCCCCGGTGCGCCCGCAGCGCCCTCTCGTGCCCGCTACCCCGCGCCAGGTTCGTGAACTCCCCCGGGTCCGCCGAGTGGTCGTACAACTCCTCGTCCGTCTCCCCCGTCTTCCTGTCCTTCCACCGGATATACCGGTATCTTTCCGTCCTGACCGCCCGCCCCTCGATCGACTCATACTCCAACTGCGTGTAAGCGGCCTTCTTGAACGGCCTCTTCGGATTCCCCAGCACCTGCGCGAAGCTCCGCCCCTCCGCCGCCGCCGGCGCCTTCAGCCCGCACAGCTCCGCCAGCGTCGGATACACGTCCACGAACTCCACCAGTCCCCGCGCCGCCTGACCGTTCCCCTTCGCCCCCGGCGCGCTCACAATCAGCGGCACTCTCGCCGAGTCTTCCAACAGGCTCATCTTCTGCCACCGCGTGTGCTCGCCCAGGTTCCACCCGTGATCCCCCCAGAACACGATGATCGTGTTCTCCCGCAGCCCCATCTTCTCCAGCGCGTCCAGCACCCGCCCCGCCTGCCCGTCCATGAACGACGTCGATGCGTAATACCCCCGCCGCGCCAGCCTCTGCTGCCGCTCGTCCATCCCCATCTGGTTCCACAGCATCGGCCGCACTCTCCGCGCCAGCGCCGGAATGTCGTCCAAATCCCCCGCCGGATTCTGCGCCAGCGGAATGGAATTCACCGGATACAGGTCGTAATACTTCGACGGCGCCACGAAAGGCAGGTGCGGCCGGATGAACCCCACCCCCAGAAAGAACGGCTCCTTCCTGTGCTCCTCCAGCAGCGCGATCGCGTGCTCCGCCGCATTGTCGTCCGCCTGCCCCCGAGCGTCCGCCGTCGCAATCCACTGCATCCCGAAACTCCGCCCCGGTGCCGTCAGCCGCCCGCCCTCACCCGCGCTCTTCTGCTCCAGCCCCTGCGGGCTCACCGAGTGGTTCCACGACGCCTCGTCCTGATACTTCGGCGATCCCACCTCCCCCGGCACGTTCATGTGGAACATCTTCCCTTCGCGCGCCGCATACCACCCGTTGTTCTTGAACAACTGCGGCAGCGTCACCGCCTCCGGGTGAAACTGCCGGAAATCCAGGTTGTTGCCCAGCACCCGCGACCGGTCCGGCCGCATCCCCGTCAGCAGCGACGCCCGCGACGGCCCGCACAGCGGAAACTGGCAGTACGCCCTCTCAAACCGAACCCCCGACGCCGCCAGCCTGTCGATGTGTGGCGTCTTCACCACCGGATGTCCGTAGCACCTCAGTGCCGTGTTCAAATCGTCCGCCGCCAGAAACAGCACGTTCTTCCGCCGGCTCTGCGCCCCCATCAGTGGCGCCGCCGCCGCGGCCAGAAAGCTCCGGCGACTCAAAATCTGCCTGCTGCTCATGCGTCCTCCCGGGTCCTATCCAACTTACCGCAGCCGCCGACGTGCGGGCCGGGCGGTACACTGGACGCAGCTTCACCAAGGAGCCCCGTGCCTCTCCACCTGCTCGCCTTCTGTCTGCGCAGCCTCTACCGCGAGTACGGCTCGGCCTTCCTCGTGCGAGTTCTCCTCGCCCATCCCCGCGCGTCGGCCCGCGGCATCGCCCGCTACGCCGGTGGGCGCATCCCGCCCCTCGCCCGCTGGCCCGGCGGCGCGGACAGCCTCGTCGGCGCCGGCTTCTGTCTCAAATCCCTCGACCCGCCCTGCCCCGCCGGCCGCGCCAATCATCTCTGCCTCGCCTTCGAAGCGCCGCACGCCTCCCCAGCCGCTCCCTGCCACACCTGCCGGATCGCCGCCCTCGGCCGCCAC
>DAHVTI010000288.1 GCA_027324255.1 Bryobacterales bacterium | reverse complement strand
ACGACAAACGCGCTTGTGGTCCATAGCTCGCAACCGGCGCCCGCGCGGTGGTGCCAGGCGCGTGGGCCTGATTCGCTTGGGAACGCGCTGGCTTGCTGCAGCCTGCACCACGTGGCCTTCGACCGGGGGGCGATGACGATTGGGGAGGAGCGGCGGATTGTAGTGTCGAGCCGGGTGTACGGGGGCGGGCGGGTGGAGGAGATGTTCTACGCTCTGCACGGGATGGAATTGAGGATGCCGCACAGGCGGGCGGCTTATCCACGGGCAGAGTTCCTGGATTGGCACCGGGGACAGGTGTTCAAGGGCGTCGCGCGGGATTGAGGCTCGGGATTCCTTCAGCAGGTGCTGGCGCAGGAGGCGGATGTAGTTGTCGCAGCCGGCGGGGGCAGTGCCGCGGCCGCCGTCGTGCACGTAGCAGTGGAGGTCGTGGAGGAGATGCATTCGGCGGGCAGGGTTGGCGCGCTACTCGTTCTCGCCTTTGGACGGGGCGGATGGGAGCGGGTCCGGCTGGCGCTCTTCGACGGCAATTGGCGCCTCCGCGGGTGAATCGTCATCTGGCGCGGGCGGATTCGGATCGGTGAATTCCAGGGCTTGTTGAACGGCAGGAACCGGAAGGTCCGCAACCTTTTTCACATCCAGACCGCAACCCGCCGCGAACCTGGCCACAGCGAGGTCATCGGAGTACAGCACCTTGGCGCCGCTGACCAGAGCGATGGCCACGATCTGCCTGTCGAACTTCATTTCACCCTTGGTGATGTTCAGGCCTTCGCGCTGATCTCCTATGCGGCGAGCGTCGCGTAGGCGGATGGCCAGTTCCACAGCCGCGCGCTCGTCGAAGCCTGCGATGCGGATGAAGGCAGAGCCGTGCAGGGTCGTGAGAATGTCCTGGGCAACTGCGCCTTCGGTCACCAGCAGTTCCGCCAGCGCCGGCGTGGGCACCACAACATTTTCCCGCTCGTCTTCGAGGGTCTGCACCAACCCGAGAACACGTTCTCGGGCGTACTCAACCAGGGCTGCATCCTTTCCTTGATGCTGCTCGGAATCAGGAAAGATCAACAGGGAGAGAACCGTGTTGTCGAAGGCGACCATGGAGCGCTACTCCTCCCGCAACAGCCGCATCAACTCGACAGGATTCGTCCGGCCGCCCTCCGGAGGGGCGAGCCGGCCACGCAGCCCTTCGAAAAGCTTCGACAGAGGCGTTTCGTCCAGCGTCTGGAAGTCCGCAATCTCGAACCGCTTCAGGATCCACCCACCGGATTCCAACCGGGCCCAGGTGCCGGTCCCCACCAAGCGGATCAAGCCGAAGATATGGGGGGCCAACCGCCGCGCGATCTCCCTGGTGGTCACACAGTGGTGGGTCTGATCTGGAGCTTTCAGGTGGACGTTGATCGTCGAGTCACGACCTCCGATCATGATCACCTCGCCATCGAGAGAGCAGGGCTGGACGACCGGCCCCAGTTTCTCTTCGACGGGACGGAGGCGTCCCGGGAACTCGATCAGCTTGACGCTCCCTTTCTGAATGTGTCCCGTCGCGTTGTCGCCGGCGAGTTTCTCATCGATGTCGTTGAATGCCTTCCGCGCTGATTCCGACACCTGGCCACCAAGCCGAATCTCTTCCATCCTGCGGCTCACCTTGGGCCTGGCCACCTCGTCAACCCTCGCGGCAACCGTCAGGCTGCCGCTCCGCAACCTGCCAAAGTGCACGTGGTCCCTGTTGCCGAGGAGCTCAGCGAAACTGGCCATGTACTGCGCCAGCCTCGCCATTGGAATGGTATCCGGAGTAAAGGCGTCGATGTAGAGTTCGTACGACTCTTCGCCAGGCATGGAAGCTGGGTCCTTTCCAGATTGGATTATGACAGATTGGCACAAGGGGCTTGGCCGGCAGACACCGGGCCTACCGTACTGCGCGGCGGTTGATGGCCGGGACGCGCCGGGCAGGGCACGGGCCATGCGTGGGTGGAGGAGCGAGGGCTGGCGGATTCCGCAGTGATGCCGCTCAACAGAGAGACCGAGGCTGAGCAGGCGCCGGTGGGCGGATGGACGAACTCGTGAGGAGGGGCGATTTCTTGGAGGTGAGACGAGGATGAGGAGACAGTACCGGAGCGAAGCGATGGCCTCCGTGCACGAGACGATGGAGGCGCTGCATGAAATCGGGGCGATCGACAAGAAGACGATGCGGCGATTCGACGAAGCCTGCCTGACGGCGGTGAGGGTGCTGACAGGGGGAGAGATCCGGGCCATTCGGGAGAAAGAGAGGGTGAGCCAGACGGTGTTTGCGAACTACCTGAACGTGACGACGAGCCTGGTGAGCCAGTGGGAGCGGGGGGACCCCAATCCGTCGATAGCGGTTTCGTCGCACCGTCTCGGCGCTCAGGCAGAGCTACGACGACGGCAATCGGGCGGCGGTTCGGGTGCCGGGGCGTGGCGGCCGCCTGGAGCGGCGACTTTTTCGGCTTTCGCTGCAGTCTCGCACCGGCCGGAAGCACACCTCCGTCCCTGGCCCGCCGGAAAAGGGGTCTGCAAATCCGTCGATAAGGAAGGCCGGGCCGGATTCAGACCCGCAGCGGCAGCAACCGCATCGCCTCCAGCCACTCCGCCAGCCGCGCCGCCGTCGCCGCCAAGCGCAGCACCAGCCTGCGCGCGTGATGCACCAGCCGCCCCGGCGTGTTGAAGATCAGGAACCGCAACCGCTTCGGCCGCGCCGTCAATAACTCCGCCGGCAGCGCCAGCCGCTTCAGCGCCGTCAGCACGTTGTGCGCAATCACCGCCAAGCGCAGCCACGCCGCATTCGTCCCGAAGTACTTCGACGGCATCACCCCCGCCGCCAGTTCATTCTTCAAGACGTCATGCACCCCTTCAATCGTGCCCGCCTTCTCCCGATGCCACTCGATCAGCCGGCCCGCCCGCCATTCCCGGATGTTGGTCAGCACCGCGAAATGTTTCACCTTGCTGCCGTCGGCAAACAGACTCTCTTGCCGCTGCCGGATCCGGATCGCGATGTAGCGCAACGGCTGCGTGTCCTTGTGCTCGGACTTCTCCCCAGGCACAAAGCTCACCT
>DAHVTI010000283.1 GCA_027324255.1 Bryobacterales bacterium | reverse complement strand
CCCCGCTGCATGCGGCAGACGATGTGCCCCCTGAAAAGCTCACCACTCCGTTCACCTCGAAGCCATCGGAAATTTCGATCGCGGCGCTGGCCGCTTCGCCTTCACGCACCTCCACCGTCTGCTCGGCTCGCCTGAAGGGAGACGAGAAAACGGGGCCATCCCCACTCCAGCCGATCACCGGCCCCATCGCCACTACCCGGTAGGTGCCGGGCGGAAGGTCCGGGAATCGGAATGCCCCTCCACGTCCGGCACGGGTGAGCGCCAGCGGCGAATCGGCGTTTGAGGATCGAAACGCGGCGACTACGGCCTCCCCGTCCCGCCACTCTCCGGGGAGTTGCGACAGCGTACCCGACACCGCCCCGGCCGCTCGCCTCGGCAGCAGGAAATCGACACCATCCCGGGTCTCGCCGGCGGACAACCGGAAGAATTGCGCTTGGCGTGCGTCCGAAACCCCTCCCGAATAAACCGGGGCGAAAATCGCTGCTCCAGTCTGAGCGCCATCCGGAGCTACTACGGCGCCGTAGACTCCCGGCGGCAGGCCATGGAGTCGATACCTGCCGCGGTCGTCCGTGAAGGCCGCGGCGCCAACGGCAACGAACTTCGGCGCGGCCTCCCTCCCGCGGCGCAGCATCGCAACCACTCTTGCGCCGCGCACCGCTTCGCCCGCGGCGCCGGCCACCGTGCCCGCCATGGCCGCACCCCGCGTCAGGTACAGAGTCGCCCGCCCTAACCCGCCAGAACCGGCTCGAATCAGCGTCGCATCGCCGCGGCGAAAGAACGGATCCACGTAGCCCGGCAACTCTGCTCTCAGGCGGTAGACCCCAGGGCCGGGTGCAATCAGCTCGAAACGGCCGTGCGTGCCGCTTTCCGTTTCGGCAAGCACCTCTTCGCCGCGCAGCAGCCTGACTTCGGCCGATTCGAGTCCGGCCTGGGAGACGGCATCCACAACACGCCCGGCGATCCGAACAGGTTCAGCGGCGAGCTGGGCGGCAACACCCGCCAGCACCACGCTCAGCCATCCGCGGCAACGAAGCGGAAATCCTCTTGGCCACATCGGGGGAGATGTCTTCATCATCCTTGCCTGCACTCTCATGAAAGCACAAGCGACGCCGCCGCTTGCCGCTCTCTGCGCAGAGTCAGGCAGGCGGCTCCTGCCAGCCAGGCCGCCTCCTCGCCTCATTCCATCCCCCACTGGTTGCTCCCCACCCTCCCGTAGTATGCTCGTCCCCATGCGCAATCCTCTCTGGGGGGAGTTGGCCGCCGAATTCATCGGCACCATGATCATCCTCCTGTTCGGTTCCGGCGTCGGCGCCATGGTGGTGCTCTTCGCCAGCGGAACGCCCGGCGAAATCGTCAACGGCGGCTACACCAACATCACCATCGGCTGGGCCCTCGGCGTCATGTTCGGCGTCTACGCCACCGCCCGCATCAGCGGCGCCCACTTGAACCCCGCCGTCACTCTTTCCCTCGCCGTCTACCGCGGCTTCCCCTGGTCGAAGGTCGTCCCCTACGCCGCCAGCCAGACCCTCGGCGCCTTCGCCGGCGTCTGCGTCGTCTTCTTCAACTACCGCGAGGCTTTCCAACGCTTCGATCCCGGCCTCGAAAAGACCGCCGGCATTTTCACCACCTTCCCCGCCTTCCCCGACGTCCTCTCCGCCGGCTTCTTCGACCAGGTCATCGGCACCGCCCTGCTCCTCTTCCTGGTCTTTGCCCTCACCGACGAGCGCAACCACGTCCTGCCCGCCCACTACCTCCCCGCCGCCATCGGCCTCATCGTCCTCGCCATCGGCATCAGCTTCGGCAAGCTCCACGGCTACGCCATCAACCCGGCGCGCGACTTCGGCCCCCGCGTCTTCACCCTACTGGCCGGCTTTAAGAACAATGGCTTCACCTCCGGCTCCGAAATCTGGTGGATCCCCGTCGCCGGCCCCCTCGCCGGAGGCCTCGTCGGCGCCGGCCTCTACGACCTCACCATCCGCCCCTTCCTCCCCAAATCCTGACCGCCGCCCCGCCCCCGGCTTATCATGGAAGCAGGGAGTCCGCTTTGATCTTTACCCTGACCGAACTCGAACACCATCCCATCCACTTCGACGTCACTTACGCTCCCGGCGAAATCGCCTTCTCCAGCGAGCTCCGCCAGAAGGGCGGCCTCCATGCCGCCGGCAAAGCCGAACTCCTCCGCAACACCCTCGGCGAAGTCCGCATCCAGGGCCGCCTTACCGTCAACCTCGAATCCGCCTGCGACCGCTGCCTTGAGCCCGCCGCTATCCCCCTCGACACCCCCTTCGATCTCTTCTACCGCCCCGTCATCAAAACCGCCAACCACGCCGAAGTCCACCTCGAGGAAGGCGAAATCGACCTCTCTTTCTACGAAGGCGACAGCGTCGCCCTCCGCGAAGCCCTCCGCGAACACGTCCTCCTCAGCCTCCCCATGCAGCTCGTCTGCCGTGAGGACTGCAAAGGACTCTGCCCCGACTGCGGCGCCAACCTCAACCTCTCCCCCTGCCAGTGCGCCTCCCGCCGCGCCGACCCCCGCTGGTCCGCCCTCAAAGACCTGAAATAATCTTCTTCCTCACCGCGTACAGCACCAGTTCCGCCGTGTTGTGCAGGTTCAGCTTCTGCATGATCCGCGTGCGGTGCGTCTCCACGGTGTACACGCTCAGCTCCAGCAGGTTCGCCACGTCCTTGTTCGAGCGCCCCTCGGCCAGCAGTTGCAGCACCTCTTTTTCGCGGTCCGTCAGCAGGCTGTAGCTGTCCTGCTGGTTCCGCTGCTGCAGGCTCCGCATGTAGTCCTCCAGCAGCGCGTGCGCGATCGCCGGGCTGAAGAACGGCTTGCCCTGCGCAATCACCCGCACCGCCCGCACCAGGTCCTCCTCCGCCGTGTCTTTCAGCAGGAAGCCGCGCGCCCCGCACTCCAGCGCCCGCAGCAGGTACGTCTCGTCGTTGTGCATCGACAGGATCAGCACCCCCGTGCGCGGGTTCTGCTTCACCACCTGCGCCGTCGCGTCGATCCCGTTCAACTGCGGCATCGCGATGTCCATCACAACCACGTCCGGCTGAAGCTCCTTCGCCAGCCGCACCGCCTCCCGCCCGTCCGCCGCCTCCCCTGCCACCTGCATGTCCGACTCCTGCTCCAGCACGAAGCGCAGGCCCTTCCTCACCACCCCGTGGTCGTCCGCCAGCAGAATCTTGATCAGGCTCATGGTGCCACCTTCGGAATTCTGGCCCGCAGGCAGGTCCCCTGCCCCGGCGCCGATTCGATCTCGAATACCCCTCCCAGCTCGCGAATCCGCTCCGCCATCCCCAGCAGACCCAGCCCCTGCCGCTTCAAAGGCGACGGCATCCCCTTGCCGTCATCCTGGATCGTCAGCTCCACCCGGTCCGAGCCGGCTTGCAGTTCCACCGACACCTGGTGCGCCGCCGCGTGCCGCAGGATGTTTGTGAACGCCTCCTGCACAATCCGGAACAGGCTCGTCTTCTGCACGTCGCTCAGCGTGTCCAGCGAGCCCTCGATCCTGACGTCCGCCGGCACCCCGCTCCGCCGTGAAAACTCCCGCCCCAGCCAGCCCACCGCCGCGCCCAACCCTAAATCGTCCAGCATCGCCGGCCGCAGACCCATCGCCAGGTCCCGCACCGACTTCATCGCCCCCTCCGCCACTTCCTTTGCCTGCTGCAGGTGCGCCTTGAACCGCTCCGCGTCCGCCGGCCCGATCCGCGCCAGGTTGGCGATCTCCACCCGCAGCGCCGTCAGCATCTGCCCCACTTGGTCGTGCAGCTCCAGCGACAACCGCTTCCGCTCCTCCTCCTGCGCCTGCACCAGCTTCTGCGACAGGTGCCGCAGCTCCCGCTCCGCCGCCCGCGCCCGGTTCTCCAGCCGGAAAATCCACCACACGCTGAACGCCGCAATCACCCCGCTCAACGCCAGCACCCCGTACGTCATCCGGTCCAGCCACGACCGGAACACAGCCTGCGACTCCATCAGCCTCGACTGCGCCCGCCGCAGGCTCGCCAGATTGATCGCCTGAAGCTGGTCCGACAGCGCGCTGATCTCCCCCCGCTTGCCCAGCAGCACCCGCCGCGAATACTGCCCCCCCAGCGCCAGCTTCACGTCCAGTTCCCACGCCAGCGGCGGCCCCAGTAGCGTCAGGTAGTTCTCCACCCGCTCCCGCAGCTTCTTCAGCGACTCCGGATCCGCCGACGGCGCCAGCGCCCTCTCCAGCGCCCCCAGCGACGCCAGAATCTGAGCCCGGCTCTCCACAATCTCCGCCTTCATCGCCGCCGCGTCATCGGCGTCCCGGTACAGCAGGTAGTCCCTCAAATCCAGGTTGATGCGGTACAGGTCCGCCCGCAGCCCCGCAATCAGCCCGTCCGTCCGCGCATACTCTTCCTGTGCCGTGATCAGCTCCCGCTGCCGCTCGCCCGACCTCTGCGATTGCGTGAACCCTAGAATTCCCGTCAGCACCATCATCGAGCCGAAGCCCGCCAGCAGCACCACCTCCAGCCTCGGCGCTAGCATGTCATCCCTGCCATATTGGGAATATGATCGTCGTCTTTACCGACCTCGACAACTGCCTGCTCGATCACAACACCTACTCCTTCGAGCCGGCCCGCCCCGCCTTGGAACGGCTGCGCGGCGCCTCCGCCAAAATCGTCTTCGTCACCAGCAAAACCCGCGCCGAAGTCGAGTTCTGGCATCAGCGGATAGGCCTCACACACCCCAGTATTGTCGAAAACGGCGGCGCGGTCATCCGCGAAGACGGAACTCCCGCCGTCCTGGGCCGCCCCCGCGCCGAAATCGTCGCCGCCCTGCGTGAGTCCTCCGCCGCCTGCGATGCCCAAATCCGCGGCTTCTCCGACATGCCCCTCGACGAAATCGCCGCCCGCTGCAACATGCCCCCCGAGCGCGCCCGCTTCTCCGCCGCCCGCCAGTACAGCGAG
The DNA here is from genome assembly GCA_027324255.1 of Bryobacterales bacterium. Taxonomy (GTDB): domain Bacteria; phylum Acidobacteriota; class Terriglobia; order Bryobacterales; family Bryobacteraceae; genus Paludibaculum. The sequence goes on along the minus strand of DAHVTI010000283.1, from coordinate 17,583 downwards.
CCCTTCGTCCTCCTCACCCCGGAGCGCGAATCTGCGCTCCGGGACGCGCTCGCCGCCCGCGGCCTCACCCTCACCCGCGGGGGCCGCTTCCACCATGCGTTGGCGCATGCCGGCAAACACGCCGGCGTCGCCTGGCTCCTGGACTCCTGGGCCGCCGCTGCTTCCCCCACCGTCAGCATCGGCCTCGGCGATGCCCCCAACGATGAGGGCTTCCTCCGGCTCGTCCGCTATCCCGTGCACCTCCTGCCCGGTGACTCCGGGCCGGCCGCCTGGAACCGCGCCGTCCTCGCCATTCTCGACTCGCTTCCGCCGCAAGGCCGCTAGCTCAGGCCGTCGCCTGCTCGAGATCTACGTTCCGCACCAGTTCCGCCGCGTCCGCCAGCCGCGCGTACACGTCCGGCAGCGCGCTTTCGGTCCGCTCCCAGCTCGGCAGCTGCGTCGTGCCCGCCGGATTGTTGGCAAACTGCGCCGCCGCCTCCTCCAGGCCGCGCGCAAACACCTCCACCGATCCCAACTCATCGTGCAGGTCGTAGCTCAGACCGTTAATCTCGGCATCGGCCGCGTACCTCGCCGCCATCCCCGCCGCCGACCGGCGGTAGGCCAGCGGCAGCGTCCCTTGCAGCAGCTCGTTCGGCAGTACACAACCGTCCGCCGCAATCGCGCGGAACACCGCCAGCGACACCTCCCGCGCCATGCGGTGCAGCCCGCCCATCGGGTCCCCCGCGCACACCGGCTGGTGCTTGTGGTCGTAGCACTCGCTCACGTCCACCTGGCACACCCGCGCCGCCGGTACTCTCTGGTACACCTCGGCCAGCGTCGAAATCTCCAGCCCCCAGTCCGGCGACACCTGGATCCTCCGCGCCAGCTCCGCGTCCAATGCAATCTCCCCCGCCAGCCCGTACCGGAACGACGCCAGGAATCGCAGGAATCCGCTGTTCACCCCCGCGTCTTCCAACACCTCCACCAGCGGCCCCAGCAGCAGCCGCGTCAGCCGCCCGTTGAACTTCCGCGTGAACCGCGGGTAATACGCCTTCGCAAACTCGAACTTGTGCCTCGTCGACATCAGCGGATACGCCAGCCGCGCCAGCATCCGGCGGTGGTACGTCTTGATGTCGCAATCCTGGAACGCCAGGACGTCGCAATCCCCCTTCGCCAGCAGGTATCCCATCCCCAGCCAGCACGCCCGCCCCTTGCCCGCGATCCCCGCCGCCAGCCCCTGGTTGGTGATCGTCTCCAACAGCTCCTGCACCATCTCCCCTTCCCGCCACAAGACCGTCGCCTCCGCCCGGAATTCCTCAAACAGACGGCAAACCTCCTCGTACTGCGCGCGGCCCGCCTGGCTCAGTACCAGCACCACCCGGCTGATCCAAGGCACCCGCCGTAATTCGTCCAGAATGTTGTGGATAGCCGGTCTCTCGAACTCGCTGTACAGCGCCGGCAGCACCACCCCCAGAGGCTTCCCCCGCGCCAGTCGCGTCAGGTCGGAGTCCAACCGCGGCCACGAATCAGGCTCCAGGCTGTGCAGCGTCGTCACCCGTCCGAACTGATGGAAATCGGCCATGTCGGAACCTCCACCATTCACCCTAAAGGAGGCCCTCCTCGGGAGATATCCCGGGAACGGAGTACGGAGTTCAGGGAAGGGCTGTACGGCGCCGAGCCCGCCTATTCGCCTTCTCCGCCCCGCTGCCAGTCTCCTCCCCAGCCCGGCAGTCACTTGCGCCGCCTTCCGTGTCCCGTCCGCCCCCATCGGCTGCCAGGCCCCCAGCCGTCCTGTCTGATCGTCAAACCGCCTCTGGAAGGGAATCGCTGTGTGACAGCCGCGCCGGAACATCATATCGGCCATCACGTTGTAGCCCGCGCCGCTCACCACCCGCGCGGCCCGCGCCACCACGTTGCCCGCCGGATAGTATTCGATCGTCGCCACGCCCCCGCCGCCGCCACCACCAGTTCGGCCACTCCCTCCGCCTGCCCGCCGTGCACCACCAGGCAGCAGCGCCCCCGTCCAGCCTGCGCTCCAGTTCCGGCCGAACCGGCGTCGCCACCATGCCGGCGCGCAGCTGAATCGGGCCGGGCAGGCGCTCCACCGGCACCACGCTCGCCGCCAGAGCCGCCTCCTGCTCCTCCCCCAGCCCCGCCCCACCGGCAGCGCCTCCGTCGCGGCCGCGTCCAGCCGCCGCGCCACACCGGCTGCGAACTGCAGGTTCGTCACAATCCGCCCGTCCACCTCCAGCGCCCGGTTCAGATGCCCCGGGCCGCAACCCGGCTAGCAGTACAGCACGCTTGGCCCCCCACGGCGAGGCCCGGCCGATCAGATTCAGCATTTCCCCGTTTTTGACGGAAAACGAACAGGGTGTTGAAAACACGGGTGGAGTTTTTGTGGCTACGCCGCATAGGCAGCATCATTTCGTCTCCCTATCGATCGTGCAGAAGTTGCACAAGCAGTCTGGCCCGGGTTACGGGGTCGATCACCCAGTAGAAACGGTAAACGCTACGGCGTCGATCGCGAGTAATCGCGCGCCCCGTTCAGGGGCCACATTCCCGTAACGCCGTTGGCGGGATTTATCGGCTTCAGCCTAATTCTCAGGCTTGATCACCAACATTCGAACCCTCCGCTTAGCAGGCAGCAAAGTGAGACCATACTTCGAACGAAGGTCATCCAAAAGGATTTCGGGGCTGTCGCTGCGGTACTGCAGGGTGAAGTCGTATTGACCAGGTAGCCCGGTTTCATCAATGACGATTTTCTTCAGAAAATTTGGAAGCGTTGCAGCCAGTCTAGCGGCGGGTTGCCGTTTGAGCGTTATGTTTCCGCGCATGAACGTCAAGACTTCTTGACTGGAACTCTGTTCCAACGTTTTCGAACTCTTGAGGAGCAGAACCTCGCGCTCCAACTCCTGCCAATCTGCGGTAATAGCGAATAGGCGCTGGACTGCATCCTGCAGCGTGGGAAGCAGCGCGGGTTCTCGTCCCTTAGGCACTACGACCGCATAACGATATAGTTTGTCTGGTGTTTGCGGCAGCCTTAGGTCGATGTGGAAATAGTCGGTCTGCCAAGCGGCGGTGATGAGATTCACTAAGTTCACGCCGTCGCCGCTGATGCGATTTGAGCCAGGCTGGTACAAGTAGCCCCCGCCCCCGTTGGTCGGCTTGATGACCACATGGAACTCTGGCTTTACGCCATCCCGCCATTCAACCTCGTCTCGATCCCACTCGAGGTTGGGCTCACGGTAGATCGGTGGGAGCGGAGGGCGTTTTCCGGACAGGAGGTCTTCAATTAGCTCCGCTGTGAGGTTTTCGCCGGGAGTAATTCCGAGAAGACTGCCGTCGGCCAAGACGATGCCAACCACTGGAAGGCCGTAGACGCCCCAAGATTCGAACGTTCTCGAATCGTCCTCGACGAATGTCAACAAGTCGAGTCCCTTCTCGTCAAAGTACTTCCGTACACGATTAGGCTCGTCCCTCGCAACGGTCAAGAAGGCGATCGGCTGACCTGCAAATTGCCTTTCGAAGCGCTGAAGTTTCTCAAGGCCGGGCAGACAAGGCGGACACCATGTGGCCCAAAAATCAACGACAACGATTTGGCCCTTTAGGTGTTGCCAGCCTTGAAACTGTTTGTCTGACTTTAGGGGCGGTGCGAGAATCGGCGGCGGAGTCTGCCCGAGCAGACCGATAGAAGCGAGCAGAAAACACCACGGAAGGTACGAGCGCATGGTCTTCCGATTTTGGCACCGTAGGCAGTTGGAATGTTCCCCAAGGTCCTGCATGGTGATTTCGACACCGTAGGCAGTTGGAATGTTCCCCAAGCTCCTGCATGGTTTGCCGACTCCCTCAAGCCTTCGGTCTGACCACAATCAACCCCTATACAATCAACCCCTGCCTTGTCGCCCAGCGTTTACCATTCGCGCCCCGGATCTGTATGGCGAAAGCGATCACCGCTATATGGCGGTCTCGCCCGACGCGTACGCCAGCCTCAGCTCATTGGTGAATCTCTCTCGCTCTCGCTGAACGATTGTGCCCTCTTCTCCGGTTTCTTCCGAACGATCGACGACTTTGACCGGTTGCCAAACTGCAATATGCCGGCGCTCGCCGGGACCGAAGATCCCGTTCGACACGCCGCTTATCGTGTCAGTCTGCGCCACCAGGCTCAACCATGTCCCAGGTGGCGGCTCCCCCTCGGTGCGCGTCCCACCTGCCTGCTACCGCCGGACGGCGCGGGCAGGCCTCACCGTGGATGGTCGGAGCGCGCGGTACGGGCGGCCTGCCTGGCCGCTCACCGCGCTCTCCTCGGCCTCCCGATCCGCGGCACCTTGGACGTCCTCACCCAATGCCAGCGCCGCTTCGTCCACTCGGTCGGAGACCGGCGGCCGCCCTCCCCGCAAACCACTCCGGCTCAAACCTAAATCTTCAGGAAAACCTTCCTCCGGTACATCCAGAACAGCGCCAGCCAGTAAACGCCCAGCACCGCCAGCCCGCTTAGCAGCGGCTCATACTCCACCCCCAGAAACTGGAACGCCTTGGGCCCCAAATGAATGCGGAAGCTGTCGGCGATGAACCTCTCCCACAGGTGCGCGATCAGGTACGCCGCGATCGAATTCATCCCGATCACCAGCAGGAACACCGGCGCGCGCAGGCGGCAGAAGAGTGCCAGGAACGCAAAACAGAGACCTCCGCTGAACAGCGTCCACGACGGAGTCCAGATGCGTTTCACCACCGGGCAGATCCCCGTGAAGTGCAGCACGACCCCGGCCGCCATCCCGACCGCCGCCGCGATCAGCAGCTTGCGGTAAGGAATCTCCGGCGCCGCTTCCCGCAGCCAGCGGCCCGCCGCCAGCCCCAGCAGCATCGTGCCCAGCGTCGGAATGAAGCTCAGCGTCAGGTAGCCGCCGCCGTTGGCGATAAACGGACGGGTCCTCGGAAACAGGTTCAAAAACCACTGGTCGAAATGCGTCCCGAAGTTGGCGTTCTTGTTCCAGTGCGCCGCCAATCCGGTGTACTGCGGGAACGCCGTGGGGTCGGCCGGGTATAGCGCCCACGCCAGCCAGTAACCGAAAAGCAGCACTCCCAACGCCGCCCACATCCACTTCGGCGGCTTCCATGCCAGCAGGAACAGCAACGGGTAGCCGAGCCCGATCTGCGTCAGCGTGTCCTCAAACGTGAAGTTCGTGATCGGGCCGCGCAGCGAGCGCAGGAAGATCCCCAGCGCAACCAGCAGCAGCGACCGCCACACCGCGTGCCCGAACAGCTTCGGAAACGCGCCCCCGCGCGCCATTCGCGCCGCAATGGAGTACGGCAGCGCCACCCCGACCAGAAAAGAAAAACCCGGCTGGATGGTGTCGTGCAGCGAGCACCCGGCCCACGGCACATGGCTTTGGTTGAAGGCCAGAAAACCCCACAGCCAGTTGCCCGGAAAGGCCTGCGCCACCTGCGACAGCCGCAGCACCTCGGCCATCATGAGCAGCATTACGAAGCCTCGATAGGCATCCAGCGCTGTGTTGCGTTTGACGTCCACTGTGATTCTCTCCGAGGCCCGATCGCCTGTTACCTCACCGTCACCGGTCCCGGCAGCCTCGCCGGTGCTGCATCGTGCCGTCCCCGAATCATACAGGATCCCCGACTGCCGTGCGAATTCCCCGCCATCCTCTCACCCCAGCCCTCCTGCGCGCCCAACCGCCAAGCCGTCGCCCACCCTCGCCCTCGCCGCCGTCCGCCGCCGCATGTCCGCGCACTGCGCCTGGACGGTCCGCAACTACACCGTGACGTTCTTCTTCATTCCCTCATCTGCCTGTTCCGCGAGTGGTCTCCGGCCCGGCGGCAAGGGGTCCTCGCCCCTGCCCTGCCCGGCCAGGTCCAACCCACAGTCCACCTAAGGTTGAATGTGGATCAGTCCGTCGCCGCTCGGCGCCGCGCCGCAGTTCATCTCCTCCGCATCGTCCTCGAGTTCGCCGGGCATGGCCAGCGGATATCCGGTGCGCGGAGAAGGCCCGGCGTGGTTCCGGATGCGGCGCCCGGCCTCCACCAGGTAGTCCGGCGCGAAGTTCTCCAGGGCTTGCAGCACCGGCTCCGCGCTCACGGCCAGGTGGTCCTTGACGAACCGGGCCGCCGCTTCGCCGGCCACCTCGGCGTGCCCCATCTCTCCTTCCGCCATCGCCAGTGCCTGCTTCACCCTCAGGTACGAAACAAAGCCAAGCTGAATCGCCAGGTGGTCCGCCACCTCTTTGGCCGCGGGGCAGTAGCTGAACGCCCCGTAATAGGCGTTGAGTTCCGCCATCAGGTAGCCATACTGCACACCTCCCTGCCACTTCACCTCGCGCACAGGCACGCTGCCGGCCGGCCCGAAGAGCGCAATGTGCAGGCCGGGCGAGTTGAACTCCAACGCTGCCTCTCCCAACAGGCGCAGGGCCTCGTCGCGCAAGTCCGGAAGCAGGGCCGTCACCTGCGCGCGCCACGCGTCTGAGGGGTACTCGAAGAGAAGCCCCAGCAACCGCCATTCCGCTGCCTCGGCCAGCAGGCGGATCACTTCACTCTGCGAAACGGATGCGCTGGCCATCATTCCCCCTTCCACAGCAGCGGCACCCAGCCGCTGCGCATCTTGCGCGCGCCGGATTCCTGCTGCGCGCCTTGCCACACGGCGAAGGCCATGTGCGTCCGCTGGTTCGGCGAAAGCCCCTCGGGCAGCTTCCTGCTGATCACCACCGCCCAACCTTGCTTCTCGTGCACGCCCTTGCCCTTGGCTCCCAGGGAGGGCCCGGGCGAAAGAGTGCCGGGACCGTTGGCGACGAGATCCTCCACCGGCTGGGAGCGCGGTCCGCTGCGGATGTTGCCCAGCGCGCGCGCCGGCGCATAGCGCCTGGCCATCTCCTTTTCCGCCTCGGATCCCTTCTCCAGCGCCTTCGACTCGAAGGGGTAGTGGTCGACCGTCGCATTCGGATAGATGTCGCGGATCGTGTCGCCACGGCCGTTCACCGTGGCCTGCCAGTCCGCGCGCCAGTATGTCACCTGGACGCGTTTGCCCTCCTGCCCCATCTGCGGCTCGGGCAGGTCTTTCTCGAGCTTCTCCGGAACCTGGATGGCGCAGGCGTCGGTCATGCGGGCCGGGCCTGGCGTGTCGCTCTGCGTGGCGTCGTCCCATTCGATGCGGAAGGCGATCTCGCTTCCGTTCGTGACCGACCGCACCCGAACCTCCGGGGTGGAGGGCGTCATGAGCCGCGGCTCCACCAGATCCTGCGGGATCAGCTTGGCCGCGTATTCCGGGGCGTCGTCCCAGGCCGAATCGCCGGGCTCCGGCGGGATGGCGGCGCTCCGCACGGCCACCACTTCGTTGGCCGTCTTCGGAGCCCGCGAACACGCGGCAGTGAACAGCAATAGAAGGCAAATCGTGTATCTCATGACGGGGCTCCTTACGGGCAGTTGATGCGGACCAACTGGTTCTTCAGGTCGGCGGCGGGCCGGACGTGGATGGGTTCGCGCAGCGGCACGCGCACCAGTTCCGAGCCCCTTTCATCCGTGGCCACCGCCTGGTCCCCTTGCCGCCGGAACCGCGACACCACCATCTCGGTGGAGCCGAACAGGCACAGCAGGCTGGCCATGTCCGGATCGTTCATCGCGTTGCGGTAGGTCTTCATCGCCTCGCCGGCGCCGGGCCCGAACAGTTGCTGGTTGAAGGATACCGGCGCATGAATGGGCGGAATGTAGTAGACGTTCGGCTCCAGGCCGAATTGCGGGAACAGCGGCAGCGCCACCTTCCTGATGTGCACCAGGTAGTCGATGGGATTCTCCGGGCGCGCCTTGGCCGGCGGCGAGATCCAGCCGGCCAGGCGGATCTTCCCGATGCAGTTGACGAAGCACTGCGGCTGGATGCCCTGCTCGATCTTCGGGAAGCAGGCGATGCACTTCTCCGACGTGCCGGTCATCGGGTTGAAGAACACTTTCTTGTACGGGCACCCGCGCACGCATTCCTGGTAACCCCGGCACCGCCCCTGGTCCACCAGCACGATGCCGTCCTCCGGCCGCTTGTAGATGGAGCCGCGCGGACAGGATGCCAGGCACGCCGGATACGTGCAGTGGTTGCAGATGCGCGCCAGGTAGAAGAACCAGTTCATGTGCGGCAGCGAGAGGAACTCGCCGTGGTCCACCTGGCCCGCGCAATCGTCCTCGCCCACGTTCGGGTAGGCGTAGTCCTGCTGCTCCGGCCTCCACCCCAGCACGCGCTCCCCGGCCGGCGCTGACTCGAAGATGGTCTGGCCTTCGTACTTCCCTCCGTTCCACTGCTGGCCGTTCAGCATGTCCAGCAGTTTCAGGTCGTAGGCCAGCGGATAGGAGCCGTAGGGCTTCGTCTCGACGTTGTTCCACAGCATGTACTCCTGGCCCTTGCCGGAGGTCCAGGTGGTCTTGCATGCCAGCGTGCAGGTCTGGCAGGCGATGCACTTGTTCGTGTCGAAGACGGCGGCGAACTGCCGTTGCGGACGGGCCTCGGGATACCAGTAAGACATCTCGCGGCCGAGCTGCCAGTTGTAGACGCGTGCCATTACGCTTTCTCCCCTTTCTGCCTGACAAAGCCGCCCGAGAGGTAGCGCTTCATCGCATCGGACTCATACTTGGGCCGGATGCCCATCGCGGCGGGACGCCACAGGCCCTTGCCCTCCATCCCGCCCGGCTCGGCCTTGGTGATTTTGACGAACGATTCGCGCGGCGCGCCCGTGGGGCAGTGGATGTCGGGCTCGAAGCCCTTCCGCATGCCCTGTCCGAACATCGCCTTGTGCACCAGCGAATCCGTCATCCACGTGGGCTTCAGCCAGCCGCGCGTCGCCGACTGGTGCGAGCCCGATCGGAACATCGCCTGGTAACCGGTGCGCGGATTCTTCGCCAGGCCGTCGGCCCGCGCCTTCTGTCCCTCCACCGAGCCGGGCGTGGCCGTGTACATGTTGAACCACATCCGCGTCACGCCGCGCGGCGTGCCCGGGTAGTAGCGCGCGCGGCACAGCAGGCGCGCGAACTCCATGTTCTTCTTGTCTTTCTGCCAGCCGCGGAAGGGCCGGTCCTCCGGATCCGGATCGATCCACACGTAGTCGCCGTCCTCCACGCCCAATTCCTTGGCGTCCGAGGGGTTGATGTCCACGTAGCCCTCCGTCACGAAGGGGCTGCGCTTGTCGTGCCGGTACAGGTCGCCGAAGGGCCCGAACAGCACGGCGATCATGTCCGTGTCGATCGGTGTCGTGTGCGACCCGTGCCGGTACTTCGGCGTGTGGAAGATGAACTTGAAGCCGTCCTTCATCAAGGGGTGCTTCGTCTTCTTCGTCTCGCCCCACGTCAGAACCACGTTCCGGCCGCAGCGGGTTTCGCAGGAGAGGTCGTCGCGTTTCACGCCGTACTTCTCGGGGCCGTCCGGCCGCAGCGCTTCATGCTTCGGCGCCACAATCACGTTCGGCTCGTAAAAGGTCGAATCTACCGGCTCGCGGTGCACCGGCAGGTTCTCGCCCGCCGCGATAAACTCGTCTTCTTCGCGGTAAAACTCCAGCCGGCCGCTCTTCGTGTACCAGGGAATCGAATCGGTTACCTGGTCGTAGCCCACCGCCTTCGGCGACGTGCGGCTGTTCAGTACCGCCGGTATGCCCTGCTTGGCCTTCGCTTCCAGATCCGCAAAGCGGTAGCCCTTCGTGTTCGTCGAGTTGTCCAGGATGCGCTGTAAGTGGATGTCGGTGCGATGCTCGCGCACGAACTTCCAGTAGTCGATGAACCGCTTGTCGCCCGTAATCTCGGCCAGCTTGGCGCTCACCAGCGCCTGCACTTCGACATCGCCGATCGTGTTGAAGACGCGCTTCATCGGAGTGCGCGGGAAGGTCACCAGGAACGGGTTGGTCACCGAGGCGGTCATGTCCGGGTGCTTCAGCTCGAACCAGGCGTCCACGCCGAACACGATGTCGGCCCACTCGCAGGAGGCGCTCCACCACCACTCGTTCACCGCCACCATCTCGATCCGCGGCAGCACGTTCACCACCGTGTTGAAGTGCCACTTCACGTTGCCCAGGATCGAGTTCGCGTTGGCGAACCACATCGACTTCGTCGGCGTGGGGATGTGCGTCTTGCCCGTCAGCAGCTTGTTGCCGACGCGCAGCGGGTGGTCTTCGTGGTTGTAGTAGTGCGCGGACTCGGCCTTCCAGTACTGCTTCACCCGGGCGTTCTTGGCAGGATCCAGTTCGATGTCGAAGGGATCCTCGTTGATCCACTGCGGCGAGCCGTTGAACAGCGCCACGCGGTAGTTGCCCGCAAACGACCCGATGTTGCCCGTCAGCTTCCCGATGTTGCCCGTCAGCGCCGCCAGCAGCATCGTGTCGCGGTCTTTGTTGTCGCTGTTGAAAAACTGGTTGGGCCCCATGCCGATGGCGAACAGCGTCGTGCCGGGTTCCTTGGCCAGTTGGCGCGCCAGCGCTTCCACCGCCGCGGCCGGCGCCCACGTGATCTCTTCCGTCGTCTTCGGGTCGAAGTGCGCCGCGTACTCGCGGATCAGGTCGAACGCCGGCCGGCAGCGAACCTTCCTGCCGTTGGCCAGCGTCACCTCCACCGCGCCGTCCAGCAGCGGGTTCTGGACCGTGGAGTTCTTGCCCACCATGTCGCGCGTCAGCGGCTTGGGCGCGTTGGCGGTGCGGTCCCACCACACGGAATCGCCCCACTCTTTCCGCAACTCCTCGCTGACAATCTGCTTCACATGCTGGAGGGGCGGCGGTTCCTTCTCGTCCTTCCCCAGCACCCGGGTGTTCTTCAACTGCGCCGGATCTCCGCCGAACACGTCCTGCGCCCGCAGGTACTTCAGCGTGTCCATGCGCACCAGCACCGGCAGGTCGGTCCACTGATTCACGTACTGCGCGTCGTACAGCTTCTCGCGCAGGATCACGTGCGACAGCCCCAGCGCCAGCGCCGGCGTCGTACCGGGCCGCACCACGATGACATCGTCGCCCTTGGTGGCCGTGGCCGAGTATTCGCAGGCGATCACCACCACCTTCGTGCCCTTCAGCCGCGCCTCGGTCAGCCAGTGCGCGTCCGGCATCTTGGTGGTGATCCAGTTCATGCCCCACACCACCAGCGTTTTGCAGTGATCCACCGAGTGCAGGTCGAACTCCACCGTCTGCTGGCCGGTCACCATGGGGTGGCCCGGCGGCAGGTCCGTGTGCCAGGAGTAGTTGTCGAAGCCCTTCGCCCCGAGCGCCTTGTCGGGGCCCACCTTGCGGATCTTCGCGTCGAGCAGCGCCATCGAGTTCGCCAGGCGGTACTGGCCGAAGACGCGCGTGATGCCCAGCAGCGGCATGCCGCCGCGGAACTTCAGCGTTCGAACGCCCGCCCCTTCGGTAGCCTCCACGCAAACCGGGTCGTAGTGCTGCTCGCTGAGGCGGCGCTTGCCTTCCGCGCCGGTGTAGGTCTCGGCGATGTTCTTCAGCACTTCGGCCGCGATCTTCGCGCCTTCGTCGTGCGTGATCCGCTGCCACTCGTCTCGCCCGCGGTTGAAATACTTCTTCGGCGGCAGGCCATCGCTTTCGCGCGGGAAGCCCGCGTCGTGCCACTCTTTGAAGCCCTTGCGGATCATGCAGCCCATCACGCGCCGGTCGCCGTAAAACCTTCGCGTCAGCGCCAGCCCCTTCTGGCACACGCGCGGATCCCAGCGGTGCGTCACCTTGTTGCCCAGCAGGTCCGTCGCCTCGCCGTACTTCATCGACGGGCCGATGCGCACCACCACGCCGTCCCGCACGTAGGCGTTCAGGATGCAGTTGTGCGTGTCGTTCGGCGCGCAGGTGAACGTGTAGGTGGAATCGTACTTCCACAGGTCGCGGTAGGCGCGCTCCCAACCGCGGTCCGGATACGTGGCAAGAGGATTCGTGATGGCCTCGAGCCCCCACGCCTCCCGCGTCGAAGCCGCCAGGCCGCCAAAGCCCGCGGCGCTGATCAGGCCCAGGAAATCCCTGCGCTCCATGCGCTTCTTCATCACTTGCCTCCTTCGAAGGTGCGGAGATAGGCCACTGCGGATTCGATGTCGGCCCGCGCCAAAGCGGGCCGTACCGGTGAAGGCTCCAGGAAGCCCGCCATCGCCGTGCCGCGCCGCCCGCGGCTCACTGTCTCCACCAGGTAGGTATCGGTGGCCGACTCGAGCAGCACCTTGTTGTTCAGCGCCGGCCCCTCCCCGCCTTTGCCCTGCTTGCCGTGGCAGCCCGAGCAGGTCGACTCGAAAATGCGCTTGCCCTGCGCCGCGTCGCCGGCCACCCATCGCGCCGGGCGCGTGTCGGTTTCCGCCGTGACGCCCGCCAGAGACCGCACATAGGCCGCCAGCGTCTTCAGTTCCTCGGGCCGCAGACCGTCGTCCCTCAGCCACCCCGGCATCCTGCGCCCCGGCCGGCCCCGCTCCATCGTCGCTTTCAACAACGCCTCGGGCGCCAGCGCCAGAAAGTCGGGGTTCGCGATGGAGGGAAACGACACCAGCCCGGGCAGCCTGCGCCCCAGGCCGTCCTGCCCATGGCAGCCGGCGCAGAAGGCGCCGAACAGCGTCTGGCCGTCGGCCGCGAACTCGCGCTCGCGGAACTTGGCCGCCCGGATGCGGTCCTTCGGCAGGTAGACATCGCGCAGTTCCTTGCGCCTCAGCGAGAGCGTGAAGAACGTGAGCTGTTCGATCTCCGCTTCGGCCAGGGGCGCGGGCGGCATCTGCGAGCCCACCACCACCGACGCGGGCGCCCGGAAGTGCTCCGCCATCCAGTTCCTCATCTCGCCCTTGCCGGGCACGTGCTCGAAGCTCACCTGGCCCGGATCCTTGAAGCCCGCGCTGGAGAGGTCCGGCCCGTCGTCCCCGCCCACGCCGCTCACCTTGTGGCAGCCCAGGCATCCGGCGGAAAGAAAGACGCTCTTGGCCGCCACCAGCTTCGGCGCCGCCACGCGCGTGCCCAGGAAGACCGCGAGCAGCGCCTGGTCCTCCGCGCTCACCGGCTGGAACGCCGTCTTCCATGCGCCGGACGCGGCCGCGCCGGCTTTGGCCTCGTGCTTCGCGTGCCACTCCGCATCGTAGCGGTTCATTCCGGCCCGCGACAGATCGGGCCCTTCCATGCCGCCCTGGTCCGGACGCAGCGTGCCGCCCTTGCCGTCCAGCCGGTGGCAGGCATAGCAGTCCAGCCGCTCGAAGGCCAGCGTGGCGGCACGCATCTGCTCCTGCTCCGGCACGTGCAGCGCCACGTGGCACGTGCCGCAGCCCGCGTAGGACATCTCTTTGTGCAGCATCGGTTCCGGCCAGAAATGCACGTCGCCGTGCGCGTCGGCCTTCTCCGTCGCCTGCCCCTGTCCGCCGTGGCACACCGTGCAGCCGTACTCCGCCGGATCGTGCACCACCGCTTTGTGCGGTACTAGAACCGCCGCGCCGCGTACGCTCTGTTCGCCCGGTCCCATCGATACGTGGCACGACACGCATCGGTCCGCCACGCCCAGATTCGTGTTCACCACCTGCCGCAGTTGCACCGTGATCGGGCCCTCGTCGCCCCGTCCCGCGGCCTGGATGCGGCGCCACTCCTTGAAGTAGTTCTCCTCAACCGCTGCTCCGGCCAGCAGCAGAAACACCGCCAGGCTCGATCCCAGTAAGAGGTATTTGTTCCGTTTCATGGCGTTAGTGCTTGGGCCAGTCGGCCGGGGACCAGTAGAAGACCCAGTTGGGTCCGCGGAAGTAGGTGCCGATGATCGTCAGCACCAGAAATCCGCCCAGGAAGCAGGTGAACAGGCCCAGCGCACCCGCGCGCACCGAACCGTAGCGCTTGATGCACCACAGCGAGTACATCGCATACACCAGCGTCAGCAGCGTGCCCGGATTGATGGCCGTCACGATCGGTTGGGGGATGTTCGGGAACCACTCGCGCAGCCACCCGAAGCGGATGGCGAAGGACTCCAGCAGGATCGGCACGCACAGCCCGAAGACCGCCGACAGCCGCACCAGCGGCCAACCGCCCGGCCCGCCGAACCACTTTCCGGTGCCTTCCGTTTCACGGTCCAGGTACGGGATCAGTCCCAGCCCGATCAGCACCACCGACGGGATCCCGATGCCGCCCATGAACGCGCTGAAGGCGACCATCTCCTGCAGGCCCAGGAAGTACCACGGCGCCTTGGCCGGGTTCTCCGGCACGCTCGGATTCGCCAGCTCCTTGAGCGGCGCATCCGAGACCAGCGACATCGCCACGCACGCCAGCAGCGTCACCATCATCACCCCGAGTTCGGCGTAGAACAGGTGCGGCATCGACGGGACCGTGTTCTCCGGCCCCCGGCCTACGTTCGCCGTGCGGCCCCTCACGATCGCCGCCAGGTGATACGTCTTGGCCGGCGCCTCCGTAAAGACCGGATACGTCTCCTCGTGCCGCTGCCGCGCCAGTTGCTCGTCCGCGTCGGCGGGACGCACCATCCCTCCATCCTTGCGGATGCGCCAGAAGTGAACGCCCATCAGCGCCGCCAGCGCCAGCGGCAGCAGCATCACGTGCAGCAGGTAGAAGCGGATCAGGGCCTCCGCCCCCACCTGGTCCGAGCCCAGCAGGATCAGCCGCTGCAGTCCGCCCGGGTCGAAGTAGTTCGTAATGCCCAGCGCGTCCGTCACCTCGCGCGGCGACTGCGCGATGTTGGCGCCGATCGTGATCGCCCAGTAGGCCAGTTGGTCCCATGGCAGCAGGTAGCCCGTGAACGACAGGCCCAGCGTCACCACCAGCAGCCCCATGCCGATCAGCCAGTTGTACTCGCGCGGCCGGCGGTAGGCGGCCGTGTAGAACGCACGCGCCATGTGCAGGATCACCGCCACCACCATGAGGTTCGCCGCCCAGCGGTGGATGTTCCGGATCAGCCGCCCCGTGGGCACCACGAAGTGGATGTCTTTGATGGACTGGTAGGCCGCCTCCGGATACGGCTTGTAATAGAACATCAGCAGCACGCCCGTCACCAGCGTGATCAGGAATGCCGACACGCTCATGATCCCCAAACCCATCGTGGTGCTCCACTTCAGGCTCCAGCGGTGCGTCCGCACCGCGTGCAGGTGCAGGAACACGTTGCCGAATACGAAGGTGGAGCGCGTCCGGTCCGTCGTCGGCGGGCCGCTGCGGAACGCCGTCTCCAGCACGCGGCGGGGCGCCGCTTTCAGGTTGTCCGCAAATTCGCGCAGGGCGTCTTTTTCGGGCACGGCAGGAGTCATCAGGCCACCTTCGTTCCTTGCGGGACCGTCGTCCCCTCGTCCACCATCACCGTGCCGCCGCTCACGCTCACCTTCAGCCACGGCAGCGGCCGCGGCGCCGGACCCTTCCTCACCTCGCCGTTGGGGTGAAACCGCGAGCCGTGGCACGGGCACTCGAACCCCTCGGCGTTCGGCTTCACCACGCAGCCCAGGTGCGTGCAAATCGTCGAGACCGCGAAGATCCCCTCGCCGTCCCTGAAGATCGCCACCGCCCGCCCCGGCGGCACAAAGGCCTCCCCTGCCGGCAGCGTCTCCGGCAGCGCCACTCGGAACTTCTTCGAGGGCGACGCCAGCACGGCCGCCTTCGGCAGCTTCAGCATGCCCAGCAGGCCGAACATCAGCGCGCCGCCCATCGCCCACAGCGAGCCCAGGCCCAGCCAGTCCCGCCGCGGCATCGGCTCCGGGTCCAGTCGCGACACTGCGGCTTTCGGTTTTGTCGTCATTGATTGCTCCAGCTTGTTGTGTAGGAGACGCGCTCCATCGTGATCGCGTCCGCCGGGCAGCGCATGGCGCACGCCGCGCAGCGGATGCAACGGTCTTCGTCCTTCAAAATGGCCGAGTGCTGCGACAGGTCCTCTTCGGGTGAGAGCGACGCTTCGATCGCCGCCCGCAGTTCGGCGTTCTCCGCCAGCTCGCTCAGCGGTGTCAGCTTCAGGCACAGGGTCGGGCAGACGTCCGCGCAGCCGCCGCACAGCACGCAGCGCGCCCCGTCGAACACCGGGGTCACGCCGCAATCCAGGCAGCGCGATGCCTCGCGCATGGCCAGTTCCGGCGTGTAGCCCGTCTCCACCAGCGCCTCCGGATGCACCAGGCGCTCCGCCGGTTCAGCCAGCGGAACGGCCTGCCTGCGGATCGCTTCGTAACCCCGCTCGCGCTGGTACCGCTCCTGGACCAGATGCGTCGTCACCGCCTGGCTTTCCAGCGCTCGCCCCGTCACATACCGGTACACCGACCGCGCCGCCGCCTTGCCTGAAGCCACCGCGTCGATCAGCAGCCGCGTCCCGTGCGCCAGGTCGCCCGCCACAAACACGCCCGGCGCCGTCGTCGCCAGCGTTTGCGGATCGGCCTTCGGCCAGCCCGGACGGAACTGCTCGACGTCCGCCCCGCCATCCTCCAGGAACTTCAACTGCGGAGCCTGGCCCACCGCCAGCATCACCGAGTCGCACGGCACGGTCATCAGCTCGGCATCATCATAGAGCGGCGAGAACCGCCGGTTCTCGTCATAGACGCGCAGGCACCGCCGGAACCGCACACCCGTCACCGCCCCCGCGCCGTCGCGCTCGATCGCCAGAGGGCCCCAGCCGTTCAGGCGCTCCACGCCTTCCTCGTCGCCCTCCACGATCTCCACCGTATCGGCCGGCATCTCCTCCAGGCCTTCCAGCGACACCAGCCTCACCCGCGACGTGCCGGGCAGGCGCGCCGCCGTGCGCGCCGTGTCGTAGGCGATCTGCCGCAACACCGTGCGCGCCACGTCGTAGGCCACGTTGCCGCCGCCGATCACCACCACCTCCCGTCCCGTCGCCAGGGGCTCCCCCAGTGCCACCGCTCTCAGCAGGTCCACGCCGCCGAACACCCCGGGGCCTGCCTCCCCCTCCAACCCCAGCCCGCGCGACGACTTCGCCCCCACGGCTAGAATCACCGCACAATAGTCCCGCCGCAGCTCCGCCAAAGAGATGTCCTTGCCCACCGTCACCCCGCAGCGGATCTCTACCCCGAGCGCCCGGATGACGTCCACTTCGCGCTCGATCACCCGGCGCGGCAACCGGTAAGCCGGCACCCCGACCGCCAGCATCCCGGCTGCCACCGGCTCCGTCTCGAACACCACGGCGCGAAAGCCCAACAGCGCCAGGTCGTGCGCCGCCGACAGGCCCGCCGGACCCGCTCCGATAATCGCAACGTTTTGTCCGTTTGCACGCGCAACTCTGCCGTCCAACGACGACCGCAGCAGCGCCGCCATCTCCTCCGCGTCGGCCGCCACCGGCGGCTCAAAGTTCTCGATCTCCTCGAGGACAGAACGCCCGCCTCTGGACTCCGGCCCATGCAGTTCGCACGCAAACCGCTTCAGCGCCCGGATCGCCACCGGGCGGTCCGCCGCCACGAACCTCCCATCGTCGTCCACGCGCGGCGCCTTGCCTCGCCGGCACGCCGCCTCGCACGGCGCCCCGCACACCCTCCCGCAGATGGAGGCGAAAGGATTCGGCCCGCGCGCGATCAGGTACGCCTCCTCGAAACGGCCTTCCGCGATCGCCCGCACGTAGCCCCGCGCGTCCGTATGCACCGGACACGCTACCTGGCACGAGATCAGGTTCTGGTGGTACCCCTCGCCGGGCACATCGGCGTGCAACGGTGTCATGCCCTGCCCC
>DAHVTI010000279.1 GCA_027324255.1 Bryobacterales bacterium | reverse complement strand
GAGATCGCATTCGACCACGCGAACTACGAGGAGCGGCTGGAGAAGAACGGCGTGATCCTTTCGGCCGAGAAGCGGCGGAAGCGGATCGAGGCAGGCATCAGGAAGCTGCTGCGGGGCACGGGCCTGGCGCTGATTCCAGATGAGGCGCTGCGGAGCGACCTCGTTTATCTGACCGAGTTTCCGACGCCGATCCTGGGCAGCTTCGACCGGAAGTTCCTGGACCTGCCGCAGGAAGTGCTTTCGACCGTGATGCGCCACCACCAGCGGTACTTCACGCTGAAGGGGGCGGACGGGAAGATGGCGCCGCACTTCATCGCCATCATGAACATGAAGGCGGACCGGAAGGGCTACGTCGTGAAGGGCAACGAGCGGGTGCTCGAAGCCCGCTTCAACGACGCGCGCTTCTTCTGGGAAGTGGACCGGCAGCGGACGATGGACAGCCGCATCGGCGATTTGAAGCACGTGACGTTCCAGGCCAGGCTGGGCTCCTACCACGACAAGACGGTGGGCATCCACGACGGCATCACGCGGCTGGCGGCGTGGCTGGGGCTGGACATCGAGACGGCGCGGCGGGCCGCGCTGCTCTGCAAGGTGGACCTGATGACCGAGATGGTCAAGGAGCTGACCGAACTGCAGGGCGTGATGGGCGGGCTGTACGCGCGGGCCGACGGCGAGCCGGAGGCGGTGGCGCAGGCCATCTACGAGCATTACCTGCCGCAGAGCATGGAGGACGCGATTCCTTCGTCGCCCCACGGGCAACTGCTTTCGGTGGCCGATAAGCTGGACACGCTGGAGGGCTGCTTCGGCATCGGGATGATCCCGACGGGCTCGAAGGATCCTTTCGCGCTGCGGCGCGCGGCGCAGGGCGTGGTGAAGATCCTGGTGGAAGCGCGGCTGAAGCTGGACCTGAAGAAGGCCGTGAGCGCCGGGATGGATTCGACGCGGCTGCTGTTCGCCGAGCGCGGGGGCAGCGACGGCAACGCGCTGTGGGAGTTCCTGCTGGACCGCATCCGCTACTACTTCCGCGACGTGCGGGGCTTCGCCTACGACGAAGTGAACGCGGTGCTGGCGGGGCGTTGGGAGAACCTGCCCGACGTGCTGGACCGGCTGTACGCGTTGAAGCTGGTGCGGCAGACGGAGGACTTCGAGCCGCTGGCGGCGAACTTCAAGCGCATCGGCAACATTCTGAAGCAGGCCGCGGCGGCGGGCGGCGAGATCAACGCCGAACTGCTTGAGGCCGGACCGGAGCGCGACCTCTTCAACGAAATGGAGATGGTCCTGGCCGCGGTAGCACGCTACCGGCAGGCGGAAGACTACATCCAGGCGCTGGCCGCGATTGCGACGCTGCGGCCGGCGGTGGACGCCTTCTTCGACAAGGTTTTGGTGAACGCGCCCGATGCGGCGGTTCGCGCCAATCGCCTGGCTCTGCTGAGCCGGCTGTTTACCGAAGTCTCCTCGATCGCCGATTTTTCGGAGATCGTGACCTCATCAACGTCCGAATGAACTTATCACTCTGCTGAACCAATTCTAAGGAAGGGCAGGAGTTAAAAAGGGAGCTATGAGCAAATACGTCTACTTCTTCGGTGGGGATCTCACCGAAGGCAATGGCACGATGCGCGACACGCTGGGCGGCAAAGGCGCCGGCCTGGCCGAGATGTGCAAAGCGAAGGTGCCGGTCCCCGGCGGTTTCACGATCATCACCGACGTCTGCAACGTCTTTTTCGACAACGACAAGCAGGTTCCGGCCGAAGTCGATGAGCAGATTTGGGAAGCGCTTGCCAAGCTCGAGGAGCTGATGGGCAAGAAGCTGGGCGACGCCGCCGATCCGCTGCTGCTCAGCGTGCGCTCCGGCGCGAAGTTCTCCATGCCGGGCATGATGAACACGATTCTGAACCTGGGCCTGAACGACGCGACGACGGAAGGCCTGGCGGCGAAGACCGGCAATGCGCGGTTCGCCTACGACTGCTACCGCCGGTTCATCCAGATGTTTGGCGAAGTGGCCTGCAACGTGGAGATGGAGCACTTCGACCACGCGTTCGACACGGTGAAGGCCAAGAAGAAGTACAAGCTGGACACCGAACTGACGGCCGACGACCTGAAGAGCATTTGCGAAGAGTTCAAGAAGATCTTCAAGAAGCACGCCAAGCGCGAATTCCCGCAGGATCCGCGCGAACAACTGATCATGAGCCGCAACGCGGTGTTCATGAGCTGGTGGGCGCCGAAGGCGTCCTACTACCGCAAGATGGAGAAGATCAGCGACCGGCTGGGCACGGCCTGCAACATCCAGGCGATGGTGTTTGGCAACATGGGCGACACCTCCTGCACGGGCGTGGGCTTCACGCGCGACCCCGGCAGCGGCGAGAAGGTGTTCTACGGCGAGTTCCTGGTGAACGCGCAGGGTGAAGACGTGGTGGCCGGCATCCGCACGCCGAGCCCGATCTCCGAGCTGGAAGCCTGGAACAAGAATGTCTACAAGCAGCTCCGCGACATCACTTCGATGCTCGAGAAGCACTACAAGGACATGCAGGACTTCGAGTTCACGGTGCAGGAAGGCGTCCTGTGGATGCTGCAGACCCGCAACGGGAAGCGCACGGGTCCGGCGGCCGTGAAGGTGGCCGTGGCGATGTGCGAAGAGAAGCTGATCGACGAGAAGACGGCCGTGATGAGGGTGGCCCCGGCCCAGCTCGACCAGTTGCTGCACCCGGTGTTCGACCCGGCCTCGCTGAAGACGCTGACGAAGCTGGCCACGGGCATCGACGCCTCTCCGGGCGCGGCGGTGGGCCGGCTGGCGTTCACGTCGGACGACGCGGTGACGATGAGCGAGAAGTCGCCCGTCATCCTGATCCGCAAAGAGACGACGCCTGACGACATCCACGGCATGGACGCGGCCAAGGGCATTCTGACGGCGGTGGGCGGCAAGAGCTCCCACGCGGCCGTTGTGGCCCGCGGCATGGGCGTGCCGTGCGTGGTGGGCTGCGGCGCCATCTCGATCAACGAGCGCGCCAAGAACGCGACCGTGAAGACCGCGACCAAGGTGGTCACGATCAAGGAAGGCGACTGGGTGTCGATCGACGGCACCACCGGTGCCGTGTACCTGGGCCAGGCGGCGACGAAAGATCCGGATCCGCACTCGCCGGCGTTTGCGAAGTTCATGAAGATGGCCGATAAATTCCGCGGCAAGTTCGGCGTGCGTTCGAACGCCGACATCCCGCGCGACGCGAAGGCCGCCCGTGCGTTCGGCGCCGAGGGCATCGGCCTGTGCCGCACCGAGCACATGTTCTTCGCCGAGGACCGTCTGCCGCACGTGCAGAAGATGATCCTGACGGACAACGAAGCGGACCGCCGCAAGGCCCTGAACAAGCTGCTGCCGATGCAGCGCAAGGACTTCGCCGGCCTGTTCATGGCGATGGACGGCTTCCCGGTGGTGATCCGCACGCTCGATCCGCCGCTGCACGAGTTCGTGCCGAAGCGGGAAGAGCTGATGGTGGACATCGCCAAGCTGCCTTCCGCCGACATCAAGACGAAGCGGGAGATGCTGAACCGCTACAAGAACTTCGTCACGGACGTGAAGTCCCTGAAGACGGTTCTCCCGGAGCTGCTGCATCGCGTGGAGCAGTTGCACGAGTTCAATCCGATGCTGGGCCACCGCGGCTGCCGGCTGGGCATCACGTATCCCGAGATCACGGAGATGCAGGCGCGGGCCATCTTCGAGGCCGTCGTTCAGGTGGCCAAGAAGGGCAAGACGGTGATTCCGGAAGTCATGATCCCGCTGATTGGCGGCGTCGAGGAGCTCGAGAACCAGAAGAAGATCGTGAAGGCGATCGCGGAAGAGGTTCTGGGCAAGGCCGGGCTGAAGAAGCAGAAGTACATGATCGGCACCATGATCGAGATTCCGCGCGCGGCACTGACGGCGGATCTGGTGGCGAAGGAAGCCGAGTTCTTCAGCTTCGGCACGAACGACCTGACGCAGACGACGATGGGCCTCTCCCGCGACGACTACACGAAGTTCTCGAAGGAGTACGAAGACAGGAAGATCTTCAAGGCGGACCCGTTCGGCGTGATCGACCAGCAGGGCGTGGGCAAGCTGATCAAGATGGCCGTCGAACTGGGCCGGGGCACGAACCCCGAACTGGAAGTGGGCATCTGCGGCGAGCACGGCGGCGAGCCGAGCTCGGTGGAGTTCTGCTACCGGGTGGGGATGGACTACGTGTCCTGCTCCCCGTACCGTGTGCCGATCGCCCGGCTGGCGGCGGCGCAGGCTGCGATCCAGAAGGACGAAGCGTCGGGCGAGGCGAACCGGACGGCGTAAGGTTCAGCTCTACGTTTAGGACCGAGAGGGCCGCGTCTCCCCAACGGGGGGCGCGGCCCATCTTATCCCCATGAAGAAACGGATTTTGTTCATTCTACCCGTGGCAGTGATTGCAGCCCTGATCTTCATGCAATTGTTCTTCCCGCAAGCCGCGGGCCTGGCAAACAATGGCGACTTTGGAAAGGTGATTGCCCGTTCACACTTTGTCTCGGCCGATAATAATGGCGCCGATAATTTTGTGTACTTTGTAAAGGACTACCGTTACGATCCTAGTTTTCAGTACGAGGCGGGGCTCAAGTCCACGGAGCAGCAGATCTTCTGGTTGAGCTCGACAATTGCCAGGTTGTTTCTCGGGGGCCGCCTGGATATCCGCCTGCATGGCTTCATTCATCTTTCCCTGATCTGCGTGGGACTATTCTTCGGCATGAGAGCCATATTGCGGCTTACGCCGCAGCTGCAGATTGTCATTTCAATATGGACGGTCTTGGTTCTTGGGGACATTGCGTATACGGCATACATCAATAGCTTTTACATGGATGCCGCCGCCCTTGCGGGCGCTATCCTCTGCCTGGGAACCGGAGCAGACCTGGCGCTTCGAAGGACATCGGGGATGCTAAGCCTGATCGTCTTTGGTTTGGGATTCGCGCTTCTGGTTGGCTCAAAGTCCCAGCACGCGCCGCTCGCGGCTCCGCTCGGCATCTTCTGTTTTCTTGCGGCAAAAGCGCAAGCAAGCGCAAAGTTCCGCCTACTCTCTGGGCTTATGGTGCTAGCGGGCTTCGCAATCGCTGGGTTCACACTGACTTCAGTGCCTTTTGATTATCCGGCGAAAGCCACTTTCAACACCATTTTTCTTAAGATTCTCCCGATGTCGACCGATCCTGCGGCCGATCTCCCATCGCTCGGGCTTTCGCCCGACTATCTACAGTATGTGGGCATGCATGCGTTTGTCGCGGGAGGCCCCTGCGATGACGGTGTATGGCTGAACGCCTTTGCCAGAAGAACCGGCCCAACCGAAGTGGCCGCATTCTGGGTTAGGAATCCGACTCGGTTTCTGAGGGCCGTGCACGGGGACATCGTCAACTTCTTGCCCGAGCTTCGTCCAAAGAATCTGTCGAACGTCGAACGTTCGGCCGGGCTCCCTCCAGGATCCAAACTTCCGAGCTGGACCGGCTGGAGCACTGTGAAGGCGTACGTCCTGGAGCGATTCCCGGCGCTCATCTACTTCGTGCTTGGCGGCGCGCTGCTTGTAGGCTGTAGAAGATGGAGAAGGCCGTCCGGAGTCAGCTCTCCACACCATCTGAGCACAGCGATTCTGCTTGTGCTTGCAGCCGCCTGTATGGAGTTGTGCATTTCAGCCGGTTTTGACGCAATCGAAACAAACCGGCACTTTCTACTATTTCATCTCTTCTTCGATATTCTCGTGTTGATGCTTATAGCCGCAGGAATTCGTAGATCTGAACGTCCGGCGATCCAGCCCTCTCTTCAAAAGTGAGCCCTCGTGCCGGGCTCCATGAGGGCGCACCTGGAGACAATAGTGGCGGATACGAACGACCTGACGCAGACGACGATGGGCCTTTCCCGCGACGACTGCACGAAGTTCTCGAAGGAGTACGAAGACAAGAAGATCTTCAAGGCCGACCCGTTTGCGTGATCGATCAGCAGGGCGTGGGCAAGCTGATCAAGATGGCTGTGGAGTTGGGCCGGGGCACACGCCCCGAACTGGAAGTCGGCGTCATCTTGTGATGACTTTGGGGCGCGCACGGCGGTGAGCCGAGCTCGGTGGAG
>DAHVTI010000243.1 GCA_027324255.1 Bryobacterales bacterium | reverse complement strand
CCACCGGCGGAGGCGGCGGTGGCGAGAAAGGAACAGGAAAGTTTGTCGGAGCATGCGGGGCTGGCCCACCTCCAAAGTACACGAGGCGAGGGGCGGCGAGAGGGAGGGAACGGGAGCTGTTTTTCGCGATTTCGGGGGGGGCGGCGTGGCGGTGACGCGGATGGATACATTTCTTTTTCTTTTGTTTTCAAGAGAGTGGAACAAAAAGTGCCGATTTTGCTTTTTGCGCTCCCTAGATTGTGAAGCGGCGGGGGAACCTGCGGACAACCATGGCGACGAAGAAAAAAGCGACGAAGAAAGCGGCGCCGAGAAAAGCGGCCCGCAAGACGGCCGGGACGGCGGCCGGAGGCAAGCAACCGGAGAAGAAACCGCGCGCGCGGCAGTTCACCGAGAAACAGATGCGGACGATGTTGAACATGCTGCTGAACCAGTATGCGGACCAGGTGAAGGACGGGGACGTGAAGCTGACGACGAGCGAAGGGTTCAAGCTGATGCAGTTGCAGGAGAGCCTGGGCCTGCTGAGGCCGAGCGGCGTGAAGGTGGAGTGGGTGGAGCCGAAGGAGTAAAGGGCGATGAAAGTCAGCCGGCACATTCCGTACGTACCGCTGCCGTCGCAGGCGAGGTTTCACGAGTCGAAGGCGCGGATCAAGGGCTACTCGGGGCCGATCGGGTCTGGCAAAAGCCAGGCGCTGTGCAACGAGGCGATCAAACTGTCCTACCTGAACGCGGGGCGGACGGGGCTGCTGGGCGCGCCGACGTTTCCGATGCTGCGGGACGCGACGCAGGCGGCGCTGGTAGAGGTGCTGCAGGCGGGTGAGATCCCGTACGAACTGAATAAAGCGGAGAACCAACTGACGCTGCTGGACACGCGGTCGAAGATCCTGTTCCGGTCGCTGGACGAGTTCGAGCGGCTGCGGGGCACGAACCTGGCGTGGTTCGGAGTGGACGAGCTGACGTACACGAGCGAAGAGGCCTGGACGCGCCTGGAAGGCCGGTTGAGAGATCCGAAGGCGGCGCGGCTGTGCGGCTTCGCGGTGTGGACGCCGAAGGGCTACGACTGGGTGTACGAACGGTTCATCCAGAACCGGGTGGACGGCTACGACTGCATCCTGGCCAGGCCGTACGAGAACAAGCACCTGCTCGAAAAAGTTCCGGACTACTACGCGCGGCTGGAGCGGAGCTACGACGGGGCGTTTTACGCGCAGGAGGTTTTGGGCGAGTACCTGAACCCGCGGCAGGGGCTGGTGTACCACGCCTTCGACCGGCGGCTGCACGTGACGGAGACGGCGGCGGACGAAAGCAAAGAGCTGCTGTGGTCGCTGGATTTCAACGTGAATCCGATGTCGAGCGTGGTGGCGCAGCGGGACGGCGCGCAGGTGCGGGTGCTGGACGAAATCGTGCTGAACCGGGCGAGCACGCGGGACGCCTGCGAGGAGTTCGCGCGGCGCTATCCGCGGCGGAACGCGGGGCTGGTGATCTACGCCGACGCGTGCGCTTCTCACATGCAGACGACGGGCACGACGGACCGCGAGATCATCGAGGCCTTCTTCCGGGAAGAGGGCGAGCGGCCGGCCTACCGGATTCCGAAGCGGAACCCGGCGGTGCGGGACCGGGTGGGACTGGTGAACGCCAAGCTGAAGACGGCGGCGGGGGCGGTGAACCTGCTGGTGGACCCGCGGTGCAAAGAACTGATTGCGGACTTCGAGCGGGTGCAGTGGATGGAGGGCTCGACGGAGATCGACAAGAGCCGCGATCCGCGGCGGACGCACCTGAGCGACGCGCTGGGCTACCTGATCTGGCAGGAGTTTCAGCCGCGGGTAGAGGTCGGAGAGAGGAACCAGAGGCTGTTTTGGTAAGGGAGCGGAACTACAGTGATGGACATCAACCGGGAACATCCCGAATACACGGCATGGAAGACGGTCTGGCCGCGGTACCGCGACCTGTACGTCGGCGGCGAACAGTTTATCGGGCACGCGGACCTCTACCTGATCCCCCGACAGAGGGAGCTGGCGGAGGTGTACCAGGAGCGGGTGAGCCGGGCCTTTTATGAGAACTACATCGGATCGATCATCGACTGGTACGCGGCGACGCTGTTCCGGCGGGAGCCAATGCTGACGTTCGAGGGCAAGGACGACGGGGCGCGGCGCTACTTCAACGAACTGGCGGGAGACTGCGACCGGAGGGGCTCGACGCTGAGCGACTTCTTCCGGCGGCAGGTGATCGAGACGCTGGTGGCGGGCCGGAGCTACGTGGCGGTGGACTTCCCGCGTGGGGCGAAGGCACCGGGCAGCCGGGCGGAAGAAGAAGCGCTGGGGCTGTCGCGCGGTTACCTGTGCGAGTACCCGGCGGAGAGCGTGATCAACTGGCAGCGGGACGAGAAGGGCGAGTTCGAGTGGGTGGTGCTGCGCGGGGAGCGGCTGGTGTCGGACGAGCCGGGGCCGGCGATGAAACGGCTGCGGCAGTGGATCCGCTACGACCGGCGCAGCTACCAGATCTACCGGCAGGAGGCGCGGGGCGAGCGGGCGGCGGCGCCGGAGCTGGTGGATGAAGGGCTGCACGGGCTGGCGCGGCTGGGCCGGGTGCCGGTGTTCGAGTTCTCGATGGGCGAGGGCATGTGGCTGATGAACAAGTCCGCGTCGCTGCAACTGGAGCACTTCAACAAGTCGAACGCGCTGGCCTGGGCGCTGACGATGGGGCTGTTCTCGATGCCGGTGATCTACTCCGACGCCGAGTTCAAGCAGTTGATGGGCGACAGCTACTACGTGAAGCTGGGCAAGGACGACCGCTTCGGGTGGACGGAGCCGGAGGGCCACGTCTTCGAAATCGCGCTGAAGAACATCGACCGGCTGAAGGACGAGATCTACCGCGTGTGCTACGCGATGAACCAGGCGGGCGGGACGCTGTCGAAGAACTCGGCGATGACGGGCTGGAGCAAGCAGCGGGACTACCTGGTGACGCAGGAGGTGCTGCGGGGCTTCGGGGACAAGGTGAAGGACACGCTGAAGACGCTGCTGCGGACGCTGGCGGCGGCGCGGCAGGACGAGATCGGGATCGATGTGGCGGGGCTGGACGAGTTCGACATCGGTGAATTCACGGGCGAGCTGGATGACGCCGAGAGGCTGCTGAAGCTGGGCATCCCGTCGAAGACGCTGCGGTCGCAGGTCCAGAAGAAAGTGGCGATGAAGTATCTCTGCGACGCGAGCCAGGAGACGAAGGACCGGATCGCGCAGGAGATCGACGCCGGGCTTTGAGCGCGGCGCGGCAAATCGAAAGGAAAGGACAGACATGGATCAGTCACAGCACGAGGAACAACGTGTGCCGGAAGCGGCACCGGCGGACGAGGTGAAGCACCTGGTCCGCTCCGTGATTGAGGAATACATGACGGCGGAGCGGAGGCAGAGCGAGCCGGCGTACAAGACGGAGCTGGTGGAAGAGCGGAAGAGGCGGGAGCAGTTGGAGCGGCGGGTGAACGAACTGGTGGCGGAGAACCAGCGCAGCCGGCAGGCGGCGGAAGAATCGGACCGGCACTCGCAGATCCGGTCGGAGCTGCAGAAGCTGGGCGTTTCGAAGGTGGACCTGGCGTTCCGGATCGTGAAGGACGAGGTGGTGCGCACGGCCGACGGCGCGCTGGCGGCCAAGACGGCCGAGGGCGAGAAAGGGCTGCGGGAGTTCCTGTCGGGGTTCGTGAAGGACAACCCGGAGTTTCTGCCGGCGCGAATTGCGGGCGGCAGCGGAGCGGTGAGCCCGGCCAAGGGGCAGGCCGGGGGACACGGAATTGAGCTGGAGCGGATCCATCCCGGGATGAGCCGGGAAGAGTTGCAGAGGGTCCGCGAGCAGATCTCCCAGGTGATGTTGCAGAGCCTGGGAGGCGAGTAGCGCGGGGCTGGCGAGGCGCCGCGCAGATAGACGGAAGAAGAAAGAGAGGAAAGAGATATGGCAGCAATCACTTCAGCCAACCTGGCGAACGCGATCGTGAAGCTGGTGGCGGTGGACGCGCTTCCTTCGATGATGGGGAACCTGGTGATGGGGAACCTGGTGAACCGGGACTTCGAGCCGACGCTGGCGCAGGCCGGGGACACGGTGAACGTGCCGATTCCGCCGACGATGGTGGCGAACAACATCGCCGAAGGCGGGACGGTGCAGACGCAGAACCCGAACCTGACGAACGCGCAGATCGTGCTGAACACGCACGCCGAGGCGACGTTCCAGATTCCGGACGTGACGAAGGTGATCGCGGTTCCGGACCTGCTGAAGCTGTACATGCAGCCGGCGATGATCGCGCTGGCCGAGAAGGTGGAGAGCGACCTGCTGGGACTGTACAGCCAGTTCACGGCGAACACGCCGCTGGGCTCTGGCGGGGCGACGCTGACGGAAGCGACGGTGGACGCGGCCGAGACGGCGCTGTTCGAAGCGAAGGTGCCGGCGGCGGAGCAGAAGTACCTGGTGGTGGACAGCCAGGCTTACTCGCAACTGCGGCAGATTTCGCGATTCAGCGAGTACCAGACGGCCGGCGACGCGGGCCTGCGGACGCTGGTGGACGGCAGCATCGGGCGGATCAAGGACTTCTACGTGTTCCGCTCGCAGTTCGTGAAGAAGACCGGCTCGGCGCCGGTGACGACCAACAACATCGCGTTCGCGAAGAACGCGCTGGGCCTGGCGATCCGCCGGCTGCCCAAGCCCCTGCCGGGGACGGGCGGCATTGTGGAGTACGCCGAGCTGGGCAATTTCGGCATGCGCGTGCTGATGAGCTACCAGCCGAACACGCTGGCGCAGCAGTTCACGGTGGACATTCTGTACGGCGTGGGGGTTCTGCGGAACTCGCACGGCGTGCAGGTCCAAAGCTAGCCCGGAAGGGCGAGGGGGGCGGCCTGGCGCCGCCCCCGCGATGGCGGACACGACGGAAGGAGGCGAAAGCGAATGAATCTGCAGAAATATTTCGAGGACCTGAAGCAGAAAGAATCCGAGATTGAGGGGCGCGACATTTACGTGTCGAGCCTGGAGACGCCGGACGGCGGCCAGGTAGGGATCATCACGCAGGTACCGAAGCGGCTGGGCTGCCAGTTGATCGTGGAAGGCAAGGCGCGGCTGGCGAGCGAGACCGAGGTGGAAGAGCACCGGCGGGTGCAGGCGGAGCGGCGGGCGGCGATCGAGAGCCAGACGTACGCGCAGCGGATCCAGGTGCAGGTGGTGGCGGACCCGCGCATCGGCGGGCGCGAGCCGAAGGGCGGGCGCGAGTAGAGGAGGCGGCCATGGCATTGCTGGTAGACGGCGACATCAACAGAATCGAGGACCTGCGGGAGTGGGACACGACCATCCTGGAGGTGGCAAACGGCGAGGGCATCGACCTCGAAGCGAAGCTGCGGCTGGCGGCAAAGGAGCTGGAAGAAGAAGTTGAAGGCTTCCTGCGCTGGCAGGAACGGGGCCAGTTGGGGCAGGTGGCGGTGAGCACTCCGCTCCAGCGCTGGCACGCGCTGGCGACGCTGGAAGCCGTCTACCGGGATGCCTACTTCAGCCAACTGAACGACCGGTACGGCGCGCGGTGGAAGCACTACGCGGAGCTGGCGGCGGCGCAGGAGAGGCGGTATTTCGACATCGGGGTGGCGACGGTGAGCCAGCCGGTGAGGCGGCCGGAGAAGCTGGAGGCGGCGGTGGGCGAGGGCCTGGCGCCGGCGGCGACGTACTGGCTTCAGGCGACTGTCCTGGACGCGGCCGGACGGGAGAGCGCGCCGGGGCCGGTGGAGGTGGTGAGCTCGCCGCTGCCGCATTCGCTGACGGTGAGACTCGCGTACGCGCCGGCCGGGGCGACGCACTGGAACGTGTTCGTCTCGTTCACGGACGAGCCGGGCGCGCTGCAGAACGCGGCGCCGCTGGCGGTGGCGGAGAGCTGGACGCTGCCGGCGGAAGGGATTGTCGCGGGACGCCCGCCGGGCAGCGGCCAGGAGGCCGATGGGATGGTGACGCGGGCCGGGCAGTACAGGAGGGGCTGACGATGACGTTCACGACGATGGAAGTGATCGACGCCGTGCGGAGCCTGCTGGAAGGAGAGAGCGGGCTGAGCGCGAGCGTCGAGGCGCTGAAGCAGACGTATGTCGCGGACGAGCGGCAGCCGGCGATAGCGCCGGTGATGTTCCTGCGCACGCCGGCGGAGACGCAGGAGAAGGCGTGGCCGTTGAAATACCCGATGGTGCACATCTACTGCGACCGGATCGAAGGCCGGCCGGTGGAGCGGCTGAGGCGGTTTTCGGGGCGGGTGCGGGTGGTGGCGGAGGTACGGGTGTCGCAGGACCGGCTGGAGGGGATCACGCAGAGCCTGCACCACTACGTGGACGGAGTGCGGGACGTGCTGGAGCGCAACACGGGCTGCGTGGGCGACGGGCTGTACTTGAGCAGCGAATACGAGGTGCAGATCGAGCCGGTGAAGAAAGGCGGCTTGAACTACCTGCAGACGGCGAGGATCGCCTGGCCGGTGATGGTGAACAGGGGATAGACGGAGAGCGAAGATGGCATGCTACATTTCTTCACGCAACAACCGCTACTACGCAGCGGTGGAAGACACCTACGGAACAGTGGCGGCGGTGACGGCGGCACAGCGCTTCAGCGGCTTGTGGCTGGACGCGGTGCAGGAGCACGAGCGGCCGCGGCGGCGGGATAAGACGGGGACGCGCACCTACCAGGGCATCACGGGCGAGCTGCGCAAGAAGACGCGGTTCTCGCTGAAGACGTACCTGTACAACCGCGACGCGGGCGATGCGCCGCCGCGCTACGGGGCGCTGATCGAGGGCGCGCTGGGCGGGGCGCCGAGGACGGTGGCCGGCGGCGCGGCGTTGACCTCCGCGAGCGGCGTGAACCTGAGTTTTGCGCAGGCGCACGGGCTGAGCTTCGGCGACGCCATCACGGTGGGCGGCGACCTGCGGCTCGTGGCCGCGGTGACGGACGCGCAGAACGTGGTGCTGAGCGCGCCGCTGACAGCGGCGGCGCAGGGGGGCGACGTGACGGGCGCGACGGTGAGCTACTCGCCGGCGGCGCAACTGAAAGGGGTGAGCCTGTACGACTACTGGACGCCGGAGACGGCGGTGCAGAGAGTGCTGCGGGGCTCGGCGGTGGATGTGATGGAGATGAAAGTGAACGCGGACTTCCACGAGTTCACCTTCCAGGGGCAGGCGGCGGACCTGGTGGACAACAAGAGCTTCGTGAGCGGCATGGGCGGGCTGACGGCGTTTCCGGCGGAGCCGGTCCTGGAGCCGTTGAGCGACGGGCCGGTGCCGGGGCACCTGGGCCAGGCGTGGATCGGGACGGGTCCGGAGCAGATGCTGACGCTGGTGGAGGCGCGGGTGCGGATCAAGAACAACGTCGATTTCCGCAACCGCGATTTCGGCTCGCTGGCGCCGCGCTGCCTTGTGGCAGGGGACCGCGAGGTGTCGGTGGACCTGGAGCTGTACGGCCAGGACCGGGCGGTGTTCGATGAGATCTACCAGGCGGCGCGGCAGCGGAGCGCGATTCCGCTGATGATCCAAATGGGCGAGACGCAGGGCGCGCTGTGCGCGGTGTACCTGCCGGCGCTAGTGCCGGCGGTGCCGGAACTGCTGGACGGCGAGGAGCGGCTGCGGTGGCGGCTGCGGGGCTCGACGGCGCAGGGCGCGGAGGAGGACGAAGTCCATGTTGCATTCGGTTAAGACAGTAAGGCGGCGCAACGAGGCGGTGACGCGGTACGCCAGCAGCGAGTGGCGGGAGTCGGAGAGCCTGCCGGGCGTGCGGTACGAAATCGTGAAAGTGTCGCTGGCGCGGCGGGCGGAGATCACGCGGCGGGTGAGGACGCTGCTGGCGGAGATCGAATACCACAGCGCGGGCGGCGGAGTGGAAGACCGGCTGGCGGCCGCGGAGGCGGCCAGCCGGGTGGACCGCGCGTACGTGGAGTGGGGCCTGCTGGGCGTGGAGGGGCTGGAGATCGACGGCGAGCCGTGCGGCGTGGCGGCGCTGGTGGAGAGAGGTCCGGAAGAGCTGAGCCGCGAGGTTGCGGCGGCGATCCGGCGGCAGTGCCGGCTGAGCGAGGAAGAGCGAAAAAACTGATTCTCGCACTCCATTTCCATCGTTCGGGAGCAGCCGGATGGCGGTGCGAGGAATGCAGGCGGATGCGGCTGGAAAAGAAGCGCCGCTGCGGCTGGCAGGAGGCCGGCGGGCAGGCAGGCGCAGTGGTATGGGCCCGCGGCGGCGCGGCTTCGGCGGAATGCCCGAAGACGGCGATCACGCCGGACAGCGAAGCGTGGCTGGAGATGTTCGCGGCGTGGCGCGGGACGGGGCTGATGGATGCGGAGAGCCTGACGGCGCGGGACCTGGAAGCGCTGGCGACGCTGAAACGGGAATGGGAGAAGACGATCCATGACGAACGGTGAAAACGATTTGAGGAGAGTGGTGGAAGAGGCGGTGACGGCGGCGCTGGGACCGGCGACGGCGCTGGAGACCCAGACGCCGCTGGCGCCGGAGCAGGAAGGCGCGGGAGCGGCTCCCGATGCGGCGACGGCGCGCGTCGACGCGGCGGAGGGCGCGCTGGGACTGCTGCCGACGTCGTGGCTGAACCTGGCGCCGCTGACGCCGGCGAGTTCCAGCAGCAGCGGCGCGTCGCAAGCCGTCTCCTGGCTGAACCCGCTGTTGGGCGGGCTGCTGGGACTGTTCGGGCAGAATGAGGACACAACGGCGACGGAACCGGCGAAGGCCGTGCGGCCGTCGAGGATCAGCTACGAGGCGGGCTTCGGCGGGCAGAGCGGCGAACTGGTGGAGATCGACCGGGACGAGCAGGGCCAGGCGCGGGCGGCGGCACAACCGACGCAGGTGGTGGTGAACATCGAGACGATCGACAGCCAGTCGTTCCTGGACCGGACGCCGGAGATCGCCGAGGCGGTGAAGCGGGCGCTGCTCGAGACCGAGAGCATCGGGCGGCTGATGGGCGGGGAGTAGGAGGAGGGCATGGCGGAGTTTCCCAAGCTGAAGACGGGCGCGGTGGCGCAGTACGGCGCGAGTCGAGAACTGCGCGGAGTGATCCGGGTGCTGGCTTTCCTGGACGGGACGGAGCAGCGCTACCGGCTGGAGAAGAGCCGCCGGCGCTGGACGATCGCGTTGGACAAGCTGGACGAGGGCGAGGCGGCGGCGGTGGACGATTTCGTGCGGCGGCACCTGGAAACGCTGGAGAGCTTCTCCTTCACCGACCCGTGGAGCGGCGTGACGTACGCGGGATGCGCGGTGGAGGCGCGGGAGCACGAACTGGAGGCCTGGGCGGCGGGGGATTGCCGGATTCAACTGACAGTGTCGGAGCAGGAGTCTTGAAATGATCTACCCGAACTTGAGAAGCGGAGTGGCGGTGCAGTATCCGCTGCGGCGCCGGACGAGGCATCACATTGTGTCGAGCAGGACGCCGGGAGGATACGTCTCCAGGATTCGCGGCGGGAGCGAACCCGAGGTGGGCTGGACGCTGCGGTACGAGAACCTGACCGACGCGGAGGCGCAGGCGCTGGAAGACCTGTTCACGGCAACGGGCGGCGGGCTGGAGAGCTTCACGTTCGTCGATCCGATGGCCAACCTGCTGGCGTGGAGCGAGGACCTGAGCACGGGGGCGTGGCTGAAGACCGGGCTCCTGGTGGAGCCGTTCACGGAGAGGGGTCTGAACTGTTTCCGGCTGACGAACGCGGGCCAGGGGACGGCGTGGCTGGAGCAACTACTGCCGCTGCCGGGCGGAAGAATCTGCATGAGCTGCGAGGCGCGGTGGGCACCGGGGGGGTGGGTGTACGTGAATGCGGGAGTGGGTGATGCGATGAACCTGCTGGGCACGAACTGGCAACTGCGGTGGGCCACGGGCCAGGCGGCGGCAGGCGGGACGTCGATGTGCGGCGTGGGGGTGCCGGCGGGCGGAGTGGTGGAAGTGCGCAGGCTGCAGGCCGAGGCGCAGGCCATACCGTCCGCCTACAAGACCAGTTATGAACGGAGCGGCATTTACAGTTCGGCGCGGTTCGACATGAACGGGTTGAAGATCGTGGCGGACGGGCCGGACCGGAACCGGGCGGTGGTGCGGGTGAGGGCCCGGCTGGGGAGCGCGCTATGAGCACGATTCACGAAAGCAAACGGCTGGAGGTGCTGGATACGCCGCTGCTGCTGTTCGAATGCACGCTGGCGGACGGAGCGGTGGAGCGCTGGTCGACGCACCGGGTGACGGCGGAGGGGGCGGAGTACGAGCCGCGGGTGCTGAAGCACGGCGGTTTCGAGATGAAGCTGGCAGGCGAGGAGGCGGTGGACACGGGGGCGCGGTTCACGGTGACGCTCGCGAACGTGGACCGGCATTTCTCGCAGGTGGACGCGACGGTGGGGTGGAAGGCGGCGAAGCTGCGCGTGCGGTTCGGGTTCTTCGACCTGCACACGGGCCTGCCGACGACGGAGCTGTGCGCGGTGTACACGGGCATCGCCAATCCGGCCGAGGAACTGACGGAGAGGGAGGCGCGGCTGAGCTTCACGAACCGGCTGAACCTGCAGCGGCTGCAGGTGCCGCCGCTGCGCATCCAGAGCCGGTGTCCGTGGCGGTTTCCAGAGAGTGCGGAAGAGCGGACGGAGGCCTGCGACGGCGGGGCGAGAGGACGCTATTCGCCGCTGTACCGCTGCGGGTACTCGGCCGACGCCGCGGGAGGAACGGGCAACCTGGAGAACGGGCTGGCCTTCACAAGCTGCGGCCGGACGCGGGAGGAGTGCGAGGCGCGCGGCATGCTGCGGGAAGATTCGCTGGGGCGGCCGACGGCGAGGTTCGGCGGCTTTGCGTTTCTACCGCCGAGCGTGACGGTGCGGGCGCACGGGGAAAAGAGCACAACGACGGCGGACGCGGTGGACGGACGGGCGCGGGCCAACGACGCGGTGCCGCTGGTGTACGGCACGGCCTGGATCACGGCGCCGGTGATCTTCGCGCGCAACGACGGCAACCTGACGCACTGCGAGGCGCTGCTGGGCTCGGGGCCGATGGAGGGCGTGCAGAAAGTGATCGCGAACGGCGTGGAACTGCCGCTGGGCGAAGCGGGCAGGGACATGACGGCGACGGGCTGGTACAACGTGCTGAGCACGGGGGAGCGGAACGGCGGGTTCAACCTGACGTTCACGGACGGGGCCGGGAACCCGGCGGGCGATCCGCACGGGAGCCTGGCGGCGCTGGCGGTGGTGCTGCCGAACTCGATTGTGCAGCAGGGGCGGCTGCCGAAGGTGGAAGTCCTGCTGGACGGGATGAAGCTGCCGCGCTACGACGCGGCGGGGCTGGCGCTGGGGGAGAGCTTCACGCGCAACCCGGCGTGGATCCTGCTGGACCTGCTGCAGCGCGGCGGGTGGGAGCTGCCGGAGATCAACGTGGAGAGCTTCGCGGCGGCGGCGGCGATGTGCGAAGAGTTCATCGCGATCAGGACGCCGGGCGGACAGCAGGTGCAGGGGCCGCGCTTCGTAGCCAACCTGGCGCTGACGCAGCGGCGCAGCCTGAGCGAGGTGGTGCGCGGGCTGAGGACGGCGGCGGCGCTGATGATGACGGTGGACGAGAGCGGGCGTCTGACGCTGACGCCGGAGACGACGCTGGCGAGGCAGTGCGCGGTGAAGCCGGCAGGGACCAACAGCACGCAGACGCTGGACGGGGGCTGGCCGGCCTATGAGTTCGGCGACGGACTGAACGGCTTCAGCGGCATCCTGCGCAGGGCGGAAGGGGCCTCGACGTTCCGGGTGTGGCGGCGGGCGAGCAGCGAGACGGCGAACCGGCTGAGCGTGGAGTTCCAGGATGCGTTCAACCAGTACCAGCAGGACAGCCTGTCGCTGGTGGACTTCGCGGACGCGGCGGCGCAGGGCTGCGAGGTGTCGGCGGCGTCGGGCGCGCTGGGGCTGCCGCACGTGGACCAGGCGGCGCGGATCCTGAGACTGCAGATCGAGAAGAACCTGCGCGGCAACCGGTTCATCGAATTCGAAACGAGCGTACAGGCGATGGGGCTGAGACCGGGCGACCTGATCGCGATTTCGCATTCGCGCGAGGGGCTGGACCGGACGCCGTTCCGCGTGCTGAAGCTGACGCCGGCGCTGAACTACGAGCGGGCGCGGGTGGTGGCGCAACTGCACGACGATTTCTGGTACGACCAGGCGTCGGGGGACTGGCAGGACGGAGCGCGGCAGAGCGAGGCCGGAGGCGGCGTACCGAGGCCGCTGGCCGGCGTCGCAATCGACGCGAACGGGCGGGAGACCTACGCGATGGCGGAGACGGGCGGCGGCGGCGCCGAGTGGGTGGAGCTGTCGGTGAAATACGCGCCGCCGGTGAAGCCGGATCTGCGGGCGGCGGCGCCGCCGGTGGTAAGCCTTTCGCCGGAGATCCGGAGCGGCGAGGGGACGCTGGCCGGCGGGCAGACGCTGTACTACGCGGTGAGCTCGGTGGATGGGCAGGGCGTGGAGTCGGGGTTGTCCTACACGGTGCGGGCGGGCCTGCCGGGCGGCGCGGTAACGTACGCGGTGGCGCTGGCGGGGATCCGATGCGCCAAAGGGAGCACGGCGATGCGGGTGTACCGCGGCCGGACTCCGGGCCTGGCGCGGCAGATTGCGGAGATCATTCCGGTGGCGGAGACGTTTACGGATGCGGGGCTGGCGGAAGGGAGCCAGCCGCCGCCGGACGCCAATTTTGACCACGCGCGGTTCCAGTGGCGGATGGAGTTGCTGCCGGAGACGCCGGCCGACCAGTACGGAGCGGCGAGGATCGGCTGGACGGGGCTCGGGATGCAGCCGGACGAGTACAAGGGCGCCGTGGCGCGAATCCTGCGGGGCCGGGGCGAGGGGCAGGAGCGGGTGATCCGGAGCAACACGGCCACGCAACTGGAGGTGGACGCGCCGTGGAGCGTGGCGCCGGATGCGACGAGCTCTTTCGCCGTAGCAGAGGCGGGCTGGAAGGCAGCGGGCATCACGGCGACCGATGAGATCAGGATGCTGGTGCCGAACCGGCCGCAGGAGGTGGTGCAGGTGCTGGGCGTGGCGGTGAGCGCGGCCGGCGCGGAGAGCGCAGCGCAGGAGGCGATTGTCGGGCGGCACGCAATTCTGGGCGCGATCGCGGGCGGAGACCTGGACGTGCCGGGCATGCCGGCGTTCGGGCTTTCGGCGCCGGGGCAGGGTTCTTTGGAGATTGCGGGCATCGGGTTCGGGACCCTGGAGAACACGAACACGATCCGGACCGGCACGTTGACGGTGCACTACTGGGATGAGATGAAGAGCCCGAACCCGCACACGCTGGGGGCGGCGCTGGACGATATCAGCCAAAGCCTGGTGATGGCGGCGGCGTATCCGGCGGCGGTGGGCGACCTGCTGCAGATGGAGAGCGAGTTGGTGAGGGTGCTGGAGGCGCAGGCGGACGGCGTGACGTTTCTGGTGGAGCGGGGCTGCCACGACACGGCGGCACAGCCGCACGGCGCGGGCACGGCGGTGTATCAGCAGGAGCGGCGGACGGTGGTGATGCCTTTCGTGCGAAACTTCTTCGGCAGCGCGGCGAGCGGGAGCTACGGGCAGGGCTTCGAGCTGCCGAACGCGCGGATCGGGGCGGCGGAGTTCTATGTGACCAACGATCGCGGCGACAGCCCGACGGCCGCGCAGGCCTTCACGATGACGGCCGCCGGCGGGTTGAGAACGATGTCGGGGGGGCAGTACAGCCTGCAGTTCGAGGGCGAATTGGCGGTGGCCGCGAGCATTGCGCCTCCGCTGCTGGTGGAGGCGAGCCGCGCGGTGCGGGACGTGCGGGCGCAGGTGGGCGTGGCGCCGCTGGGCGAAGCGGTGACCGTGCGGGTGCTGCTGAACGATGCGCCGTACGCCGACCTGACGATTCCGGCCGGGGCGAAGTCGTCGAGCACGGTGAGCGGATTCGGCAAAGCGCCGCTGCCGGAGGGCGGGAAACTGACGGCGGCGGTGCTGAGCGTGGGCACGCTGGGCGGGAGTTTTCCGGGCCGGGACCTGACGATCACGGTCCGCTTGTGACAGCGGGAGGGGGCGTGTTCTATACTGGTTTTGTCACGCCCACCGGGGGCGCGTAGCTCAGTTGGTTAGAGCGCCTGCTTCACACGCAGGAGGTCACAGGTTCGAGTCCTGTCGCGCCCACCACCCCCCTCTCAACAACACATTTCAGGCGTATGATACGAGCGAGACCGCTGATCCCGTGGATCACCTGCCGATTCCGTTGCTCAGGGTTGCCGAAGCCTGGACGGTGCCGGCCGGGGGAAAGGGGATGGAACCATGCGCCGCCCGTCCGCCTTCTTGTTTTGCTTCCTGGCCGCTTTTTCTGCACCGGCGGCCAGGGCCCAGGAAGCGATTCTGGTGGAAGCCGAGTGGCTTGAAATCCACGGGGGTTTCCAGCTCCAGGAGGCCAACGGGCCGACCACGTTCCTGACGGCCGGTCCTCGCGGCCAGGTGGCTCCGGCGGCCGGGGCGATTCAGATCCCGACTGCGGGCGCATGGCGGCTCTGGGTGCGCTCCCGCAGTTTGCCGGAAGACCGTCCTGGCATGCGCAATTTCACCGTGAGCCTCGCCGGTGCGCGGTCGCAGACCGTTTTCGGCAACCACCGGACGACGGTCAACGAATGGTGGGCCTGGGAAGACGGCGGCGTCTTTCAACTCGACGCCGGACCAATCCTGGTCGTGCTCGGCGAATCCAACACGGCGCAGGCCCAGTGTGACGCGATCCTTCTGACCCGCGGCGACGGCGCACCGTGGGGACTGCCAGCCAAATTGAACGCCAGTCCGGCGCGGACCGCAACTCTTCAAGTGAACAGTGTGGACAGCGCCGCGACGCATGTGCCCGCGCCTGTCTACGGAATTTCGCGCGAACCGGCGGTCACCATCGAGAACAACCTCCTCCGCCTCGCTTTCCACACCGGCCGCTCGGGCGCAGCCGCCGCCATCACCATGGCTGCGGCGCTGCGGCAACGCGGCGAATGGCGGGCGGTTCCCGGACAGCCCGAGACGGAGAGCTATCGGGTGGTCACCCGTCCGCCGGGCAGCGATCCAAGGATCGTCGCCACCGGCACGCAGTTCCCATCGTGGGACGTGTCCCTCGCCCCGGAGTCTGAGCTTTCGGCGGGCGGCAAGTCCTTCCGAAGCCGGATCGGGCCGGCAACCGCGCCGTGGCTGGCCGGGCGGTGCTACGCCCTCCGTCCGTCCGGCGTGCGGAAGATCGACGCGCAGACCGCCGAACTCGACTTCCCCGCCATCGATGCCGGACACCTGACGGCCGCCTGGCATTTGCGCAACGATTCCCCTTCGGCGGAGGTCACGCTTCGCCTGACCGGCAGCGCGCCGCAGCAGGTCTCTCTCGGTTATCACGGGCTTATGGCCGCGCTACCCGCCGATCTGGACTTTCTTCTGCTGCCGTTCATGTTCCAGGGACGGCGGTTTCCGGCTCAACCCGTCACGATGTTGAACGCGCTGATGCCGGCCCCGCTATCGCTGGTCACCCGGCAGGGCATCTCTTACGCGGTCGTGGCAGAACCTTCGCAGATCCCCTTCGAGTGGCTCAACTCGAAGGACTCGCGCTACGCGTTCGGCATCCGCAACGAACAGGGAGAAGCTCAACCCCTGGTCTACACCCCTGTTCTGGGACAGACTGGCAGCATCACCGGCGGAAAGGCGCCGGTCACGGGCCGGTTCCGCGTCTGGATTCAACCCGGCAACTGGTACGATGCCTACCGCGCCATCGTCACAGGCCCTTTCCAACTCCGCGACTATCGCCGCCCCACGTACGCGTCGCTTTCCGATACCGCGCTGAACCTGCTGGACCTGATGAGCAACGACACCGCCAACGGCTGGAACGCGGAGGCGAAGGGCCCCTGGAACATCGAGTCGCTCAACACGGTCTCCCACTCAAGCCCCCTGCTCTACATGAGCTACTACCTGCTCACCGGCAACGAAACGTTTTATCGCCGTTACGCGCTGCCGACGCTCGAATTCCTCGCCTCGCGCCCGAGCCAGCACCACGCGGTGCGGCGCAACATGGGGCGCTACTATCCGGAGCACCGGCCGCTGGGCGGCCCTGTGCCTTTCTATGGCGCCACGGTCTATTCGGGCGCCTACGAGATGACTCACGGCCAGGCGCCCGCTTTCGGCGAGTTTGCACTGGGCCCCGGAGGCGCCGCGGCCACGCGGGGCGGCACCCATCCGGATCCATTCGAGGATTCGCTCGCCCTCTATCGGCTGACCGGAGAGCGGCGCTGGCGCGATCAGGCCATGGAGGGCGCCGACCGCTACATCGCCGAACACATCAAACGGCTTCCCGAGCGCGACCTGGGCAGCCGGCCCTTCCTCAACACTACGTTCGTTCCGAACTGGGAGGGCCTCCTGCACATGTTCGAGGCCACGCAGGAGCGGCGTTTCCTGGACGCCTCAGCCGAAGGCGCGCGCTGGCTCCTGACCACCCTCTGGGTGCATCCCGTGGTCCCGCGGAAGAATGTGACGATCCACCCCGGAGGCATCTACGACCACTCGCGAACCATCTGGTGGCTCGGAAGCGCACGCTACCGGCTGGGCATCTACGACCGCGAAGCCGGGACCACAGAATTTCCGCGCATCGAAGTGCCCCCGACGCCGCTGCCCGAGCGCCAGGTGCCCGCCTGGCAGGTCAGCAATGTCGGCCTCGGTCTCGAACAGCCCTTCACGTATCCGCGCCAGTATAACCACGCCAACATCACCATGAGCATCTGGGCGCCGAACCTGCTGCGACTGGCCCACCTCACCGGCGATACACTGTTCCGCACGGCCGCGCGCAACGCCACCATCGGCCGCTTCGGCAACTACCCGGGGTACTACATCGACAACTGGACCGACGTCTATCAGAGGCCCAATTACCCGGTGGAGGGGCCGGACGTCACCACCATCTACCACCACCACATCCCTGTGTTCGCGGCCTACGTGCTCGACTATCTCTTCACCGACGCCGAGGTGCGCTCCAGCGGTGCCGTCACGTTCCCGTGGGTGCGCCAGAACGGCTACGTCTGGTTCGACAGCCGTCTGCGCGGAC
Source organism: Bryobacterales bacterium (assembly GCA_027324255.1). Lineage (GTDB taxonomy): Bacteria > Acidobacteriota > Terriglobia > Bryobacterales > Bryobacteraceae > Paludibaculum. The sequence goes on along the minus strand of DAHVTI010000243.1, from coordinate 8,869 downwards.
ACGCCTCCGGCAAAGTGTACGGAGAAGAGGCCTGGCCGTGGCTGCATCGGACCGCCGCCGCCGTGGATACGCCGAATGTGGATGTGGTCCTCGCGCACGGCCGGAACGCCTTTCATGTCATCCTGCTGAACCAGACGCCCGAGCGCCAGAGGGTCAACCTGAAGCTCGACGCGGCCGTACTGCGGAGGCCGCTCGAGCGCGCGACACTCCGCGCCCGCTTCGACAACCACCCCTCCACGCCGGTCGAGGTGCGCAACGGCCAGGCGTCGCTCGAGTTGCAGCCTATGGGGATCGCCGCCCTGACGCTGGAGGGCGTGAACATCGACGTACCCACGCACCGCACTGCGCCGCCCGAACATCTTGCTTTGCCCGCGAGGCCCGCCGTGGAGCGCAAAGCCGTGGCCGGCACGGGATTGGAGGCGCGCGGAATGCTCATCGCGGCGCCGCCATTTGCCGCGCGGGACCTGTTCGTCTACGTCGCCGCCGGCATCGACCAATGTTCCGGCGCCACGTTGCGCTACCGCGTCGAAGGCCGGCCGGAGCAGACCGTCCCGGTGGACCGGTATCCGTGCGAGTTTTCCGTCCGCATCGACGATCCGAAGGCCGCAGTGACCTGGAGCGTCGAAGCACTGCGGCGTTGAGTTCCTTGATAGCGTGAAGAACTGTCCGCTCAAACCGCGAGGTACAACATGCGAATCCTGGGAGTCTTCACGTGTTGCGCGACGATTGCTGCCGTGGCCAGCGTGCATGCCTTGAGCGCGCAGACCGGCGCGGGGAAGACGGAATCGAAACTGAGGATCGAGTCCTCGGACAAGAAACTGGCGGCGGGGTTCGAGTGGGCCAAGCGGCAGGCGCTTTCGTATGCCTTCGAACGCGATCCCGTGGGACCCTGGTACGAAGCCGCGCTGCCGGGGCGCGAAGCCTTTTGCATGCGGGACGTCTCCCACCAGGCCACCGGGGCGCACGCGCTGGGCCTGGCGCGCCACACCAAGAATATGCTGCGCCATTTCGCCGAGAACATCTCGGCGTCGAAGGACTGGTGTAGCTACTGGGAGATCGACCGCTACAACCGGCCCGCGCCCGCCGATTACGTGAGCGACGCCGACTTCTGGTACAACCTGCCCGCCAACTTCGACGTGGCCGACACCTGCTACCGCATGTTCGCCTGGAGCGGCGACCTGGACTACGTCAACGATCCCGTGTTTCAACACTTCTACGAGCGCACGGTGAAGGACTACGTCGAGCGCTGGGACCTGGGCGCCGGCCGAGTGATGAAACGGCAGAGGCGGATGAACGTGCCCGGTCCGGCCGGCGCGCGGCGGCGGTTCGGGATGGCGCGCGGCATTCCGGGCTACGACGAGGGCAATCCGAACTATGCGCTGGCCGTGGATCTGCTCGACGCCCAGTACGCCGCCTACCTGGCCTATGCGCGGTTCCAGCAGATGCGCGGCAACCGCGATCTGACGCAGGCGTACCTCAAGAAGGCGGCCGACGTGCGCGCGCTGGTGAACAGTGCGTTCTGGGAAGAGGCGGGCGGGTTCTTCTATTCACACGTCGGGCCGGAGCACAAACTGGAGGGCCGGGGCGGCCTGGACCTGCTGTACCGGGACATCGTGGACGACGGCCCCAAGGCCCGCGGCGCGCTGAACGCCATGCTGGAGGCGATCCGCAAAGACCCGTCGAGCCGCGCGGTGGAGATCCAGTCGCACCAGGCCGAGATTCTCTACCGCTACGGCATGCCCGATGCGGCCTATGCGCAGATGATGGACCTAACGCGGGAAGGACGGACGCGGCGGGAATATCCGGAGGTTTGCTTCTCCGTCATCGGCGCGTTGGTGACGGGGCTGATGGGCATCACGGTGGACCCGGTGTCCCCGTTCCAGGCTTCGCAGGAGGACGGATTCACGGACCGGATCGTGCGCACCCTACCGGGCCTGGGCTCGATCGCCTGGGCGGAGATGCGGAACCTGCCGGTGCGCGCCAACGAAGTGGCGGTGCGGCACGAAGGCGGCAGGAAGACGGCGCTCACGAATCAGACGGGGCCGGCGCTGGTGTGGCAGGCCTGTTTCGAGGGCCCGCACGAGACGCTGCTGGTGGACGGCCAAGCGGTGCGCGCCAGGATCGAGAAACGGCCGGTGGGGCGGACGGTTTCTTCGGCCAGGGTGACGGTGGGCGCAGGCGGAACGGTGACGGTGGAGGTCCCGCGATAGGCAGCCGCCCTTGATACACTGCGTCCCATGCGCAGGCTTCTGATTTTGCTGTCGATGGGATTGCTGGCGGCGGCAGCAGAACGAAACGGCATCGAATACGCGCGCCCAGGGGGTGTGCCGCTGACGCTCGACGCCTCCGTGACGGAAGGCAAGTGCCCGTTTCCCGCGGTGATCGTCGTGCACGGCGGAGGCTGGCACGGCGGGACGAAGCGCAGCTACGAAAAGCCGCTGCTGCCGGTGCTGTCGGAGGCGGGCTTCGCGTGGTTCACGATCAACTACCGCCTGGCGCCGCGGTACAAGTACCCGGCGGCGGTGGAGGACGTGGAAGCGGCGGTGCGCTGGGTAAAGGCGCACGCGCGGGAGTTCCAGGTGGACCGCACGCGCATCGCGCTGATGGGCGAATCGGCGGGCGGGCACCTGGTGGCGATGGTGGGGATCCGTTCCGCGCCGGAGACGCGCGTGGCGGCGGTGGTGGACTTCTACGGGCCGCACGACCTGGTGAAGCGCGAAAGCGACAACGGCAAAATAGGCGAAAACCTGCGGAACTTCCTGGGCATCGAGAAGCTCGACGAGGCAGGGCTGGCCAAGCTGCGCGAGGCGTCGCCGGCCACATACGTCAAGCCGGGCCTGCCACCCTTCCTGTTCATCCATGGGACGAAGGACGCGGGCGTGCCCTACGAGCAGTCGCCGCTGCTGTGTGAAAAGCTGAGGGCCGCCGGCAACCGCTGCCAGGTGTTTCCGGTGGAGGGAGCGCCGCACGGCATCGGGGCGTGGGAGAAAGTGGAAGCCTGGCAGGGCTACAAGAAGAAGATGGTGGAGTGGCTGCGGGCCACGCTGAAGTAAAGGAGTGGCGCGGGGCTCGCGCCTCCTCCTTGCATTCGCCGGCGCCGGCGCTATAGTGAGGCTGGAAGAGGAGGCGCCCATGAGCAATTGGATAGTTTTCTTGAGCTATTGCGGAGTGCTCGCGCTGTCGGCGTGGCTGCTGTGGAGGTACAGCCACGTCCGCTGGTACTGGCACCTGATGAGCGTCGTGATCGCCCTGGGCATCGGCTTGATGCCCATGCGGGAGGCCTGGAACCGGCCGTCCGTCGATCTGCTGATCGGAGCGGCGTTCCTGCTGCTGCTGTGCTGGGGCGCGGGAGAGTGGGCGTTCCGCTTGTTCCACGTGCACCGCCACGCGTAGTGTGTGCGGCAGCGAGCCGTCCCAGGGAGCCGCCGCCCGCAGGCGTGCCCGCGGGCGGGTAGACTGGACGGGGACGAGCGCGATGAAAACGCAGATTCTGTTGATTCTGGCGGCGGTATGCTGCCGCGGCGGGGATGTTCTTATTACGCAGACGGACGTGTTCCGGGGAGGAGAGGACGGCTACCGGGCCTACCGGATTCCGGCCATCGCCGCGGCGGCCGATGGGTCCCTGGTCGCCTTCGCGGAAGCCCGCAAGGAGAATCGCGGGGATCCGGGCAATGGGGACATCGACCTTGTGATGAAGCGGAGCGAGGACCAGGGCGCGACATGGTCCAGGCTCATGGTGGTGGACGATCCGGGCGAGAAGTGGGCGGCCTCGAATCCCACGCCGGTATTGGACCTCACGAGCGGGCGGCTGTGGGTGGCCTTCAACCGCTGGAAGCCCGGCAAGGGCACGGCCCAGAGCCGTCCGGGGACCGACGACAACCAGGCGTGGCTGCGGTGGAGCGACGATCACGGAAGAACCTGGTTGGCGGCGCGGGAGATCACGCGCGAGGCACGGGATTTCGAGCGCTGGGGCGCGATGTTCCTGGGGCCGGGCGGGGCCATTCAAACGAAGAGCGGCCGGCTGCTGCTGCCGGCGGCGATGTGTCCGGACACGTGCAGCGTGATGGGCGCGGCGCCGGGCTGGCAAGGCTCGCTGAGCATGATGCGGGCCTACGCGATCTATAGCGATGACCACGGCGCGACGTGGCAGCTGGGTGGCCTGCTGCCGGCGCTGACGGACGAGAACCAGATGGTGGAACTGGCCGACGGGGCCGTGATGATGGACGCCCGGCAGGCTAGCGGCGAGCGGCGCTGGGTGGGCGTCAGCCAGGACGGCGGCGTGAAGTGGAGCCGGCCCGCTGCGGGCCAGGCGGTGACGCCCGTGGCGACGTCGATCGAGCGCTACACGCTGAAATCGGCGGGCGCCGACCGCGACCGGCTGCTGTGGACCGGCGTGGCGGGCCCCGGGCGCAAGCACCTGGTGGTACGGGTAAGCTACGACGAGGGCCAGACGTGGATGAACGAACGGACGCTGTACGGCGGCCTGGCCGCGTATTCCGACCTGGCGGCGCTGAAGGACGGGACGGTGGGCGTGCTGTGGGAACGCGGCGTGAGCAAACTATCGCAGTCCATCACCTTCACGCGTTTCAACCGGGAGTTCCTGGAGCCCGCGGGCAGCGTCATCCCGAACTGGCGCTGAGAGCAGCCCCCTGTCGCTCCGCGTCGAATTGTGATAAGCGGATCCTGAACGCTGTCATCTGGAGCGACTCATGAGCCAACTGGTGAACATCGGCGCCGCGACGCGGCGGAGCTTTCTGAGTGCCTGCGCGGGGTGCCTCGGCTGTGCCTGGGCCGGCCCGCCCAAAGACACTGGCGCGGCGGCGCTGATGCCGAAGGTTCGTACCCGGCTGCGGCTGGTGTTCGCGCACCCCGAGCCCAAGGAACAGGGCTGGCCGTATCAGAACTACGACTACGAAGGACGCAAGGAGCAGATCCTTTCAAAACTGGCCCGGCAGTGCCCGGGCGTGGAGTTCCAGCCCGTGTCAATGCGCCGGGCGGCGGAGGCCGAGGAGATGCTCAAACAGGACGCGGGCTTCGACGGATACCTGGTTTACATCCTTGGGATCCCATCGGACGCGGCGCGGCCCATAGCGCTTTCCGGCAAGCCCACGCTGCTGGTGGACGACCTCTACGGCGGCACGGGATCGTTCCTGGGCGTCTATCCGGCGGCGTTGAAGGCCGCGAAGCCCGTAGCGGCGGTCTCCTCCACGCGCTTTGAGGACGTGGCGGAAGCAGTACACGCCTTCGTGACGATTCGCACCATGAAGGCATCGCGCCTGCTGCTGGTGACGGACCGCGACATGACGAAGGCGATCCAGATGTACCGGGAGACGCTGGGCGTCGAGGTGGCGCCGGTGGAGATCGACACGCTGAACTCCGCCTGGCGGTCCGCCAGCGAAGCCGAGGCGCGGCAATGGGCGGAGAAGTGGACGAGCGGGGCGGGGCGCGTGGTGGAACCCAAGGCGGAGGAGATCCGCAGGAGCGCCGCGATGTATGTGGGGATGCGCGGACTGCTGGCGAAGCACGGCGCGCAGGGCATCGCCGTGGACTGCCTACGGCTGTTCTACGGCAACAAGATGTTCGCCTATCCGTGCCTGGGGTTCTTCCAATTGAACAACGACGGGTTGGTGGGGGCCTGCGAGGCGGACCTGCAAAGCGCCAGCACGATGCTGCTGATCACGTATCTCACCGGGCGCCCGGGCTACATCAGCGACCCGGTGATCGACACCTCGAAGAACCAGATCATTTACGCGCACTGCGTCGCGCCGAACAAAGTGTACGGCCCTTCCGGCGCCGAGAACGCCTACGAACTGCGCGACCACTCGGAGGACCGCAAGGGCGCAGCCATACGGTCGCTGATGCCGCTGGGGCAGCCGCTTTCGAACCTGGAGTTCGTCGCGGGGCGGAAGACGGTGGTGTTCCACGCGAGCCGGTCCGTGGACAATATCGACGAGGACCGTGCCTGCCGCACGAAGCTGGCGGCTGAAGTGAAGGATGCGCGCAAGCTCATGTCCGGGTGGGACTACGGCTGGCACCGCGTCACGGTATACGGCAACTGGCGGGCGCAGGTAGAGACGGTGACGCGGCTGATGGGGTGGAACTTCGTGGAAGAAGGCTGAGGCGGCCTAGTTGCTGACGCGTTCGAGGAGCTTGCGGGCCTCTTCGAGCGACGGGTCTTCGGGCGTCAGCGGGCCCTTGATGTACTCTTGGAGCAACTGGCGGGCCTTGCCCGGATCGCGGCCCGACTCGATGTAGGCCTCGGCCTGGGCGTAGAGCACTTGGCGGTTCTTCGGGTCGGTCTTCGCGGCCAGTTGGAAGGCTTTTTCCGCGTCGCTCAGTTTGCCTCGCCGGGCGAGGAACCGGGCGAGGTCGATGATGCGGCCCACCTGTTTGGGGGCGAGCTCGATGGCCTTTCGCAACTGGCCTTCAGCGAGGTCGTACTGTTTGCGGCGCTCGGCGATCTGGGCCAGGGCGAAGTGGTATTCGGCGGGGTCGTTGGTCCTGATCTGTTCGGACAGGGCCATGGCCTTGTCCATGCCGCCGCCGAGGAAGCCGGGCGCCTCCAGGTAGTACGAGAACAGGTCGTTGACCGCCTCGTGGTTGCGTGGATTCAGTTTCACGGCCTCTTCGAAGTAGCGGCGGGCCTTGGAGGCGTAGCCGGGCGCCATGAAAGGATTCGAAGTTTCCGCCCGGCGGCCCCAACTGCGGCCGAGCCAGTTCTTGAGGCGGGAGTTGCCGGGTTGGAGCCGGTCGGCCCTTTCGAAGGCCTCCACCGCCTTCTTAAAGTCGCCCAACTGGTACCACGCTTTGCCGGCGACTTCCTGCGCGGAAGCGCTCTGCCCTTCCGGCGAATTCTTCAGGATGGAGATGGCGGCCTGGTATTCGGTGCGGTTGTAGAGAGCCACCGCGCGCTCCACGTCCGATGCCAGGAGCGGTAGACTGATGGCCAAACTGAACAGCAAACCCTTCACAGTCATCCCGTTACGGCCTGTTTCCATTGTACCCGAGGCCGTCCTCTCTTCCGAGTGGACGCACAAAGGGCGCAAGTGGTGACAGGAATCTGCGGCGCGGCAGGCGGCGGGTCAGCGGAGCTTCCGGAGCGCCGCGGCTTCGCGGGCGGAGATGCGCACGGCGGTCCCATGTCGGTGGTCCGGCGGGAAGGACATCTTCGAACTCACGTCCTCGAAGCTCTTCCAGTCGCGGGTGCGGTAGGCGCCGTAGCAATGGGGCCTTGAATAGTGATCGAAGTAAACGAGCCAGTCCGGACCGGCCCGGACGACGGACGGGCCCTCGATCCAGTCCATGGTGAAGGGCTCGGAGACGTCCTTCCACGGCCCGGCGGCCGTGTCCGCCCAGGCCATGCGGAGGCGCTTCTGCAGCGGGTTCTTGCGCTCGTCCTTGAAGACCATCAGCCAGCGCTGGCCGGTGTGGAGCACGGTGGAGTCGATGCAGTTGAAGCCGGGGTCGAACCAGAGTTCGGGTTTGGTGAAAGTGTGAAAATCGCTGGTGCGCATGGCGTAGATGCGGTGGTTGTTGCCGTTGTCCCCGATGCCTTCGGTATCGGGGAAGCGGCCGGGGATGGTGCTGGCCCAGAAGAGGATCCACTGCCGTGCCTTTTCGTCCCAGACCATTTCGGGGGCCCAGGCGTTGCGCGCGCCTTCCAGCGGAATGTCAATCATCTGCTGCGCGCCCCAGGCGGCGAGGTCGCGCGTCTCGGCGTGGCCGATGGTGAGGCGGCCGTTCTTTCCATCCCGCGTCCGCCTGGTGGTCCACAGCAGGTGCCACTCACCCTGGGGGCCTTTGACGACAAATGGGTCGCGCATCAGCATGCCGGGAAATCGCGGCGGGACGACGGGCTGGTTGCCCTGGACGGGCGTCCAGCGGTAGCCGTCTTCAGACAGCGCGAAGTACACGCCTTTCTCTCCATTGCCGCGAAACGAAGTGAACAGATAGGAGTCGGCGGCGGCGGCCAGCGCCGGCAGCAGAAAAAGAATTGCGCGCAACACCATGATGTTAAGAAGATAACGAAGATGCCCCTTGCCGTGTGCACGCTCGAACAGTACGAACAGGAATTCCACGACCGCCATCTGGTCCACGGCGCGGTCGATCACTGGGCCGCCCGCACGCCCGAAGGCCTGGCGGTGATCAACGCCACGCGCGGCACCACACTGGACTGGGCCACGCTGGCGCACGTTTCTTCAGCGCTGGCCCGCGAACTGGTCCGGCGCGGCTTCCGCAAGGGCGACTTCCTGGCCACTTCCCTGCCCTTGCTGAACGAGCACATCCTGCTCGAATACGCCTGCTTCCGCGCCGGCATCATCCACGTGCCGCTGGACCTGCGCCTGTCGCCGGCCGAGATCGTGCGGTCGCTGTCGCTGGTGCGCGCGCTGGGCTACGCCACCGCCCTGCCGCACGACGTGCGCGCCGAGTGTCCCTTCGTCGAACACCACTGGGACCTCGCCGGCATGCAGGAGTTGTTCCAGGCCGCGCTGGCCGCCGGCCCGCACGTCGAACTGCCGTTCGTCGATCCCACCGACGGCGCGCAGGTGATCTTCACCACCGGCTCCACGGGCCGGCCGAAGGCGGCGCTGCTCACCCACCGCAGCATCACCTCGCAGAACCTGTGCCTGGGCGCGGCGTTCGAGTTCGAATCGTCGCGCGTCCTCATCAACCTGCCGCCCTCCCACGTCGGCTGCCAGGCGGAACTGCTGATGAGCACCTTCTTCTGGGGCGGCACGGCGGTGACGCTCGAGATCTTCGACCCCGGCAGGAGCCTGGAGGCCATCGAGAGATACCAGGTGCGCCTCATCGGCCAGATCCCGGCCATGTTCTTCATGGAATGGCGGCACTCGGAGTTCGCCAAGCGGGA
>DAHVTI010000208.1 GCA_027324255.1 Bryobacterales bacterium | reverse complement strand
TGCCTGATTCCGGCCTCATCCGCGTCCCCGGCCGCGTCAACCTGATCGGCGAACACATCGACTATCACAACCTCGCCGTCCTCCCCATGGCCCTCTCGCGCCGCGTCGATGTCCGCTGGCACGCCCGCCCGGACTCTCTGGTCCGCGCCGCCAGCGCCTCTTACCATCCCCGCGAATTCACCCTCGCTCCCGACCTCGAGCCCTGGCCCGCCGGCGATTGGGGCAACTACGTCAAGGCCGCCGCCAACGCGGCCCTCTGGAAATGGCCCCTCTCCCGCGGCGCCGATCTCGAAATCTCTTCCGACCTCCCGCCCGCCGCCGGCCTCTCTTCTTCTTCCGCCCTCCTCACCGCCTGCACCCTCGCCCTGCTCGAAGCCAACGGCATCAGCGCGTCTTTCGACGAGCTCATGGAAGTCCTCCCCGAAGGCGAGTATTTCGTCGGAACCCGCGGCGGCGGCATGGACCACGCCGCCGTCCTCGGCGCCCGCACCGGCTGCGCCCTGCTCGTCGAATTCGCCCCGGCCCGCGCCCGCGCCGTGCGTATCCCAGAAGGCTGGTCCTTCCTCGTCGCCCACTCCCTCAGCCACGCTGAAAAGTCCGGCGCCGTCCGCGAAGAGTACAACGAGCGCCGCTGGGCCGGCACCCGCGGCCTCCAGGCTCTCGGCTATCAGTCTTTCACTGACGCCCTCCACGCCGAGTCCATCGACTCTCTCCGCGCCCGCGCCGCCGCTCTCCCCGTCCGCGACCGCGAATGCTTCCTCCACGTCGCCACCGAAGCCGTGCGCGTCCGCGAAGCCGTCGAGGCCATGCAGGCCAATGACCACCAGCGCTTCGGCCGCCTCCTGAACGGCTCGCACGAAAGCCTCCGCGACCAGCTCCGCATCTCCACCCCCGCCCTTGACCGCCTCACCACTGCCGCCCGCGAATCCGGCGCCCTCGGCGCCCGCCTCACCGGAGCCGGCTTCGGCGGCTGCGCCGTCGTCTTCTGCCTGGCCCCTCGGCTCGACCAGGTCCGCGCCGGCCTCGCCGCCCGCTTCTACAACGGCGACCCCGGCGATCACCTCCTCGATGCCGTCCCCTCCCCCGGCGCCCTCGAGCTCAGGTCCACAGCCTCCTGATCACCTTGATCAGCACCACCCCGCTCACCACGAACACCGCCGTCAGCATCCCCACCGTCTCCCACCGCCCATACAGCACGTTGCCCACGGTGAACAGCCCCGACCAGATCACGGAGCAGCCCGCCGCCCAGCCCAGCAGCGACATCGGAATGTGGTCCGCCCGCGCATATTCCGCCGCCACGTTCGCCGGCACGCCCGCCATCTCCCGCACGTGCTTCCACCCCGGACCCGCCGGGTGCACCTTGCGGTAAAAGTTGATCAGCGTCGCCTCGTCCGTCTTCGGACCCAGGTACGCCGCCGCCACCCAGCACGCCGTCGTCGTCAGCACCGTCAGGAACAACTCCTGGTGCGTGCCGATGCGGATATCGTTCTTTCTCAGGATCAGGAACAGGATCGACACCCCGAACGAGCTCACCATCGCCGTAATCTCGCACCACGCCGTCACCCGCCACCAGAACCACCGCAGCAGGTACAGCAGGCCCGTGCCCGCCCCCACCTGCAGCATGATGTTGAAGCTGTCCTGCGCCGTCTCCAGGAAGAACACCATCGAGGAGGAGACCAGGAACAGAATGACAGTCGCCACGCGCCCCGCCTTCACGTAGTGCGCCTCATCCGCTTCTTTCCTCATGAACCGCCGGTAGAAATCGTGCACCAGGTACGACGCGCCCCAGTTCAAATGCGTCAGAATTGTCGACGAATTCGCCGCGATTAATCCGCCCACCATCACGCCGATCCAGCCCGTCGGCAGGAACCGCAGCATCGCCGGGAACCCCAGGTCGTGCCCGATCAGCGCCTTGTCCACGTGCGGGAATGCCTTCTGGATGTCCGACAGCTCCGGGTACACGATGATCGACGCCAGGCCCGTCAGAATCCACGGCCACGGCCGCAGTACGTAGTGCGCCAGGTTGAAGAACAGCGTGCTGCCCAGCGCGTCTTTCTCCGACTTCGACGCCAGCATGCGCTGCGCGATGTACGATCCGCCGCCCGGCTCCGCCCCCGGATACCACACCGCCCACCACTGGATCGCGATCGGCATGATGAACACCGCCGTCGCCAGCTCCCAGTTGTTCGTGAAGTCCGGCAGCATGTTCAGGTAGTTCACCCCGCCCGGACCCCTCATCGCCGACAGCTTCGTCACTAGCCCGCTCAGGCCTCCCACCTGCGGCAGCGACACCGCGAAATACGCCGCCGCGATCACCGCCCCCATCTTGATGAAGAACTGCACCATGTCGATCACCAGCACGCCCCACAGCCCGCTGTGCGCCGCGAACACCACGTTCAGCAGCCCCACCGCCAGCAGCGTCTGCCACCGCTCGAACCCGAACAGCACGCTCGCAATCTTGCACGCCGCCAGGTTCACCGTCGCCATGATGATGCAGTTGAAGAACAGCCCCAGGTACACCGCCCGGAACCCGCGCACCGCGCTCGCCGCCTTGCCCGAATACCGCAGCTCGTAAAACTCCAGGTCCGTCAATACACCCGACCGCCGCCACAGCCGCGCGTAGAAAAACACCGTCGCCACGCCCGTCAGCGTGAACGCCCACCACTGCCAGTTCCCCGCCACGCCCTGCGTGCGCACGAAGTTCGCTACCAGGTTCGGCGTGTCGCTCGAAAACGTCGTCGCCACCATCGACAGCCCCGCCAGCCACCACGGCACGCTGCGCCCCGAGGCGAAAAACTCCGACGTGCTCTTGCCCGACCGCTTCCCGAAAAACAGCGCCGGCACGAAGCAGATCAGCAGCGAGAAGATGACGATAATCCAGTCGATGAGGTGAAGCGTCATGTAGGGAACCTGTTGGTTGAGGATATCGCAACGCAGCGCTCCCTATGTAGAATGCAGTTACCCCAAGGAGGTGCGCCATGCCATCCCGCCTCGCGTTCTGTCTGCTCCTGGCCGCTCTCGGCCTCCAGGCCGCCGAGCCCCTCGTCGTTCGCTCGCCCATGCCCCCGCCCGAATGGGCCCTGCTCGAACGCGAACTCCTCCGCGCGGACTCCGCCGCCTGCGACCGCTTCGCCGCCCGCTATCTCGACTCCCGCGGCTACCTCCTCCACACCCCGCGCTGGGGCACCCTCGACGGCCCCGACGACGCCATCGAAACCTTCTGGAACTGGACCCTCCTTCACGCCCTCGGCGGCTCCGACTCCCTCCTCGATCACTACCGCCGCGCACAGGAAGGCCACTGGCGCCAGTACGGCGAGATCCGCACCAGGCTCACCAAACTCGCCGAAAACGGCGCCTACTACAAGGAGTTCATCACCCAGTCCGACTGGTTCCACACCGGCGAAGGCATGCGGGCGTTCTTCTTATACGGCCTCTCCCAGCCCGATGATCCCCTCTACCAGTCCCGCATGAAGCGCTTCGCCGGCCTCTACATGAACGAGGACCCAGAAGCCCCCAACTACGACCCCGAAAAGAAGATCATCCGCAGCATCTGGAACGGCGCCAAGGGGCCGATGCTCACCAAAGCCACAGTCCACGACTGGGTCGGCGACCCCGTCCCCGGCAGCTTCCATCTCCTCCACAACGCCGCTGGCCGCAGCCAGACCCTTGACATGCGGAAGTGGTACCCCCGCATGCTCGCCCACTGCGCCGAGTACCTCGACAGCGCCGGCGACAACTTCCTCAACCTCGCCTCCACCAACCTCGCCCTCAACGCCTTCCTGCTCACCGGCGATCAGAAGTACAAAACGTGGCTCGTCGATTATGCCGGCGCCTGGAAGCGCCGCGCCGCCGAATGCGGCGGCAACATCCCCTCCAACATCGGCCTCGACGGCGCCCCCGGCGGCGAGCACAAGGGCCAGTGGTGGAAGGGCACCTACGGCTGGAACTTCACCATCTTCGACGGCGAGCTCCAAAAAACCGTCCACCGCAACTACCTCACCGCCGGCTCCTGGCCCGGCTTCGGCAACGCCCTCCTGATCTCCGGCGACCCGTCCTACCTCGCCGTCCTCCGCCGCCAGATGGACAACATCTTCGCGCAGAAGAAAGTGGTGAACGGCAAAACCCTCATCCCCCGTATGTACGGCGACCCCCGCGGCTACAAGTTCGACGGCCCGCCCCAGTGGTACCAGTTCGAAGAAAACATGCACGGCCCGCGCCTCACCGAACTCTACCTCTGGTCCATGGACCGCAAAGACCTCGAGCGCGTCGAGAAGGAGCCCTGGATCGACTACCTCGAAGGCCGCGATCCCCAATACCCCGTCAAGGCCCTCCGCAAGGACCTCGAAACCGTCCGCCGCAAAGTCGCAATGATCCTCGCCGACTCCACCACCGCCGACACCCGCCTCGCCGACTACCTGCTTGATCTGAACCCCGCCGCCACCGACGCCCTCACCAACCTCACCCTCGGCGGCTACTTCGGCGGCCGCATCTGGACCCTCCACTCGCGCTTCCGCTACTTCGACCCCGTCCATCGCCGCGCCGGCCTGCCCGATTCCGTCGCCGCCCTCGTTGAGAAGCTCTCCGCCGATTCCGCCGCCCTCACGCTCGTCAACGTCGATCCCGTCGAGCCGCGCGAAGTCGTCGTGCAGGGCGGCGGCTATGCCGAGCACACCATCGTCAGCGCCTCCGCCGGCGGCGCGCCCCTGCCCGTCAACAGCTCGCAGCTTCACGTTCGCCTCGAGCCCGGCTGCGGCGCAAAACTCGTCCTTCAGATGAACCGCTACTCCAACACGCCCACCCTACGCCTGCCTTGGGACCGCGCCCGGTGACCGCCGGCTCTTCATCGCCATCCACGCCGCCGCCGCCGCCGTGTTCAACAAAGCCGCGGCGATGAAGTACGGCCCCGGTTGTCCGTCCGCCCCCTTCAGCAGTGGGAACAGCGACGCGCTCGCCAGCGCTCCGAAATTCCCCACCATGTTCATCGCTCCGGAAAGCCTTCCCGTGCACGCGCCGCCAATGTCCTGGCAGAACGTCCACGACGGGCTGATGGTCGAATCCGCCCCGAACGCCGCGCATGCAAACAGCACGCACGCCCCCAGCGGCGTTGCCGCCGCCGGCAGCCCCAGCAGTCCCGCCGCCGCCAGCACGAACCCCGCTGCCGCCGGCCCCCGCCGCGACCACTCCGGCGCAACCCTGTACATCCGGTCCACCGCCATCCCGCTCAGCCACTGCGACGCCGCCCCCGCCACCAGCGGAATCGCCGAATACACCGCCGCCTCCCGCGCGCTCAGCCCGTACCTCCCCTGCAAATACGAGAACATCCACGTCAAACACAGAAAAAACGTGAAATTACTCGCGAAATACTGCAAACACGCCAGCGCCGCCGGCCCGCGCACCGCCTTCCAGTCAAATGCTTCGCCCGCCGCCCGCGGCCCCGCGGCCCGCGGCGCATCCCGGAACCATACCCACCACGCTCCCGCCCACGCGAACCCCAGCAACGACAGCCCCGCGAACGACCACCGCCACCCCAGCGCCTCCAGCATCGCCGCGAAAACCGGGAACGACACCGCCGCCCCCAGCCTCGACCCCGAAAACAGAATCCCGTTCGCCAGCCCGCGCTTGTCCACCGCCAGCCTCGCCGCAATCACCTTCGCCGCGCCCGGAAACGCCGCCGCTTCGAACACTCCGAACAATAGCCGGATCCCCAGCATCGCCGCCAATCCCTGCGCCGCCCCGGTCAGGGCCGTCGCCGCGCTCCATAGCGCCACCGCCCCTGCCAACAGCGCCCGCGCGCCGTAGCGGTCCGCCAGCCAGCCGGCCGGAATCTGCGCCAGCGCGTATCCCAGGCTGAAGGCGCCGAACACCAGCCCCATTGCCGCGTCGCTCAATCCCAGGTCCGCGGCAATGCGCCCCTTCGCGCTGCTGATGCACGCCCTGTCCAGGTAGGTGACCACCGACAGCGCGAACAGCGCCGCCAGCATGCACCGCGCTTTCACTCGCGCGCTCCGTCCAGCACCCGCCGCGGCGTCCGCCACAGGATCTCCGCCCGCGCTTCGCCCGCCGCCGCGTCGAAGATCTTCCCCATCTCCGCCCGCTGGCTCTCCGGCAGGTCCGACCCCGCCATCAGCCGCGACACCGGCACCCGCTCCAGCACGTCCGTCACGTGGTGCGGCATCAGGCTCGACAGCTCCAGATAGATGTTGGGACAGACTTCCGCCGCCACCACCGCTTCCAGAAAGTAGGCCGGCCCCCCGCAGTGTGCCAGCACGAACGCCGTCTTCGGAAACAGCCGCGCCGCATGGATGTACAGCGACGGCAGCGCGAACGGCGCTCCCAGCCCCGTGTGGCACACAATCGTCAGCCCGAGCTCCGCCGCCGCCGCGCACAGCCCTTCAAACTCCCGCCCCAGCGGATTCAGCGGCTGATACTGCGGCTGGAACTTCAGCACCCGCACCCCGTACCGCTCCACCACGCGCCGCAGCTCCTCCCGCCTCGCCGCGTCCGTCAGGAACGCCGGCAGGCACGCCGCCCCCGTCAGGCGGTCCGCGTACCGTAGCAGCGCGTCCCCAATCACGTCGTGCGACGCGCGGTAGTCTTCCACCACCGGGTAGGGAATCACCAGCGCCCGGTCCACCCCATGTGCGTCCATGTCGCGCAGCAGGTCGTCCGCCGTGTAGCTCCGCCCGCTGTGCCTCGCCGCCCCGATGTGCGTGTGCGCATCGTACACGCGTGTGCCGCCGATCATCGCATCGCCTCCAGTTCCCGCAGCACCGCCGCGCCCATTTCTTCCGTTGTCGCCTTGCCCCCCAGGTCCGGCGTCGCCGCGCTGTCGTTCGCCAGCGCCCGCCGTACCGCCCCGCGCACGCTCTCCGCCGCCGCCCGGCACCGCTCATCCGGCAGCCACTCCAGCATCATCGCCACCGACAGGATCGTCGCCGCCGGGTTCGCGATGCCCCGTCCCGCAATGTCCGGCGCCGACCCGTGCGACGGCTGGAACACCGCGTGCTTCTCGCCGATGTCCCCCGAAGGCGCCACGCCCCTGCCCCCCACCAGCGCCGCCCCCAGGTCCGACAGGATGTCGCCGAACATGTTCTCCGTCACCACCACGTCGAAGTCCTCCGGCCGCCGCACCAGCAGCAGCGACGCCGCGTCCACGTACAGCCGCCGCGTCTCCACGTCCGCGTACCTCTCCGCCGTTTCGTCGAACACCCGCCGGAAGAACGCCATCGACGGCAGCACGTTCGCCTTGTCCACCAGCGTCACGTGCTTCCTCCGGCGCCGCGCCAGCTCGAACGCCGCCCGGAACAGCCGCTCCGACGCCGCCCGCGTCACCAGCATCGTGTCGCCCACCTGCTGCGCCCCTTCCTCCACCTTTTGCTTCCGCGTCGAAAACAGCCCCTCCGTGTTCTCCCGCACGATCACGAAATCGATCGACCCCGCCCCGCGCCCCTTTAGCGGCGTGTGCTGCGCGTTGTACAGGTACAGCGGACGCACGCCCGCGTACAACTCCAGCCTATCCCGCAGGTCCAGTTGCGGTGCAATCTCCGTCCCTCCCGGCACGCGCACTTCCGGCAATCCCATCGCGCCCAGCAGAATCGCGTCGCACGCCGCCGCGTCCTCGAACACCGCCTCCGGCATCGGATCTCCGCCGCGCAGGTACTCCGCCGCTCCCGCCGCGTGCTCCCGCACCTCGAACCCGGCGCCGTGCATCCTTCCAGCCGCATGCAGGACCCTCAAGCCCTCGCGGACCACCTCCGGCCCGATGCCGTCCCCCGGCAGGCTCGCAATTCGAAACGTCCTATCTGCCATAGTCCGCCAACCTCACCGGCTTGCCGCTCGCCGCGGATTCATAGCACGCCTCCACCAGCAGCACCGTCTTCAGGTACTCCTCCGCCTCCGATTCGCACCGCGCCCCGCTCTGCAAACATCGCACGGCATGGCTCTGGAACGCTCGCACGCTGTCGCCTCTGTACCCAGCCTGCGGGATCTCGTATTCGTGCGCCCGCGCCTCGCCCCCGTGCTCCTTCACCTCCATCCGCCCGAATCCGTCCATCCCGAGCATCGCCCGCTCGCCCTCCAGCCGCAGCCGCCCGAACGCCGGCTCCGATGGAAACGGCCCGCTGATGCGGTTGGCGTCGATCACGCCGTGCGCGCCCGACAAGAACTTCATTTGGATCACCGCCGCATCCTCTCCCGCCATCACCGGGTTCAGCCGCATCGTCTCGCAGTAGACGCTCTCCACCTCCCCGCCCAGGAAGCGAAAAGTGTCGAGGAAGTGGACCAGGGTCTCATAAATCAAAAACCGCTTCATTAGTTTGAAGTACGGCTGCGCCGAATACGGCTCCTCCCCCCGCCCGTCGCCGTTACGCAGCAGGAAGCCCAGGTAATACGGCGCGCCCAGCGTGCCCTCGTCCAGCAGCCGCCGAACTTCGCGATACCACGCCTGCCAGCGCCAGTTCTCGTGCATCAGCAGCCGGACACCCGCCCGCCGCGCCGTCTCCGCCATCGCCCGGCAATCCTCCAGCCGCGGCGCCATCGGCTTCTGGCAGATCGCGTCCACACCTCGCTCCGCCGCCAGCGCCGCCAGCTCGCGGTGCGTCTCCGGCCCCGTGACGATGTCCAGGAAGTTCGGCTGTTCCGCGGCCAGCATCTCCGCCGCGTCCGCGTAAATCCGCGGGATCCCCCATCGCGCCGCGAACGCCTCCGCCCGCGCGCGGTCCACGTCCGCCACCGCCACAATCTCCGCGCCCTCCACCCGCCGCCACGCCTCGGCCTGGAACTGCGCGAAGAACCCCGCACCCGCCATCACGCCGCGCAGCGCGCCGCCCGCCGCCGGAACCTGTTCGCCTTTCACCCCACGATTGTATATAAGCCCAGCCCTCCCCGGACGTGATTTCGGAGGCCGAAATCCTGTAGTCTAGTGGTTTCCATCCCATGTCCGCTCTGCCTCATCCTCTGCCCGTCCTCGAACCCCAGCCCGCTCCGGCCCCTCCGCCCCCTGACCGCCGCGTCGCCTTCGCGCTCCTCGCCGTCCTCGTCCTCGCCGTCACCGGCGGCTTCTGGATCTACCGCTCCCTCGCCCGCAACGCCGCCGCCGAGCAGCAGGCCCAGGCCCTCCGCGCCGCCCGCCGCGTCCCCGTCAAACGCGGCAACCTCCAGATCAGCGTCCGCCTCCAGGGCACCCTCCGCGCCCGCGTCTTCGCCAACGTCGTCGCCCCCCGCCTTACCATCCCGGAGAATGGCCGCTCCATGTCCCTCATCCGCGTCTCCGATTCCGGCTCCCGCGTCCGCCGCGGCGACGTCGTCGCCGAGTTCGACCCCCAGGCCGCCAAGGACCACCTCGACGACACGCGCGACGGCCTCAACAACCGCACCAACCTCGTCGACAAACAGTCAGCCCTCCTCGACATCGCTTTCTTCGACATCCTCAAAGCCATCGACGCCGCCCGCGCCAAAGTAGACAAGGCCCGCTGGGACCTCAAGAGCATCCCCGTCCGCTCCGCCATCCAGGCCGAAACTTTCCGCCTCAATCTCGAGGAGGCCGAGACCGAGTACGACGCCGCCCTCGCCAATCTCCCCTTCCAGATGCAGTCCCAGGCCGCCGCCCAGGGCGTCTACGAAATCTCCGAACACATCGAGAAGCTCCACGTCGCCCGCCACGAAGGTGACATCCGCCGCCTGACCGTCCACTCCCCCGTCGACGGCATGGTCGTCCTCGGCTACCAGCACCGCCACGACGGCGTCCAGGCCACCGTCGGCACCGGCGACCGCTTCTCCCCCGGCGCCCCCATCCTCCGCGTCGTCGATACCTCCACCCTCCAGGTCGAAGGAACCATCAACCAGTCCGAAGTCGAGCAGTTCCGCATCGGCCAGCCCGCCCGCGTCCGCCTCGACGGCTACGCCGGCGCCGAATACCCGGCCCGCGTCCGCTCCATCGGCGTCATGGCCTCCACCCCCGGCCGCTCCCAGTACTTCATCCGCACCATCCCCATCGAGGTCGAGCTCCTCGACTCCGATCACCGCCTCCTGCCCGACCTCACCGCCTCCGCCGATGTCGTCGTCGATCAGGTCGAGGACGTTCTCCTCGCACCCTCCAACGCCGTCCGCGAAGAGAACGGCCGCCCCTTCGTCTACGTCCTCAAAGGCCAGGACACTGAGCGCCGCCCCGTCACCGTCGGCCGCATGTCCGGCACCCACACCGTCATTGAGGAGGGCGTCGCCGAAGGCGATGTCCTCGTCGTTGCTCAATAGCTTCAGGCCAGACAAAAAGGGCGGGCCCGCTTCAGGCCCGCCCCTTTTCGTCTGGCCGCGCTTATCCGTGGATCTTCTTGAAATTCGCCAGGCACTTCTCCACCGCTTCATACGGCGGCAGCGCGTGCCCTTCCTGCTCGATCAGGTAGAACTCCACGCCGCCTTCCTTCTCCGCGGCCTTGAAGATCTCCTTCCACGGCGCATCCCCTTCGCCGAACAGAACCTTGTAGCCGTCCTTCTTCGACCAGTCCTTGCAGTGGATGCAGTTGATGCGGCCCTTGTTGGCCTTGATCCACGCCACCGGGTCGCGCCCCGCCTCCACGCACGTGCCGACGTCCAACTGCAGCATCACGCTCGCCGGCGTGTTCTTCGCAATCACTTCCAGCGGGAACGTCGAGCCCATCGCTTTGAACTCCGCCCCGTGGTTGTGGTAGCCCACCTTCAGCCCCGCGGCCTTCGTGATCTCGGAGGCCTTCGTCAGCACCCCCGCCACTTTCTTCCACCCGTCCTCGGTCGGCTCCACCCGCCCCGCGCTCGCCATCACAATGTACTGGCTGCCCAGGATCTTGTTCAGCTCGATTGCCTTCGGCAGGTTCTCCGGCAGCAGGTTCGTATTCCCGTTGTGCGTGGACAGGCACTTGATCTTCAAATCGTCCATCAGCTTCCGCATCTCTTTGCACTGGTCCACCGTCCAGGTGAAATACGGGCCG
>DAHVTI010000188.1 GCA_027324255.1 Bryobacterales bacterium | reverse complement strand
GAGATCTGCACGCAGTACGCCCAGAAAGGCATGTTCAACATCTTC
This sequence comes from Bryobacterales bacterium, assembly GCA_027324255.1. Classification (GTDB taxonomy): domain Bacteria; phylum Acidobacteriota; class Terriglobia; order Bryobacterales; family Bryobacteraceae; genus Paludibaculum. The sequence continues at coordinate 4,127 of DAHVTI010000188.1, read as the reverse complement.
ATCTCGGTGTTCTTCGGCACCCTGGCCTTCGCCTTCGTGGAAGAGTACTTCTTCATCGGCTACCTGATTTCCATCGCGCTGTTCGGGCTGTTCCAGGCCATCTTCATGGCCAACGCCGGTGGCGCGTGGGACAACGCCAAGAAGATCGTCGAGACCGAGCTGAAGGCCAAGGGCACGGAGCTGCACGCGGCCTGCGTGGTGGGCGACACCGTCGGCGATCCCTTCAAGGACACCTCATCGGTGGCCCTCAACCCGATCATCAAGTTCACCACGCTGTTCGGCCTGCTGGCCGTCGAACTGGGCGTCTCCATGCGCAACCAGGGCAACGGCACGCTGACCCAGATTCTGGCCGTGGTGTTCCTGCTGGTTTCGATGACCTTCGTCTACCGCTCCTTCTACGGGATGCGGATCGAGAGCAAGTAAGCACGCCGCGCAGCGGCAACGAAAAAGGGCAGCCCGCGGGGGCTGCCCTTTTTGTTTCGGGCCGGGAAAGCTCTACAGCTCGTCGTTGTCGTTTTCCTTGGCCGGGGCTTTCGGCGCCGCGGCGCCGGTGGACTTCTTCGCGGAGCCGCCGGCGATCTCCGGGATGCCCAGCACGCCGCCGAGTTTCCCGATGTTCGATAGATCCAGCGGGCCGTCGATGTGGACGATGGAGACTTCCCTGGGCTCGGCCGCGACAATCAGGAATCCGCTGGACTTGCCGTCCGGACCCTTCTGGATCATGATGTCGGTGAAGCCGCCGGGCTCCTTGGTGGAGATGATGTTCACCCAGTTGCCGGAGGAAGTGACCTTGTCGCGGAAGGCGCGCACGATTTCGACGTCGTACATGCCTTTTTCCGCGAACTCGTAGCTGCGGACCTGGACGGACTTCATCGCCTTGGCGACGTCGCCGAGTCCCGGCTTGCCTTTCTCGCCCGTGAGACCGGCCACCATGTTGAGCTGCTCCGGACCGAGGTTGACCACCGAGGACTCCTTGGCGTTCTCCGCCAGCTTGTCCAGCATCTTGAAATCGATACTCTGCGCGCACAGCGGCAAAGCCGCCGCCAACGCCAAAAACCACCGCGTCTTCATTGCGACACCTCCGTCACATCGATCCTTTGAACTCCGATGGCGCGCAACTGCTCCTCCACCCTGGAAACCTGTTCAGAGGTGAGCTGCAGGGCGAAGACCAGCTTCCGCCGGGCGTCTTCGGCCTGCTGCCGCCGGACCTGCTCCTGCCTCCAGTGGAGGCCGAAGCTTCCGGCGCTGACCACCAGCACCACGCTGGCGGCCAGGGCGAGCCAGCGGCGCCGGGCGAAGCGGGAATGGGCCTGGGTGCGTGCTTCGACGCGCGCGAGAATCCGCTGTTCGAGGCCGGCGGGCGGTTCAACCCGCCGCAGGGATTCGCGCAACTGATCTTCGAACCGGTTGAAGTCGTTCATGCCTGTTTCACCTCGCTTGCCGGCGCCTGGCGGCGCAGCATCTTCTCTCTCAACAGATTCACCGAGCGGTGCAAGCGGCTCTTCACCGTCTGCACCGGGATCTCCAGGACGCGGGCGATCTCGGCCAGCTCCAGATCTTCCTGGAAGCGGAGGATGATCATCACGCGGGCCGCGGCCGGCAGCGAAGCGACGGTGCGCCGCAACTGGCGGCTGAGGAGCAGGTCGCGCTCGCCGGCTTTGGCGCGCGGCTCCGGCACCTGCTCGAGCGAGGGGCCGCGGCGGAACTTCCGCTTGCGGATCTCGTCGATGGCGCGGTTGGACGCGACGCGGGCGAGCCAGTGCTTGACGTGGCCGGGCGATTCCAGGCGGTGCAGGTTTTCGTGCAGCGAGAGGAAGACCTCCTGCGAGAGGTCTTCGGCCGCCGCCCGGTCCTGTAGGGCGTGGAACGCCAGGCTGAACACCATGCCCTGGTGCTCCCGGACGATCTCGGCGAATTCGGGCAGTGTTGCCATCTGTCAGCCAATACGGACGAACCTGGAAGTGGTTGCTTCTATTTTCACCCGGCGGGAAGTGGACTAGACTCGGGGGGTGGGAAGGAGGGCCCGCATGGCTGCCATCGAGAAGAAGAACATGGAGAAGCTGGTGGACCGGCTGAAGGTGCCGCCGGGGAAAAGGGTCTCGCTGAAGAAAGACTTTGACCCGGGCTGGATTCCGCCGAAACTGGGCAAGCAAAAGGCGGAGCGGATGCTGGCGGAGGGCGTCGAGCTGCTGGCCGAGTACCAGGACAAGCTCTACGCGCAGGACAACTGGGCGCTGCTGGTGATCTTCCAGGCGATGGACGCGGCGGGCAAGGACGGGGCGATCAAGCACGTGATGAGCGGGCTGAACCCGCAGGGGTGCCAGGTATTCAGCTTCAAGGCGCCGTCGACGGAAGAACTGGACCACGACTACCTGTGGCGGTGCTTCAAGGCACTGCCGGAGCGCGGGCGGATCGGGATCTTCAACCGCTCCTACTACGAAGAGGTGCTGGTGGCGAAGGTGCACCCGGAGATCATCGCGCGGCAGAAGATTCCGGCGCGGTTCAAGGACAGCAAGCTCTTCGAGCGGCGGTACGAGGAGATCAATCAGTTCGAGAGATACCTGCACTACAACGGGATTGTGACGCTGAAGTTTTTCCTGAACGTGTCGAAGGAGGAGCAGAAGAAGCGGTTTCTGGAGAGGATCGAGCGGCCGGAGAAGAACTGGAAGTTCTCGGCGGCGGACGCGCGGGAGCGGGAGCATTGGGACGAGTACATGCAGGCGTACGAGGAGTGCTTCACGGCGACGAGCACGAAGTGGGCGCCGTGGCACGTGATCCCGGCGGACAACAAGTGGTTTTCGCGGGTGGCTGTGGCGACGGTGATCCACGAGACGCTGAAGGGACTGAAGCTCAAGTACCCGGAGGTGTCGAAGGAGCAGAAGGCGGCGCTGGAGGAGGCGCGAACGGTGCTGGAGGGGGAAAAATAGGCAGACGGGGGCGGCGAGAGGCACCCGTTATCTCGATGCGCGGGTGTGCGCAGAGGGGGTTGGTCTTTATTCGCCTGGGGCCTCCGGAGAGGCCCCATATTTCTTCGGGCTCATCAGGACTTACGTTGGGCGCCATACCTCCGAAGAGGTTGCCTGGATTGGGAACCGCCGAAGCGGCCGCCTTACTGAGGCGATAGGGGACGCGCCGGCCGGCGGTTGCTACCCCGCACAAGAGTGTCGCACAGGGAGAAAAGCGTATTCCTGGAAGTTGTTTGAAACATTGGGGCGATTGGTTGTCATCGGCGGTGGGGGGTGTATTTGGAACGGCGGCGATATATGATTGCTGGCATGCGACGACTCGTACTTTTCACGGTGATGATGATGCTGGGGGCGTTGAGCCTTGCGGCCGCGGATGTTTCGGGAACGTGGGTGGCGCAGGTGCCGGGCCGGGACGGCAATACGATGGAGACCACGTTCAACTTCAAGGCGTCGGGCGAGACGCTGACGGGAACGATGTCGAACCAGTACGGAGACAGGGAGATCAGCGACGGCAAGGTGACGGGCGACGACGTTTCGTTCAACGTGCATATCGAGTTCGGCGGCAACCAGATGACGCTGGCCTTCACGGGGAAGGTGACGGGCAGCGAGATCAAGTTCAAGCGCGAGCGGAAGGGTGGGGAGATGGGGCCGGCGAGCGTGGAGTTCGTCGCGAAGAAGAAGTAAGCCGGATCAGGGCCGGGACACGTTGTCGATGAGGCGGACGGCGCCGAGCCAAAAGGCGGCGGCGATGAGGACGGGTCTGTCCACACGGTCGAGCGGCTGGAGCGTGTCCGGGTGGACGAACTCGAAGTACTCGAGGCGGGCTTCGGGGTGGACGGGCAAGAGCGCGACGGCGCGGCGGCGGAGTTCGGCCGCGGAGGTCTGGCCGGCGTCAAGAGCTTCGAGGGCCGCGCAGAGGGAGCGGTAGAGAGCGGGGGCGAGGGCGCGGTGCTCGGGCGTGAGGCGGAGGTTGCGGGAGCTGAGGGCGAGGCCGTCGGGCTCGCGGACAGTGGGGACGGGGACGATTTCGACGGGGAGGTCCAGGTCGAGCGCCATGCGGCGGATGATGGCGAACTGCTGGGCGTCCTTTTGTCCGAAATACGCCCGGTGGGGCTGGACGAGGTTCAGCAGCTTGAGCACGACGGTGGCGACGCCGCGGAA
>DAHVTI010000187.1 GCA_027324255.1 Bryobacterales bacterium | reverse complement strand
GCGGGCTTTGCGGGGGCTTCACGGCGGGGGGCGGCGCTGGTATCCCGGTGGGCGGCGGGAGGGGATCGTCCTCGTGCTCGAGAGAGGCGACCTGGGCAGCGTCGAGTTCAATGCGGCCGGCGCCGGTGTGGAGGACGTAGCAGCCGTCCTGGATCTCGATTCTCGAGGCCTGGACGCGCGCGCCGGTGCGGAGGACGGCGTAGTCGGCCGCGGCGGCGGGGAGAGCGAGGAGAGCGAAGATGAGCAGGAATCTCATTGCAGCAGGTCGTCGTCGCCGGCCTGGACTTCGGGCTTGGCGGGCTGCGCCGGGCGGCCGGCGGAAAGGGAGTTGAAGTTCATGGCGGCGTTGAGCAGAAGCATGAAGCTGCCCTGGGTCTGCTGGCGCCACATGGGATTGATGGCGAAGAGGAGGTAGTGTCCCTGGCCGCGGGGCACGTCGACGATGGCGGGCTTGCCGGCGAGTTCGCGGCCGCCGGCGAGCATGCCGGAGACGAGCAGCTCTTTCTCGTCGGCGAACTTGAGGACCGTGCGCGGACGTTCGTTGGGGGGCGGCAGGAACGGCCGCATGTATTCCATCATCTCTGCGCTCATTTCACCGGGCCGCTGGGGCGGCGCCGCGGGGGCCGGCGGACGGCCCTGCACCACATCGGGATCGTTGGGACCGCCGCGCCCGCTCGGCCGCGAGGGCACACCGGCGCCCTGGCCCGAGCCGGCACCCCGGCCCATGCCTCCTGTAAGACTGACGTTGAAGATGGGGGAAGCGTTGAAGTAGACGGGCAGTTTTTCGCCGTAGCCGTACATGACGGGGCTCTTCTCGTCGGCCGAGGCGGCGAGCAGGACGGAACCGCGGGCCTTGAGTTCGCGGGCGGGCTGGATGGAGACGCCGTCGATCAGGCCGAAGTCGATGGGCAGGGACGCGTTGCCGGCGATGGTGACGAAGAGGCCGCCCTGCTCGACGAACTTCCGAATGGCGATGAGGCCGTCGAGGCCGAGGCCGCCGCGCATGTCGTCGGTCTGGTCCGGTGAAGTGGCGAAATTGGGGGTGAGGGCGGAAGTCTTCCAGGGCATGGGGTCGCCGCGCCTGGGCATGCCGTTGACGAGGCGGCGGGAGTCTCCAGAGGCGGGGCCGAGGATGATGACGTCGAACTGCGAGCACAGGTCGACGATGTCGTGCAGCTTCTGGCTGGAGATGTAGGTGTAGGGGATGTGGGTGGTTTCGAGCGCGAGGCGGAACCAGCCTTCGTTCTGGGTGTTGAGCCAGTTGTGGACGAGGGCGATGCGAGGGGCGGCGAGCGGGTGGGTGGCGACCTTCGGGGATTCCTTGAGGGCGGTGACGGTGATGCCCTGACCGGCGGCGGCGGCTTCGAGCTTCTTGCGCAGGGCGTCGCCGGAAGCGGGGATGAGGAAGGAGCCGGCGGCGAACTTCCTGCCTTCGGCTTCGAAGGCGGCTTCGGCGGCGAGCATGGGGACGTCCTTCAGGGCGAAGCGGAAAGCGGCGAGGGCGCGGTCGGCGTTGTGGTTGACGGCGTAGACGGGGCCCTGGCCTTCGACGCGGCCTGGGGGGGCGGTGGGCTCGGCGGCGGGGGCCATGGGGGCCTTGAGGATGGCGGCGTCGGTGACGCGGGTGGACTTGAGGTTGCGGAGGGCGGTGAGGGTCCAGCCGGTGTCGTCGTAGGGGGAGGTGTCGTTGGCGTTGTAGTACTGCCTGTCGAGCAGCATGTCGGCGAGGCGCGAGTAGGGCTGATCCATGCGCACGACGTAGGAGCCGCCGGCGAGCTTGGCGCCGGCGATTTCGGCGTCCGCGGTGAGGCGCTGGACTTCGACGCCGTGGAGCTTGAGCAGATCGATGAGCGAGGCGGCTTCGTTGGGGCGCTCGGCGGGATCGATGACGTAGGCGGCGGGGCCTTCGGTGGAGGCTTTCGCGACGCTGCGCTTGCTCTTGAGCCAGAAGTTGCGGAGGAAGGTTTCGCGGTTGCGGGCGGTGAAATTCATGGAGAGCAGGAGGGCGCTCTGCTGGAGGTTGACGTTGTTGCGGTGGGACCACTTCACCTTGGGGAGAGGAGGATTGGGGCGGAACCACTGGCGTGAGGTTTGGGAGGCCTGGACCGTGCGCTCGCGGGTGTCGGCGCCGCCGTTGCCGAAGGTCTCGTAGAAGCGGCCGATGGAGTTGTGGCCGTGGGCGACCTCCATCATGTAGTTGGCGCCCCAGCCGTCGTAGAAGCCCCAGGTCCAGATGCCGGGCACACCGCGCTTAGTCATCTCCTCCACTTCGTGCCAGGCCATTTTCTGCCACTCGTTGATCTCGATGGGATCGAGCCAGGCGTTGTAGGGGCCCATGCCGGTGGAGGTGTAGAGGAAGGGCACCGATTCGTGGAGGTCGTGAACGACCTGGGGGTGGTATTGAAGGAACGCGCGGGTGATGTTGCGGCTGAGGGCGAGAGAGAGGGCCATGCCGTCGCGGTTGTTGTCGTGGGCGACGTACTTGCCCCAATAGACGAGGCTGGGGGCGGGCTTACCGGGGTTGGCCTTGCGCCAGCGGTAGAGGTCGACCATCTTCTCGCGGCCGTCGACTTCGATGACGGGCGTCACCATGACGATCATGTTTTTGCGGATCTCATCGAGGAACGGCGTCTCTTCGGCGGCGAGGCGGTAGACGAGTTCCATGAGCATTTCGGGCGAGCCGGTTTCGGTGGAGTGGATGGAGCCGGTGGCCCAGTAGAAGGGGACGCCTTCACTGATGAGCTTGCCGGCTTCGGCGTCGCTGGTCTTGCGGGGATCGGACAGGCGGGCGGTGATGTCCTTGAGGCGGTCGAGGCGTTTGAGGTTGGCTTCGTCGGAGGCGAAGACGACGATCATCTCGCGGCCTTCTTCGGTCTGGCCGATGGACATGACCTTCACGCGCGGGGAAGTCTTTTCGACTTCGCGCATGTAGCGGTAGATGTCCTTGGCGTAGGTGAGCTTGTCGGCGGCTCCCGCGATGTAGCCGAGGAATTTTTCGGGCGTGGGCACCTTCGTGGAAGCCGGGAGATGATCGACCAGCTCCGTGAGGAACATGGGATCGGTGGTGAATTCCCGGATCTTCTTTGTGTAGGCTTCGTCGGGGGACTGCTGGGCCAGGAGGGCGGAGCAGGACAGAAGAAAAGCGAGAGACCTCGTCCGCAACATGTTTCCAGTATGCTTCAAGAGATGACTACGCTGACGCATCTCGAGTGCAGCCTATGCGGGCAGACATTCGCATCCGGACAACCGTTGAACCTGTGCCCGTGCGGCGGGCCGCTGCTGGTGCGCTACGACCTGCAGGCGGCGCGGCAGAGCTGGAGCCGGGAGTGGATTGCGGGCGGGCCGTCGTCGATGTGGCGCTACGCGCCGGTGCTGCCGGTGTCGAAGCCGCCGTCGATGATTTCGCTGGGGGAGGGCTGGACGCCGCTGATCCGGACGCGGAATTACGGCGCGGCGGTGGGGGCGGAAAACCTGTGGGTGAAGGACGAGGGGATCAACCCGACGGGGTCGTTCAAGGCGCGCGGGCTGGCGTGCTGCATCTCGATGTGCCACGAACTGGGCGTGAAGAAAGTGGCGCTGGGCTCGGCGGGCAATGCGGCGAGCGCGACGGCGGCGTATGCGGCGGCGGCGGGCATCGAGGCACACATCTTCATGCCGAAGGACGTGCCGCAGGCCAATTACATCGAGTGCAAGAGCTTCGGCGCGCAGGTGACGCTGGTGGACGGGCTGATCTCGGACTGCGGCCGGATGGTGGCGGAGCGGAAAGAGAAAGAAGGCTGGTTCGACGTCAACACGCTGAAGGAGCCGTACCGGATCGAAGGCAAGAAGACGATGGGGTACGAGGTGGCGGAGCAGTTCCAGTGGAACCTGCCGGACGCGATCTTCTATCCGACGGGCGGCGGCGTGGGGCTGATCGGGATGTGGAAGGCGTTCGATGAGATGGAAGCGCTGGGGTGGATCGGGTCCAGGCGGCCGAAGATGATCGTGGTGCAGGCGGACGGGTGCGCGCCGATGGTGAAGGCTTTCAATGAAGGCGCGGAGCGGGCCACGTTCTGGGAGAACGCGTCCACGGTGGCGGCCGGGCTGCGGGTGCCGAAGCCGTTGGGCGATTTTCTGATTTTGAAGGCGGTGCGGGAGAGCGAAGGGACGTGCGTGGCGGTGCCGGACCGGGCGACGCTGGAGGCGGGCGCGAAGCTGGCGCGGCTGGAGGGCATCTTCGCGGCGCCGGAGGGGGCGGCGTGCTATGCGGCGCTGGAGGGGCTGCTGGCGAACGGGTTCCTGAAGAAGAACGAACGGATCGTGGTGTACAACACGGGCGCGGGATTGAAGTACCTGGAGGCGTATTCGACGCTGTTTCCGCGGACGGCGGCGCCGGAGGCGGACAAGCTGGGCGGGCTGATTACTCCGAGATAACCCCTCAGTTCGCGAGTTCTTTGCCTTGACGCCGCAGCAGCCTAGACCTATCATCGGGCGGGTTGCTTTATGCTCCACAGACGATGCTTCCTAACCAACGCATTTTCCGCAATGGGCTTCATGGCTTCGGTGAAAGCCCAAGCGCCGAACACTATCAGCAAATCCTTTGCACTGTGGCCACCCACTCCAGCTTCAACCGCACAAAGTATCCGGCTTTGTCAGGATGGTTTGTACTACTTGATGGCCGACAAAGCAAACCGCCGGTGGGTCCTGGGTGCCGCAAACATTTCTGGTCAAGCGCTGTTTGAATTCGTGCTGCCAGGAAAGCAGTACTATTTCATGGATGTGCGGGCTCCTGGCGGGATACTGGTTCAACGGGCTGGGTCTCCGCTGGAAGAATTCAACCGAAAGGGAGAGAAGGTCGCGGAATGGCAGACAGGGGAATCTCCACTTCGTCAGAAGCTCGTCGGCGATTCAATCATTCGACTGTTACCCTCCAAAGAAGTTGAAGTTGTCCCTCTCGGCACTTCCCCGCGAAGAAGAATCCCTGTGCCCCAACTGGCCACTGTGCCTCGCGACTTCTCGTTCGAGAGCGCATCACCCTCCGAAGTCCGTATCGTTGACCGTGAACTTGGCTCAATTACTCGAGTCGATTTGACAAGAAACGAGGTCAGACATTTTTCCGCGACTGCCAGTGAGATTCGCCGCTCAGCAGAATACTACGCTAAGCAAACCTCTGCCCCCAAGGATGCCCATTCACTGAGCATCTTGGCAACAGGTATCGACGCACGGGGTAACGTGTTAGCCTTCGTCGCGCCGTACACGATTCAGCGATCAGTGATTCTCCGACTTTCGCCCGATGGAACCCCGGTTGATCGGATCTACATCACGTTGCCCGGCAGGACCAGTCCATCGTTCAAAATACCTTGGAAACTAGGACAGATCGGCGACCAGATGTGCTTGGTGTTCCTGCAAGGTGGAGTCGCTTGTTATTCAGGCGTCTTATAGGAGGGAATCCAATGTCGAGAACTAAGTCTTGCCGTTTCTTGCTGGCGATTCTCATGGTGCTGATTGCACTTCCCGTCCAAGCGGATTGTCCCTGGAGCTACATGTCCTGCGGAGCATGCGGAGTTGGCCTTTGCGTGGATTACCCTTCCGGAGTCGTTTGGTACCGCGGGGAGAACCCGGATGTTGGTTGCATGGGCGACCCGTACGCGTGCGTGTGGTGCACTCAAGGTTGTGCTTGGTGTATCTCAATCTACATGGTGGGAGTGGCCGAGTGCGACGGCCAGATTGGAGCCTACTCGAACCACGTTTGCTGTCGAGACTACGACTGCTGCTTCGCGTAGGTGACCAACCTCCTCCGGGGTACCGCCATGTATAATTGCAGCGGGTCCTCCACAGGAGATACTTATGTCCGTTTCGAGAAGACACTTTTTCTACGGTTCTCTGCTGGCCGGAGCGGTTCCGGCCGCCGGCTATGGCAGCACGGCAAACCTGAAGTTCGCGGGGTACAGGTCCCCCAATGAGAAGTTGAACATGGCCGCGATCGGCTCCGGCGGGCAGGGCGCCGCGAACCTGGGCGCGGCGGCGCCGACGGAGAACGTCGTGGCGCTGTGCGACGTGGACGACCGGCGCGCGGCTCCGACTTTCAAGCGGTTCCCGAACGCGCCGCGCTATCGCGATTTCCGCGAGATGCTCGACAAAGAGGCGAAGAACATCGACGCGGTGATCGTGGCGACGCCGGACCACATGCACGCCACGGCGGCCATCGCCTGCATGGAGCGGCAGAAGCACGTGTACACACAGAAGCCGCTGGTGCGCACGGTGTGGGAAGCGCGGCAGATGCGGGCGGCGGCGCGCAAGTACGGCGTGGCGACGCAGATGGGCAACCAGGGCTATTCGAACGAAGGCACGCGGCAGTGCGCCGAGATGGTATGGAACGGCGAGATCGGCAGCGTGACGGAAGTGCACGCCTGGAGCGACCGGCCGCTGTGGCCGCAGGGCCTGACCGAGATTCCGGGGCCGGACCCGGTGCCGGATACGCTGAGCTGGGACCTGTGGCTGGGCGTGGCGGCGGACCGCCCGTTCACGGCCGGCGGCAAGACGGAGCCGGACCGCTGGGGCGGCTTCTTCTATCAGCCATTCAACTGGCGCGGGTTTTATGATTTCGGCTGCGGCGCGCTGGGCGACATGGCGTGCCACATCTTGGGAGCGCCGAACATGGCGCTGCACCTTTCCAAGCGCAAGATCGTGGGCGTGGAGTGCATCAAGAAAGAAGGCACCAGCCCGTTCATGTTCCCGAAGGCCTCGGTAACGCGCTACGACTTCGCGCCGTATGGCGACATGCCGGCGCTGAAGATCTTCTGGTACGACGGCCTGAAGGAGAACCCGAAGGTGCCGGGCGTGCCGGAAGGCGAATGGCTGGGCGATCCGCCGTTCCTGACCACCGGCGGACCGGGCGGGCCGGGCGGCGGACGCGGCCAGCGGCGCGGGCCGGGCGGCGCCCCGGGCATGGGCCAACCGGCGGGCTTCGAGTTCCACTCGCCGGGCCGCGTGTTCAACTGGGACACTTTCCAGAAGATGCGGGAGCCGGGCGCGCAGTTGCGCTTCCCGACGCCCGACGGCAGCGTGTTCATCGGCGAAAAGGGCCTGCTGACGACGGGCACCTACGGCGAAGTGACGCGACTGCTGCCGGTGGAGAAGATGAAGGACTACCACATGCCGCCGCCGCTGCTGACGCGTTCGCCCGGCCACATGCGCGACTTCATTCGCGCGTGCAAGGGTGGCGATCCGGCGTGCTCGAACTTCGACGTGGCAGCGCCGTTCGTTGAATGGATGCTGCTGGGCGTGGCCGCGCTGCGCCACGAAGGCAAGCTCGAGTACGACCCGGACAAAATGCGCATCACCAACAACTCCGAGGCCAACAAGCTGCTGAGGCCCGTGTTCCGCAAGGGCTGGGGCTTCAAGGAGATCAAGGGCTAGCTGTTCATCCGGGGAGGCGGCTCCAGCGCCGTCTCCCCGCTTCCCCGCCCCGTTTTCCCGCCTGCGTTCTTCTCCCCCGTTTCCTCAATATGATGGAGTGGCATGCGTTTACGCATCCGCATTACCGGCGCCGTGCAGGGCGTCGGGTTCCGCCCGCACGTCTACCGGATGGCGCGCGAAGCCGGGCTCACGGGCTACGTGCTGAACAACGCGCAGGGCGTGCTGATCGAGGCGGAGGGCGCGGCGGGCGCGGTGTCGAATTTCGCGGAGCACCTGCGGCGCTGCCCGCCGGCGAACGCGGTGGTGGCTGGCTTCGAAACGGAAGCGGCTCCTGAGCAAGGCTCGCTCCAGTTTGAAGTGCGGACGAGCGACGGCTCGGGCGCGCCCGCTGCATTCCTGCTGCCCGACCTGGCTGTTTGCCCCGCGTGCCTGGCCGACATCCGCGCGCGCGGCAACCGACGTCATCAATACCCGTTCACTTCGTGCACGCACTGCGGGCCGCGCTACACGATTGTCGAGGGGCTGCCGTACGACCGGCCGCTGACGTCGATGCGGCACTTCCCGCTGTGCGCGGCGTGCGAGGCGGAGTACCGCGACCCGGGCGACCGGCGGTTTCACGCGCAGACGAACTGCTGCGCGGAGTGCGGGCCGCGGCTCGAGCTGCGCTCGGCCGGCGATGAGCGGCTGGCGTTGGGGCACGACGCGCTGACGGCCGCGGTAGAGGCTATCCGCGACGGGCGCATCGTGGCGCTGAAGGGCATCGGGGGCTTCCACCTGTTGTGCGACGCGCAGAACCGCGGCGCGCTGGAGACGCTGCGGCACCGCAAGCGGCGGCCCACGAAACCGTTCGCGGTGATGATGCCGGATCACCCGGAGCCGCTGCTGCACACGCCGCAGTCGCCCATCGTGCTGGTGGAGAACGACACCACGCTGCCGGCCGAGGTGGCGCCAGGCAATCCGCTGCTGGGCGTGATGGTGCCTTACTCGCCTCTGCACGCGCTGCTGCTCGATGCGCTGCGCGGGCCGGTTGTCGCCACCAGCGGCAACCTGACGGACGAGCCGATCTGCATCGACAACGCCGAGGCGCTGGAACGGCTGCGCGGCGTTGCCGACCTGTTCCTGATGCACGACCGCGCGATCCTGCGGCCGGTGGACGATTCGATTGTGCGCTACATCGACTCGAAGCCCGTGCTGCTGCGGCGCGCGCGGGGCTACGCGCCGCTGCCCATTGAGGCGGGCGTCGAACTGCCGGAGATGATCGCGACGGGCGCGCACATGAAGAACACGGTGGCGTTTTCGCGCGGACGGCTGGTGTTTCTCTCGCAACACCTGGGCGACCTCTCGACGCTGGCGGCGCTGGAAAGCCACCGGCGATCGCTGGACGACCTGACGCGCACATATCAACTGCGGCCGCGGGCGGTGGCGTGCGACCTGCATCCCGACTACGGCTCGACGCGGGCGGCGCGCGCGACGGGCCTACCGGTGCGGCCGGTGCAGCACCATGCGGCGCACCTGTTCGCGGGCGTGCTGGAGCACGGCATCGCGGCGCCGCTGCTGGCTGCTTGCTGGGATGGGTCCGGCTACGGCAGCGACGGGACGGTGTGGGGCGGCGAATTTCTGCACTTCGATGGGCGGGAAGTGAAGCGGGCGGCGCACCTGCGGCCGTTCCTGCTGCCGGGGGGCGAGCAGGCGGTGCGCGAGCCGCGGCGGTCGCTGCTGGGCGTGCTGCACGAGTTCGGCAGTGAGGAGCAGGCGCGCGCGCTCTTTTCCGAGACCGAGTGGCGGCTGCTGAAGCGCATGCTGGAGGCGCGGCTGAATACGCCGCAGACGACTTCGGCGGGGCGCCTGTTCGACGCCGCGGCGGCGCTGCTGGGGCTGTGCGCGGTCTCTTCGTTCGAAGGCGAGGCGGCCATGGCGCTGGAGTTCGCGGCGCGCGAATCGGCCACGCAGGAGACGGTGCAGATGGGCACGGACTGGCAGCCGCTGTTCGAAGCCCTGACGCGGAGCGGGCTGCCCGTGCCGGAGCGGGCGGCGATATTCCATAATTCTCTTGTGGAGGCCATTTTCAGTGTCGTGAGCGGCGCGGGCACGGAAAGGGTGCTGCTCACCGGCGGCTGCTTCCAGAACGCGCTGCTGACGGAGAAGGCCGCCGCGCGGCTGCGGGGCGCCGGTTTCACCGTGTTCACGCACCGCCTGCTCCCGCCGAACGACGGCTCGATTGCCGCGGGCCAGATTCTCGCCGCCGCCCTGGAGCCCTTGCCATGTGCCTAGCCATCCCCGGACAGATTATCGAGATCACGGGCAGCGACCCGCTGACGCGGATGGCGCGCGTCTCCTTCGCCGGAGTGATCAAGGAAGCGTCGCTGGCCTACACGCCGGAAGCCCAGCCGGGCGACTACGTGCTGGTGCACGCCGGCTTCGCGCTGAACACCATCGACGAGGCGGAGGCGGAGAGGACGCTGGAGCTGCTGCGCGAGATGGGCGAACAGCCGGAATGAAATTTCTGGACGAATACCGCGATCCGCGGGTGGCGCGGCAGGTGGCCGCGGCACTGGAACGCGCGGTGACGCGGCCGTGGCGGATCATGGAGATCTGCGGCGGCCAGACGCACTCCATCCTGCGCTTTGGCCTCGATCAGATTTTGCCGCCGCAGATCACGCTGCTGCACGGGCCGGGGTGTCCGGTGTGCGTGACGCCGCTGGAGCAGATCGACAAGGCGCTGGAACTGGCCACGCGGCCGGAGGTGATTTTCACATCGTTCGGCGACATGCTGCGGGTGCCGGGCTCGCACGCGGACCTGTTGTCGGTGAAGGCGCGCGGAGGCGATGTGAGGATCGTGTACTCGCCGCTCGACGCGGTGGAACTGGCGCGGCAGAACCCCGAGAGACAGGTGGTGTTCTTCGCGGTGGGCTTCGAGACGACGGCACCGGCCAACGCGATGGCGGTGGCGGCGGCGCGGCAAAGAGGAGTGATGAATTTTTCGCTGCTGGTCTCGCACGTGCTGGTGCCGCCGGCGATGGAGGCGATACTCTCTTCGCCCGGAGCGCAGGTGCAGGGCTTTCTGGCCGCCGGGCACGTGTGCGCGGTGGAAGGTTATGAAGAGTACGATGCGCTGGCGCGCAAGTATCGAGTGCCGGTGGTGGTGACGGGCTTCGAGCCGCTGGACCTGCTGGAAGGGATCCTGGCCTGCGTGAAGCAACTGGAGGAAGGCCGGGCGGAGGTGGAGAACCGCTACGCGCGGGCGGTGCGGCGCGAGGGCAATCCGCTGGCGCGCAAGCTGGTGCGGGAGATTTTTGAAGTGGGGCCGCGCAAGTGGCGCGGCATCGGCGAGATCCCGCGGAGCGGGCTGCGGCTGAGGAGCGAGTGGCGCGAGTTCGACGCGGAAGAGCGCTTCACGTTGGAGACGGGCGAGGTGCAGGAACCGGCGGAGTGCATCAGCGGGCTGATCCTGCAGGGCGCGCGGAAGCCGTTCGAGTGCCCGGCCTTCGGCGCGGCCTGCACGCCCGAACATCCGCTGGGGGCGACGATGGTTTCCTCCGAAGGCTCCTGCGCGGCCTACTATCGGTATCAGAGGCATCATGGCTGAGTTTGCTTTTTCCTGCCCCGTGCCGCTGGCGCGCTACCCGCGCATCCTGATGGCGCACGGCGGCGGCGGGCGGCTGATGCGGGACCTGATCGAGAACATCTTCGCGGCCGCCTTCGAGCCGCAGCACCAGACGGATTCCGCCATTGTGGCGGCGCCGGGCGAGCGGCTGGCCTTCACGACGGATTCGTTCGTGGTGCGGCCGATTTTCTTTCCGGGCGGCGACATCGGGTCGCTGGCGGTGCACGGAACGGTGAACGACCTGGCCATGGCCGGGGCCGCGCCGCGCGCGCTGTCGGCGGCCTTCATCCTGGAAGAAGGACTCGAAATCGAGACGCTGGCGCGCGTGGTGCAATCGATGGCCGCGGCGGCGCGCGCGGCCGGTGTGCGCATTGTGACGGGCGATACGAAAGTGGTGGAGCGGGGGCACGCCGACCAGCTTTACATCAACACTTCGGGCATCGGTTTCTTCACGCACTCGCTGACGCTCGAGCCCGCCTCCATCCAGCCGGGCGACTCGATTCTGGTTTCAGG
>DAHVTI010000184.1 GCA_027324255.1 Bryobacterales bacterium | reverse complement strand
CCGCGCTACAACGACCAGGGCACGAATCCGAAGTACGCGCCGCCGGAGACGCGCGCCGGGCACGACCTGTCGCTGTCGCTGAAGCTCGACGCCGGCGTGCCCGTGGACGCGCTGAAATCGCCCACGCACGAAATCGCCGTGACGCGGCAGTCCGCCAGCCGCGCCGAAGTGCTGCTGAAGCAGCAGGCCGTGATCCCGAACAAGGACTTCATCCTGCGCTACGGCGTGGCCGGAGCCGGCATCACGGACGCCGTGCTGGCGCACCACGACGCGCGCGGCGGCTTCTTCACGCTGATCCTGCAACCGCCGGAGCGCGTGACAATGGAGGACGTCACGCCCAAGGAACTGGTGTTCGTGCTGGACACCTCCGGCTCCATGAGCGGCTTCCCCATTGAAAAAGCCAAGGAAGCGATGAGCCTGGCCATGGCCGGGCTCTACCCGCGCGACACCTTTAACCTGATCACCTTTTCCGGCGACACGCGCGTGCTGTTCCCGGAGCCGGTGCCGGCCACGGCGGGCAACGTGCGGCTGGCCCAGCAGTTTCTGAGCGGGTCGTACGGAAGCGGGCGCACGGAGATGATGAAGGCCGTGCGCGCGGCCTTCGCACCTTCGAGCGAGACGGGCAAGGTGCGCGTCATCTGCTTCATGACCGACGGCTACGTGGGCAATGAGAACGAGATCCTGGCCGAGATCCAGCGCCACCCCGAGGCACGCGTCTTCAGCTTCGGCATCGGCAGCGCCGTGAACCGCTACCTGCTGGACAAGATGGCGGAGGAGGGGCGCGGTGAGGTGGAATACGTCGGCTTGAACGACGACGGCTCGGCCGCCGCGCGGCGCTTCCACGAGCGCGTGCGCAACCCGCTGCTCACCGACGTCACCGTGGACTGGGGCGGGCTGCCGGTGGCCGACGTCTACCCGCGGCGCGTGCCGGACCTCTTCGCCGCCAGGCCCGTGGTGCTGTTCGGCCGCTATACGAGCCCCGCCTCCGGCGCCATCACGCTGCGCGGGCGGATGTCGGGCCGGCCGTTCAGTCGCAGCCTGCCCGTGGCGCTGCCGGGCAGCGAGGCGTCGCACGACGTGCTGGCGTCGCTGTGGGCGCGCCGCCGCGTGGACCAGCTCTCCATGCAGAACCCGCGCAACCCCGATGTCGAGGCGATCACGCGGCTGGGCCTGGAGTTCCGCCTGATGACGCCCTACACGAGCTTCGTGGCCGTGGAGGAGCAGGTGGTCACCCGCGACGGCAAGCCGGTGCGCATCGAAGTGCCGGCGGAGATGCCGGAAGGCGTGAGCCACCAGGGCGTGTTCGGCGCGCGCGAAGCCAAGGCCGAGATGGCGGCGTTCCGCTCCGCCCCGGCCACGCTGGGGATGATGAATGCTCCGCCATCGTTTTCCGCGCCGGCGCGCCAGCAGGCGCCTCGCCCGGCCGGGGCCGCCGGTGCCGTGCCGGCCGGGGCCGCCGATGCCTTCAAGGCGGGCCGTCTGGATCCCGCCCTGGCCGCCATGCGGGCCTCCAGCATGGATCTCTCGCGCAAGGTAGAGGTAGAGATCTGGCTCACCGAGCCCCGCGCCGGCCTGCTGGCCGCCCTCTCGCGCCTGGGCTTCGAGCAGACCGTGGAGCCAAAAGTGGCCAAGATCCGCCGCGGCCGCATCGCGCTTTCCGCCCTCGCCGCGCTGGAGAAGCTGGAAGGCGTGGAGCTGATCCGCCTGGCACCGGGCCGCTGACCCGGCGGGGGAGGCCATAATCGCTGTTGAAACAAGAGATCGGGATCTGGCAGAATAGGCGATCAGGACGCTAATGTCGGCTTTCATTCCGCGACCGGATCTCGATCTCATCGACCTGCTACTGGGAGAGCACGGCTGCCTGCTGACGCTCTTCCGGCACGTGGAGGTGCGTTTGCCGTCCATGAATCTGCGCGAGATTCAGGCCAGCGGCGAGACGCTGGAAGCGCTGTTGATGGCCCACGCCATCGAAGAGGACCAGTTGCTGTTTCACTCCCTGCCGGTGGAACAGGTGGGAGTGCGCGAGGCCCTGGATGCGATGTTCGGCGAGCACAACGAGCAACGGGCGATGCTCGAGGAGTTGCGGGACCACACGGAAGAGCCCCGGGCGCGCGGCCTGCTGATGCGCCTGATCGAGATGACGCGCGAGCATTTCGCCGTGGAAGAGCGGATCCTGTTCGGGCTCGCCAAGCAGGTGCTGAGCGACGAGCGGCGGTCCGAACTGGGCAACGAGTACGCGCGGCGGCGCGGCCTGAGCCGGGCGCACTGACCGGGTCCCCGCAAGATCCCCCACAAACGCCGAAGGGGCCACCGTGCGGTGGCCCCTAAGTCGTTATGAATGCTGGTACGCCCGGCACGATTCGAACGTGCGACCTTTTGCTCCGGAGGCAAACGCTCTATCCAGCTGAGCTACGGGCGCTCTAGAGGCATGATAGCGCGAAACGGCTCGCAAACCCAAGCCGCTACTTCAGTTCGCGGATCTTGATGTTGCGGTACCAGGCCACATCGTTGTGGTTCTGCAGCGAAATGGGGCAGCGCTGCTGCGGCATCTTCTCGAGCAGATCGCGCACCGGGTTGTCGGCGGCCCAGCGCTGCTCGATGGAGGCCCGCACCTGGGGCGTGTCCAGGCGGGTGTCCACCACCTTCACTCCGTTCAGCCAGTGTTCCACGTGCAGGCCGTGCACGACGATGCGCGCCTCGTTGAACTCGCCCACCGGCTTCGCCGCCGGCGTGGACGGCGCGGCCATGCGGTACAGCGCCCCGGCGCGGCTGGAGACGTTGTGGAGGGCGTCGGAGTGTTTCGCGTCGTCGATCACCTGGTATTCGAAGGCCACGGGGTAGACCTGCGCGTCCGCTCCCTTTTTCACCAGTTCGCGCCTGGCGGAGCGGGTCTTCAGGAAGTAGGCCACCTGCTTTTCGAAGGACATCCGCTGCGGCAGTTGCTGGTTGTCCACCAGCACGCTGTCCTGGATCTTGTACTTCACGCCGCTGTTGGAGCCGGGAGCCACCTTCCAGTCGAACTTCAGTTCGAAGTCTCCGAAGGCGGCCTGTGAGATCAGGTCCTCGCGCAGCGCCGGGTGGGACAGCGACTTCAGGCAGCCGTCCTCCACGGCCCAGGCATCGGCCGGCACGGGCTGCCAGCCCTTCATCGACCGGCCGTCGAACAGCAGCGTCCAGCCCTCTTTCTTCTCGGCCTGGGTCAGGGTGTTGGGAGCCTGCGCCCCGGCGGTGAGGGCCAGGCAGAGGCTCAGCAAAAGAGTGCGCATCGGTTTTTCCTGTTCCTACTTTTTCTTGGCCGGGGCCTTGGCGGGCGCGCGGCCGGGCCTTTCGGCCAGGAGTTTTTCAATCGTCTTGCGGAGATTCATCTCCTCGATGGCCGGCGCCATCCAGGGATCGTCGCCGCTGTGCTGCTCGCGGATTGTCCCGCGGCGGTCGACGATGGCCACCTGCGGCATCATCATGCGGTTCATCAGCGGGATCTGCAGATACTCGCGCGCCTTGTCGCCGTTGTAGACGCCAATGGGGAAGTTGGCGCCCGTTTCGCGGACGAACATCGGGATCTTCGGGCCGGCGCCGTCATCGATGGCGAGACCGATCACCTGCAGGCCGCGCGGGCCGTACTGATTCTGCAGCTTGGCCAGGATGCCGGCGCTGTGCTTGCAGCCCGGGCAGTGGGTGAGCAGGAACTCGATGGCCACCACCTTGCCTTTCAGGCCGCTCAGCCGGACCTGTTCTCCGGTGTAGGAGATGAACTCCACCGGGCCGGCGGGGCGGGGCACATCCGCGGCCACTGCGCTGAAAACGAAGACGGCGGCCAGCAGGGCGGAAGCGGCGATGCGCATCAGACGCCCTTCCTCGCTGACTTCCCAGGCACGGCCGCGTGCTCGCTGAGCAGTTCCCGCAGCGTCTTGCGCATGTTGGCCTCTTCGCTCTTGAAGAAGTCGTCGCCGCCCGGGAAGTGGTGGCGGATGACGCCCTTGCGGTCGATGAAGACCACCTGCGGGAAGTAGATGGGGCCCGTCGTCCTGGCCTCCAGCCACTGGTACGCCATCTCGCGGTTCGTCCAACCCACGGGGAAGCGCAGGCCGAGCGAATAGATGTATTGCGGGACCATCATCCGCGCCTCGGTCATGTTGTTGGGGTTGATGGCGGCGCCCAGGGGCTGGAACTTGTCTCCCATGTCGGCGTACACCTTCTGCATCGTGGAAGAGCAGACCTGGCAGTGCGGGCAGGTGGTCAGCAGGAATTCGAGCATGACGACCTTGCCGCGGAACTTGCTCAGCAGCATCTGCTCGCCGCTGTTCAGCGTGATGACGAGTTCCGGAGCCTGCTTGGGGGTCTTGATCTGCGCCGACAGGTCCAGGCTGCTCAAGGCGGCGCCGGCGCCGAGGCCCAGGCCGGCGCTGAGGAAGGATCTTCTCTGCATCATAAGGGGAGTACCTTCAATATATCGCAGGACGGCTGCGAGCCTCTCACCGTTTCGAGCGTTCCGGGCCGTCTTCCAGGCCCTCCACGCCGCGCACCACGGAGCCTTCGGCGGCGATGCGGAATCCGCCGGCTTCGCCGCGGCCCAGCAGCAGGGACGGGGAACGCTCATCGAAGGCGGCGGTCCTCCATTTGCCTTCGATCACGCGCGCGTAGAGACTGAGGAAGCGTTGGGCGGCCTCGGGCGATTCCAGGGCGACGGCCCAGCGCACGGTGGGGCGGCGGTTCTTGCGGTTTTCGAGCAGTTCAAAGGCTCCGGCGCGCCACAACGGCGCGACCTGGTCCGCTTCTTTCTCCGAGGCATACTGCTTCAGCAGGATGCGCAGGTCCAACTCGCCCAGGGTGCCCGAGGAGATTTTTTTCATGGACTTGGGGTTCTCCACGGCGGGCAGCGCAGGGGCCGCCGCCACGGCCGCGGCCGGCCAGCGGCCCGGATGCAGCACCTCGCTGGTGGTGTTGGGCGGGTGGCGCAGCACCTCGCTGAACGCCTGCTTGCCGAAGCGCTCCACTGCCGCCTGCTGGAACAGCAGGCCGGCGGTGTAGGGGAAGACGAGCGTCTCGCGCAGGTACAGCGGCGCGTGGGCAAAAACGGGGTAGCTTTCCGCCGCCAGTTGCCCCATGGCGGGCAGCATCAGGTCGAGCGCGGTGCGGTTGGTGGCCAGCGACCCCCCGCCCATGCGCTGCACCTGGCTTTCGAGCATGATCCACATGGCCTGGCCTTCGACGACGGCCAGCCGCGCGGTCTGGCTTTCATCGGTCTTGGCGCCTTTGTCCAGGAAGTGGCGCATGTCGAAGTGCTGGTCGGCTACGGCGTGCGAAAGTTCGTGCACCAGCACGGCCTCCTGCATGAAGCCGGCCGCTCCGCCCTCGACGAAGAGCATCTTCCGGCGGCGGTGGTCGTAGAGCGCGGCGGCCTGCTCGCCCAGCAGGTCCACGGTGGCTTTGCGCAGGTCGAAGTCCTGGGGAATGAGGCCCAGCAGGCGCAGGGTGGTTTCGTCGGCGCGGATCTCTTCCGGCTTGACGGTGCGGCGGATCTCGTCGTCCACCCATTTTTTCCAGGCCTCCCGCGTGATGGTCTCGGAAGGGACCGCGCGCTTCACCTCCAGGCCGGTGATGCGGGCGATTTCGTCCGTCACCTTCCGGATCTGGTCGGCGCTGGGCGCCTGGGCGGCGGCGCGAAAGGCCAGCACCGCTATGCACAGCCAAAGTCGTGCGGAAATGAGGGGGATCCTCCTGTTCAGATAGACGAACGCCGCGCCCGATGGACTCGCGAATCTCGCGCCCGCCGCCCGCGCCCAACACCAACCAATGTATCCTGTTGCGGTACAATAATGTTTCTGAACGATCCTGAGTGGAGGTCCCCTTGGCAGAGAAGGTTAAAGAGAATCTGTATCAGGCGCAGTACCTGGGCAGCGGCACGTTTATCATCACCAAGCCGAAGCGCAACAAGCGCAAGCTGCGGCAGTTGCGCCTGAAGAGCCCGAATACGGGCATGCGAAAGTAGTCTCCCGCCGGATTTCCATGCGCACGGCGTGATATCTTCACGTCGTGCGCATTTCGTCTTTTTCCATCCATCCGGTCGCCGTCGCCGATCCCCCCCTTCGCAGCTCTTATGGCCGCCATGCGCCCTATGCGCTGCGTACGATCCTCGTCCTTCAGACCACCGGCGGCCTGACGGGCATCAGTGAAGCCCACGGCGGCGACGGGTCGCTGGCCGCGCTGGAGGCCATCAAGCCGATGGTCCTCGGCATGGATCCGTTCCAGATGCATGCCCTGTGGATGGGCTGGGGCCGGCCGGAGGCGTCGGGCGACCGCTCGCAGACGTGGCTGGTGCCGGGCGAGAATCCGCGCGACGCCCGCACGCGCGCCTTCGCGGCCGTCGAGGCGGCCTGCCTCGATATCATCGGCAAGGCCGTGGGCAAGCCGGTGTGCGACCTGCTGGGCGGACGCGCCCGCGACGCCGCGCCCTTCTCCGCCTACCTGTTCTACAAGCACGGCGGCGGCGGCGGCCTGGGCGGCGACGCCCGCGAGGACGAGTACGGCGAGTGCCTGACGCCGGAATCCATGGTCCGCCAGTGCCGCCAGATGGTGGATTTCTACGGCTTCCAGGAGATCAAGCTGAAGGGCGGCGTGCTGGAGCCGGAACTGGAGATTGAGACCATCCGGCAGTTGATGCACGCCTTCGGGCCCAAGTACCCGCTGCGTATCGACCCCAACTGCGCCTGGTCTGTCGAGACCTCCGTACACGTGGGCATCTCGCTGCAGGAGGAACTCTCCGGCGGCGGCTACCTGGAAGACCCCACGGCCGGCATGGAAGGCATGGCCGAGGTGCGGCGCCGCCTGCTGGCCGACGGCATCGAGACGCCGCTGGCCTCCAACGTCGCCGTCACCGGCTTCGACGACATCCTGCCCGCCTGGCAGAGCGACGCCGTGCAGGTGGTGCTCTCCGATCCGCACTACTGGGGCGGCATCCGCAACGTGCAGCGGCTTTCCGACCTCTGCGAGCACCTCGGCGTGGGCGTGTCGATGCACTCGAACAACCACCTCGGCGTGAGCATGATGATCATGGCCCACGCCTGCTGCGTCTCGCCGGCCATGCACTTCGCCTGCGACACGCACTACCCCTGGCAGACGGAGCAGGACGAGGTGCTGGCCGGCGGCCGGGTGAAGTTCAAACAGGGCGCCGTGGTGATCCCGGACAAGCCGGGGCTCGGCATCGAGCTCGACATGGACCAGGTGGCGCGGATCGAGGAGCGCTACCACAAGCTGCCTTTCCGCAAGCGCGACGACGCCGAGGAGATGCGCCGGCACGTGGACCCGAACTGGCAGCGCGTGCTGCCGCGCTGGTAGCAAAAGACGGCAGCCCGCGCCGGCTCCAAACGAGCCGGCGCGGGCTGCCGTGCAGCCTCAGCGCGTCCTCCGATCCTGGCTACTCCGTGGCCCGGCGCCGAAGCGTTTACTTCTTGCTCGTGGCCACCAGGGTGACGCGGGAGGGGCCGTGCGCAGCGTAGAGCGCCATGTCCTTTTCCTTCCGGCTCTTCCAGACGGCATTTCCGATGGCGGTGTCGATCCAGACTTCCGACAGAAAGTACGCATCGCCGTACTTGTTGAAGGCCAGCCTGGGCTTACCGTTCCGATCCGCGGAAACCACTGAGTTCGTCAGAAGCATGGCCGACTTGGAACGGTCCGTTGTTCGCATGAAGACCACCTTGGGCTGGAGCGCACTGATTTCATACGTCCCAGCCGGGAGGCTGGTCTCGCCGGCCACGAAGCCGAAGGGGACATCCGCCCGCACAACCAACGACTGTCCCTGGGCGGAGAGGCAACCCAGGGTGAGAACCAGGGCGAACACCATGCACATCGTTCGAGTGTTCATAACAACCTCCTATCGAGGGACTTGGTCTGAGGATCTTCTCCAGGTTGCCTGGGGCTGATTCCTTTTCGTCCCACGACCTGCTAGTGGCAATCGGTGTGCCAGAAACCAGGCGCTCCACAATCGATTGAAAACAAGCCGCCGAGCGCTTGCAGCCCGGGCGCGTGCGCCCCGCCGCGTAATCCGAACGGATATCTGGCGAAACCGAAAAGATGATTCAAGGGTCGAGTGGGAGTAAAAGGCCCTATACTGCAAGCGGAGATGTCGACTCCTCTGCTGGTTCCCGTGGGAGGCCCTGTCTCAGGGCTCACTCCTGTACCGGACGGGCGACGAGTGTTCATCGGCCGTGATCCGGAGAGTGGGGTGTGCATCGACGATCCGACCGTGTCCTGGCACCACGCCGTGATCGGCGCGGATGAGACGGGATGGTGGATCGAGGACCTGGGATCGAAGAACGGGACCTTCGTGAACGGCGCCCAGGTGCAACGGGAAGCGCTCCAGGACCGGGATGAGATTCGGATCGGCTCAGCGCAGTTTCTGATCGTGGATCAAGCGGAAGGGGAGGCGGAACGAAGAGCGGCGGTGGCAGCGGTGGAGCCGCGGCGACTGACTCGGACGATGGTGATCACCCCCACGGCATCGCCGTTCCTGGAAACGGCGCTGCTTTCAGCGGCGGCTGCACTGGGGCAGCGCTCCGGCAAGGAGTTGGGGGCGCTGGTGAGGATGAGCCTGGCGTTGCCGTCCGCCGGAAGCACGGCGGCGGCGGCGAGTGCGGTGATGCAGGCGGTATTCGAGGCCCTGCCGGAGGCGCGCGCGGCGGTTCTGCTGGAGAACGAGGAACGGGGCAGGCTGGAGACGGCCAACGGGTGGTGGCGGAGTGAGGGGGCCTGCCCGGGGCCGGAGGTGGAAGAGGAGCAACTCCGGCGGGTGATGTGCAATGGCGAGGCGCGGCTGTTGGAGGGGAGCGAGGCGGGGAACGCTCTGCTGGCGGCTCCGCTGGTTTCCGCGGATGGGTGCCGCGGCGTCGTCGCGGCGTCGAGTGGCGGCGGGCTGAAGCTCGATCAGGGGCACCTGGAGTGGCTGGCGGCGGTAGCGGCGATCGCGGCGCCGGCCCTCGACAGCGTCCGCCGGCTGGAGTGGCTGGAGGAGGAGAACTTGCGCCTGATGCGGGAGACGAACCTGCGTCAGAACATGGTGGGCCAGAGTCCGGCCTTTGAAGAAGTACTGCGGCAGGTAGCCAAGGCGGCGCCGGCGGACTCCACCGTCCTCGTCCGGGGCGAGACCGGCACGGGGAAGGAACTGGTGGCGCGTGCGATTCACGCGGGCAGCCGGCGGAACGGGCGGCCGTTCGTGGCAGTGAACTGCGCGACGCTCTCCGAGCACCTGCTGGAGAGCGATCTCTTCGGCCACGAAAAGGGCGCGTTTACCGGAGCGATCTCGCAGAAGCGAGGCAAGATCGAGGTGGCCGAGGGCGGATCGCTGTTTCTGGACGAGGTAGGAGAACTGGCGCCCGCCCTGCAAGCCAAACTGCTGCGAGTGATGCAGGAGCGCGAGTTCGAACGAGTGGGCGGCTTGCGGCCCATTCACGCCGACATCCGGCTGATTGCCGCCACCAACCGCAACCTGGAGGAGGCTGTGAGAGCCGGTACGTTCCGCAACGATCTGTATTACCGGTTGAACGTCATCACCATCCACGTGCCGGCGTTGCGCGAGCGGCGGGAGGACATTCCAGTGCTGGCCAGTTTCTTTCTGGCGCGCCTCCTGCCGAAGGCGCCGCGGCGGATTGCGGGCTTCTCGCCGGCGGCGAGGCGGCGGCTGGCGGCCTACGATTGGCCGGGCAACGTCAGGGAACTGGAGAATGCGATCGAGCGCGCCGCCGTGTTGGGTTCGTCGGAACTGATCGTGCCGGAAGACTTGCCGGAGAGCCTGCTGGAGAACGGTGCGGTGGAGTCCGACGAGGTGAGCCGATACCACGAAATGGTGTCGGCGGAGAAGAAACGGGTGATTCTGGCTGCGCTGGAAGAGGCGCAGGGCAATCAGCGGGAAGCGGCCCGGCATCTGGGTTTGAATCCGACCTACCTGTCGCGCCTGATCCGCAACCTGCACCTGAAGGCGGGTCATGCCAAGGCGGAGTGACCCGCCATGGGCTGGGGACCACATCCCAACACGATGAAGATCCTCCCGGCGGGAGGGGTGGTGGGTCAGTATTCGATCGAGCGGCTCTTGGGTTTGGGGGGTTCCGCGCTGGTGTACCGGGCGCTGGACGGGCGCCTCGGACGGCACGTCGCGCTCAAAGTGCTGCCGGCGGAGACCGCGACCGCGGCGGCGAGGAAGCGCTTCGTGGAGGAGGCGCGGGCGGCGGCCAGCCTGAATCATCCCAACATCGCGGTGATCTATGAAGTCGGGGAGAGCGCGGCGGGCTGCTATATCGCGATGGAGGAGGTGGATGGGGACACCTTGCGGCTGCGTCTTCAGTCCGAGCAGGCGGATCCGGTAGAGCTCCTGGGGTATCTGCGTCAGGCGGCCGGGGCGCTGGCAAAGGCGCATGCCAGGGGGGTTGTGCACTGCGACCTGAAGCCGGAAAACATCATGGTGACGCGCGACGGTCTGGTGAAACTGCTGGACTTCGGGCTGGCGCGGCTGATCGCGCGCCATTTCGGAGAGACGGATGCCGAGCCGGGCGCGGCCCACCGGAGGAGCGGCAGGAAGGCGGAAGGGACACCCGGCTACATGTCGCCGGAGCAGGCGGCAGGGACGCTGGAGATCGACGAACGGTCGGACGTCTTTTCATTCGGGTGCATTCTGTATGAAACCGCGGCGAGGCGGCCACCGTTTGAGGGAGCGACCGCGGCGGAGGTTCTGGCCGGTACGGGACGGGAGGCCCGGGCGCTGAGCGAAGTTTGTCCGGGTGCGCCGCCGGGACTGGTGGAAATCGTGGCGCGCTGCCTGGAGAGAAATCCGGCGAAGCGCTACGCCAGCATGGAGGACGTGGAGCGCGAACTGGGAGGTGTGCTCGATGCGGCCGCGGCGCGCAGGCGGCGGCGGTGGTCGCGCAGATCATGGGGCTTGTCGGCGGCGGGGTTGGCGGCGGCGGGTGCGGGGTGGTGGAGCTATGCCCGCCGTGCCGTGCCGGCGGCGGGACAGTCGGTGGCCGTGATCCCCCTGGTAGGGCCGGGCGCCGGCTTGGAGAGGGATTTCCTGGCGGATGGCCTCGCGGAGGGACTGATCCACACGCTGGCCCAGGTGCCCGGTCTGAAGGTGATCGCGCGGACTTCGAGTTGGGCCTTTCGCGGTGAGCGGATCGACGCCAGGAGGGCCGCGCGAGCGCTGGGGGTGCGGGTTCTGGTCCTGCTCTCGGTGGCGGAGGCGGGACAACGGCTGCGGGTGACAGTGGACATGGTGGCGGCGGACGGGACACAGATCTGGGGTGAGCGGTTTCTGCCCGGCCGGGCCGGACTGGCGGGACTGGAAGCGGACCTTTCGCAGCAGATCGCCGAACGCGTCGGGGCGCAACTGACAGAGCAGGGGCGCGAGCGACTGGCCCGCGGGGCGCGAATCCGTCCGGAAGCCTATGAGCTGCTGCTGCTGGGGCGATACCAAGTGCGGCTGTACACGGCCGAGAGCAGGCTGAAAGCCGCCGCCTACTACGAACAGGCGCTGGCCGTGGAGCCGGGCTTCGCGCTGGCTCATGCGGAGCTGGCAAGCCTGTACCGGCTGCTGAGCGGATCGGCGACGCTCAGCCCGGAGGATGCGCTGCCGAAGGCCGAACGGGCGGCGCAGAGGGCGCTGGCGGCGGATCCGGAACAGGCCGAGGGGCACGCTGCGCTGGCGGACATCCGCAAGGACCAGTGGCAGTGGAAGGAGGCCGAGGACCGGTACCGGCGGGCGCTCGAACTCAATCCGAACCTTGTGGCGGCGCACCGCGGGTATGCGATCTTCCTCGGTGTGCGGGCGCGGCATGAGGAGGCGATCGCGGAGATCCGGCGCGCGGTGGAACTGGACCCGCTGGGGTTGCCGACCCTGGTGCACGCCGGGGCCGTGTACTATAACGCACGCCGGTTCCGGGAGGCGCTGCGGGAATTGAAGCGGGCTCTGGACCTGGACCCGGTCGCGCCCGCCGCATGGTCCTGGGTCGGGATGTGCCATGGGGCGCAAAGGCAGTACGCGGAGGCGGTGAAGGCGTATGAAAGGGCGTCGGCGAAGGGCGACTCTCCGGCGGCGTCGGCGTCCTACTTGTGCTTTTCGCTGGCTCGGTCGGGGCGGCGGGAAGAGGCTGAGCGGCTGCTCGCGCGGATGCTGGCGGCGAAGGAATTCGTGCCGCGGTCGAACCTGGCAATTGCCTATCTGGGCCTGAACCGGCGCCAGGACGCGTTGAAGCTGCTGGCGGCGGCCTATGATGCCAGGGACCCGCTGCTCCAGTACCTGAAGGTGGAGCCGCACTTCGACGATATCGCGCGCGAGCCGGCTTTCATGGAGATTGCCGGAAAAATCGGGTTGCCGGAATAAAAAACCCGAATTTCGGCATTGCTTCGGACAATGGGTCGCCCTATACTTCCGGGTGACTTGACGGGATCGGGCGGCCTCGACCGGCGAGAACTGGGCGTGGCCGTTCAAACTGGGTTTGCGTAACACAGATGCGGCGGTAGACCGGCCGGCAGCGGGTGCGCTCCATGCCACGGACGGCGCCGTCCGCGTTGAGTTCCATCGTTCCGGGTCGTGGGGATGGAGGAATGCCATGGGAATGCTGACGATCAAAAACGCCAAGCTCAAGCTCGCTCAGTTCACGACAACCTCCGATGCGGACAGTTTCAGGGTGGACGTGAGCCAGGCGGCATTCGAGTTTGCCGCAAGCGCCACCTCGGCGCCGGTTGCGGTCTCGTTATATGCCGGCGCCCACATCAAGGGGACGGACAGCAGTCCGTGCATCGACAAAGGCGTCATCAGGGTGAGACTGCAAGGGGTGGACGCTCCCGAACTCAGCTTCCCGCCGATGTTCGAGCGCTACGAGGTGCGGAAGAATTACAGCGCGGAACAGCGGGACGAATTCGCGCGCTTCAACGAGAAGGGACAGCAGCCGCTCGCCGATGCCGCGCGGAAGGCATTGCACGCCGAACTGGTGCAGCGCAGTGGGGCGGTGGCCGACGTGGTGGTGACGAGCCGGGTGAACCTGCCCGGCGACGTGTTCGACACCTATGGCCGGTTCATCGGAGAGGTGACCGTCACGCAGGGAGCGCCGCCGCTGAACGTCAATCTCTGGCTGATCGAGC
>DAHVTI010000178.1 GCA_027324255.1 Bryobacterales bacterium | reverse complement strand
CTATCTCCTCCGCAAGCCTTGGGACCAGCGCAGCCAGCGCTTCCGCGACTATGCCGACACCAAGCACCCCCACAGCTCGCGCTGGAACTGGAAGGGCCAGGGCCAGTGGGTCGAAGGCCGCTTCGAATACAAGGACAAAGGTGCGGGCCCATTCGGCGAAGTCATCCACATCTACTCCACCGGCGCCAAGGTCTGTTACCTTTACTGGCTGCGCTATCTCTACACACAGGACCAGTCCTGGCTCCGCGACCGCGCCTACCCGCTGCTCAAAGGCGTCGCCGAGTTCTACCGCAACCACCCCAAGCTCCAGAAGGGCGCCGACGGCCGCTACCATATTCACGACGTCAACGACCACGAGCCCATCAAGGGCGCGCAGGACACGCTTGAAGAGATCACCGCCATGCGGTTCATCTTCCCCGTTGCCGCCCGCGCCGCGGCGGTGCTTGATACCGACGCCGATCTCCGCACCCGCTGGCTCGAAATCGCCTCTACTCTGGCACCGCTTCCCACCAACGATCTCCCCGACTCCATCGGCGGCCGCCAACCCGGCGAACCCCGCATGTGGTGCAACGGCCGCACGCCGCTGATCGCCGGCAACCCCACCCGCCGCAGCGACCACCTCCTGACCCCGGCGATCCACTACGGGCTCATCAACGCCGCCACCACGGATCGCGATCTCCTCGCCGTCGCTGGCGCCACCTTCGATTCCGTCTATCCCGGCGGAGCCAACGAGAAGTCCGTCATTCACGTCTTGAGCCGTGCCGCCATCGCCGCCGCCAACCTCGGCCGCGCCTCCGACATCCGCTTCCTGGTGCCCAACCAGATCCGCTGCCTCGACCCCGCCCGCGACTTCTGCGATTGGCCCGGCCTCGGCCGCGTGGGTGTTCTCCCCAACCGCCTCACCCTCCGCGAAGGCCCTGGCGCCATCGACTGCCAGCGCCTGGGCCGCGCGGCCGCGGCCCTGCACCTTTCTCTTCTTCAGGCGGCGTCGCCCGAACCCGGCGGCGAGCCCGTCCTCTACTTGTTCCCCGCCTGGCCCAAGCAGTGGGATGCGGCCTTCACCCTGCTCACCGCCGGAGCATTCCTGGTCACCTCCTCCCTGCGGCAGGGCCGCATCGACTTCGTCGAGCTCCGCTCCCAAGCCGGCGCGGAACTGCGCATCAGGAACCCCTGGGGCGAGGCCTCCCTGTCCCTCTTCCGCAACGGCCAACCGGCCGGCACCGCCGCCGGCGGGCGGATCACGCTCGCCACCACTCGCGGTGAAACCCTGGTCCTCGCCCCCGCCGGGGCAAAACTGGAAAACCTCCGCCGCACGCTGGAGGCGTAGGCCCGCCCGGCCTCACTTGCCGGCGGGCACCACGTAGATCCAGCGCCCGCTCAGTTCCCGCGTGAGCGTGAAGCTCACCACACCCTGAGCCACCTGCCCCGCGACTGCGGCCCCGCGGCTGCCCGGCGCGGCGCCCTCCGCAAACAGCAACACCGGACCGCTCGAGCCCGCCGCGGGAATCCTGACCGGACCACTGCCACGCGCCTGGATCATCAGCACTGCTCCGCCCGGCACCCGGCGTTGCTCGGCCACCGGCGCCCAGCCGATCTCATCCAACGGCTGATCCGCGAACACCGTCCGCCGGCCATCCACCGTAATCTCCTTCGACTTGCCTCCCGCGAACGCCGTCAGTGCGCCGTTCTGCACCCGGAACGCCATCGCGCCCTTGCCTTCGTAGCTCACCGTGTGGCCGTTCGCCCGGAAGTTGCTGACGCGGATTGCATCGGAAGGCAGCGGGTTGCCCTCGAAGTCTTCGGGCTTCGACTTGGGCCGCAGCCCGCCGCCGTGCCAGGTTTCGTCCAGCCGCGTCAGGTGCGGCGCCATCGACACCGCGCCGTTCGGGAAGCGCGTCACCAGGTACGGCGTGGTGCGCGACAGGTACTCGGTATTGTCGTTCGCGCCCGTGCGGCTCGCCGCCGGATAAGCCCCCAGCGTGGTAAGAATCTCGAACCAGTTCCGCGTCTCGTAGCCGAGGCTGGCGGATTGATCGTCGCGCGGCCGGTAGCCCAGATACGTGGCGCTGCCGCCGCCAGGGTAAGCCCGGTGCGTCGCAACCGTCCAACGCTTCACCTTGGCCACCGCCTCCACGCCCGCTCCCGGCACGACGGGATAGATGCGGTCCGGCAGGAATTCGGTCAGAATGATCTGCGGCTTTACTGCTGCAAAGCGTCCCAGAAATTCCACCTGCATGCCCGCCGCATACTTGCCTTCCGACACCAGCGGCTTGTACTCGACCCCGAAGAGCGTCTTCCACTCCGCCAGCGCCGGCTCGCCTTCGAACGTCAACACCGGCGGCGGCCCCGACCAGATCAGCCGCCCGCCGCTCGAAACAAACTCCTGCATCATCGCCAGCAGCTTCTTCGACGGAAACGGCTCGAACATCGCCACCAGCGTGGAGAAGCGCCGGCCCGCCATCTCGATGACACCGCGGTTCACGCGGCCCAACTCCAGCAGCTTCGCGGGCGTGATCATGTTCGCGTAGCCGTACTGCGTCATCCAGGTACCGAAGCGCTCCTCCGTCGCCACCAGGTCCAGCGGATAGAGCATCAGCACATCCACGTCGCGGTGCTCGGCGTTCTGCACTGCTTGAAAGACTGGCGCGCCGCGGTCTCCATAGGCGTTCACCACCGCCGCGCGCAGCGGCGCCACTTCCTCGGGAAAGCCCCAGCCGAAGCAATAGGCATAGGGCACCTGCCGGTTGATGACGCCCAGCGACGACGCCAGCGCCAGCCCGAAGTAGTCGCGGTCCAGCCAGCTCGCCTCCGGATGGTCCGTGCCGTTGCCGGTCATGAAGTCGCCCCACTTGAAGTAGTCGTGCGCCGCCACCGAGGCTTGTTGAATCGAGTTCGACCACAGGAAGTTCGACGTGTACTCGTAGGCCTGCGCGTGCTCCAAGTCTTCGTTCTCCGTGGTCCAGTAGTCCATCGTGGGGCTCTGCGACCAGGTGGCATGGTTGGGCGCATCCAGCCGGTAGCCCACTTTCCGTTCCGCGTAGTGCTTGGCCTCGGTGAACAGATCCACCACCTGGTCGCTCAGCAGATGGAAATAGCGCGCCCGCAGCAGGGCCGTCCTCCGGATGTCCTCCGGCGTCGCGCCCAGCACGTGGAAGACTCCCTGCTTGGCCGACATATCGGCCACAGTGTCTTCCTGGCCGTAGGTAAAATAGACCATGTACTTCCAGAAGTCGCGGTACTCCGCGCCGTACAGGCCGGCATAGCGCGCGGCCATGGAGCCGGTCATGTAGCGGATGTTGAAGGCGCCGTTGTCCTCGTGGCCGCGCTTCACCCAGTCGCCCTGAATGTGCATCTCGTCCGAGTACAGGCCGTTGATCCGGACGCCCGCCGCGAGATAGCGGTCCACCAGGTCTTTGAGAAATGGCAGCGCGTTCGGGCTGAAGTAGTCCATCTCGGGAGTCAGCAACTCCTGCACCACCAGCACGCGGTCCAACCCCTCCTCCGCCAGCGGCATGCGCCCGTGCACGCGGATGCGCTGCGCGTGATAATCGTCGTCGCTCGTGTGCGGTGATGCACCCGCCGGATGCCGGTGCGCGTCGCCGCTCTTCACCACGAGACCCTCATAAACCTCCGTCTCCACGCCCTCCTGGATCTCGACGATGTCCTTCGGGTCCACCACGCGGAACAGCGTGCCCAGGATGGGCTTCTCCTTGAACGCAAACGCGCGCACCCTGCCGGGCTTGATTCGGAACACGCCCTTGTTGTTGCTCCATTGATCCTGGC
The DNA here is from genome assembly GCA_027324255.1 of Bryobacterales bacterium. Classification (GTDB taxonomy): domain Bacteria; phylum Acidobacteriota; class Terriglobia; order Bryobacterales; family Bryobacteraceae; genus Paludibaculum. Next base: position 1,946 of record DAHVTI010000178.1, on the reverse strand, counting down.
GCCACATCTGGACGCTGAACGCGCCTGTCTTGGGATCGCGCAGTCCCTTCCGGTATTGCAGCCAACTGCCCGTCTCGCCCGTCGTAGCCGTGTAGCCGGGCCCGATCTCGAGCGGGCTCAGGAAGCTCAGGCTGAAGCCCACCCCGTACTTCTGCGCGATGCGGCTCAACGCCGCCACCTTCGCGATGTAGGCATCGGAGTCCGGCATGTAGCGGCGCGGCACGCTCTGCTTGTCTTTCTCCCGGTACCAGAAGTCGAAGAAGAACCGCATGGTGTCGCTGCGCGAGGCCCGCAGCGCTTCCAGCGTGGGGACGAAGCGCCGGCCCAGCCTGTCGCCGCCGCCCGAGCTTTCGCCCAGAGCGTCCGCCACGTACCGTTCGAACTGCTCGTCCGTGGTGAACGCCGCCGCGCGGCCGCGGTCCGCCAACTGCAGCCGCCATGGCCCCGGGTAGCTCAATAGCTCGCCCTTGTACAGCCGCTCCGGCGCCTGCGCGGCGGCAAAGCCCGCCCCGCACAAACACAACATCAGCAAGCTAACACCCCGTCTCATGACATCGGCCTCCCGCCTTCGGTCAGACCAGTCTCGGCACGACGAAGCCTTCCCGGTAACGCGGCCGCGTGAACATCCGGTTGGCCTCTTCATCGCCCTTGCAACTGTAGGTCTTCGCGTCGAAGTGCAGCGTGCGGCCCAGGCGGTAGGAGATGTTCGCCAGGTGCACCAGCGTGGTGGAGATGGCGGCATCCTCCACCTCGGCCACCAGGTCTTCGCGCTTCCGGCTGCGCACGCAGTCGACGAAATTCGAGAACGTGTTGCCGAACTTCGCCGTGGCCTGCGGACCGGGCGCCTGCTCGCGGCCCATGTACGTCTTGAAGTTGGCGTAGTTGCCGTCGATCGCGAGATAGCCTTTCGAGCCGTAGAAGACGTTGCCGACGGTCATCGGCACACCCTTGGCCGGGCCGGAAAAGTCGTCGCCGCCGATCCGGATGCCCGCTTCGTTGTTCGAGTACCAGTGGCGCACTTCAAAAGTGATCTGCTTCTTCCTGCCCTGGCCGTCGAACTCGAACAGCGCCACCATCGTGTTCGGCGTCTCCTGGTCGTCGTCGAACATGTAGTGCCCGCCGAACGCGCTCACCTTGGTCGGATAACCGGCGCCCAGGCCGTAGCGGGCCGCGTGCATCTGGTGGATGCCCTGGTTGCCGATGTCCCCGTTGCCGTAGTCCCAGAACCAGTGGAAGTTGTAGTGGAACCGGTTGCGCGTGAATTCGTGCTTCGGCGCCGGTCCCAGCCACAGGTCGTAGTGCACGCCCTTGGGCACCGGTTCCACCGGCGCGCGGCCGATCGTGTCCCGAAACTTGTAAACCAGCCCGCGCGCCATGTAGAGGTCGCCGATCATGCCTTCCTTCATCCGGTCGCGCGCCTCCGCCATCACCTGCGACCCGCCCGCGCCGTGCTGCACCATCCGGTTGTACTTGCGCGCCGCGGCCACAATCTGCCGCGCCTCGAACATGTTGTATGCACACGGTTTCTCGACGTAAACATCCTTTCCCGCCTGGCAGCCCCAGATGGTCTGCAGCGTGTGCTGATGGTTGGGCGTCGCGATCGAGATGGCATCGATCGTCTTGTCTTCCAGCAGCTTACGCAGGTCGGTGTAGGCCTCGGGGCGCTTCCCGGTGGCCGTCTCCACCATCTTGCAGCCCTTCTCCAGTACTGTTTCGTCCACATCGCAGACGGCGGCGATCTGGGTGTTTGGGATTCTCGGATAGGCGCGCAAATGGGCCACGCCCCTTCCATTGAACCCGACACAGGCGACTCTAACCGTATCGTTGGGGCTGGCCAGCGCGGTCGACTGCGCGGCCGTGGCGGCAGCGGAACTCATGAGAAAATGTCTGCGGTTCACGCGGTTTCTCCTGCCCGTAGGATTTCAGGCGCCGCCAGTATATCTCCG
>DAHVTI010000377.1 GCA_027324255.1 Bryobacterales bacterium | reverse complement strand
CTTTTTCTGGCCACGAGATCCAGACCGATCCAAGTGTTCCGGTTCCCTCCGTCATTGCGGAGAAACACCGGCGGCTCTCCGTTGTTTGAAATGAGCACATCCGGGTCGCCGTCATTGTCGGAGTCGCCCGTCGCCAGGCCCCGGGCTGAGAACCGCCTGGCGAAGACGCTGCCGGAGCGGGCGCTGACGTCCTTATATTTCCCGCCGGTGTTCTCGAACAGGAGTAGTGGCTCGCGGTAAGTCACAGTGGGTTTGAAGGCCTCGATCAAGTCATTCGGATGGCCATTGGACAGGATCAGATCCGGATCGCCGTCGTTATCGTAGTCAAAGAACCGCAGCCCCCATCCGCTCAGCAGGCGGGTGGCCTGGCGGATCTCGGCCGAGTCGTCGGTGAACTCGACGCCCCGGTGATTCCGGTAGAGGCTGAACATCTCCCGATCGATGTTGGCCACAAACAGGTCCTGCCACCCGTCCCCGTCGAAGTCTGTTGCATCGACGCCCATGCCGGAACGCGCGTTGCCGGTTTCACTGTAGGCGATGCCGGCGAGGAGCCCGATCTCCTCAAAACCACGTCCTCCCTTGTTTAGGAACAGGAAATTCGCCACCATGTCGTTCGCCACAAACAGGTCCATCCAGCCGTCGTTGTTGATGTCCGTCGCAACCGCCCCAAGAGCCTTGCCGGGAACGCGGCCGACGCCGGACTCCTGGCTGATGTCGGAGAAAGTTCCGTCTCCGTTATTTCGGAAAAGGTGGCTGGAGGTCGGCCGGAAGACCCGCGGAGCGCAGTACTGCTGGAGGTTTGCATTCTTGTCGCCGCACAGCCGGTTCTCCGCCGGATCATAAAGAACGTAACCGCAGACGAACAGGTCGAGCCTTCCGTCGTTGTCGGAATCGAACCAAACGGCGCTCGTCGACCAGCCGGATCCCGATGGCGCCGCGACGCCCGCCTTCCGGGCTACCTCGGCAAACGTTCCGTCACCGTTGTTCCGGTAGAGCAGGTTGCGACCGTAGTTCGTGACGTAGAGATCCGGCCACCCATCGCCAACATAGTCACCGGCCGTCACTCCCATACCGAACTGTCCCCCGGTCACTCCGGCCTTCTCGGTCACGTTGGTGAATGTTCCATCGCGGTTGTTCCGGTAAAGAGCGTTTCGTAACGGTTTCTTCGGAGAGAAAAAGTCGGACGCGCCGCTATTGACCAGGTAAATGTCCATCCAGCCGTCCCTGTCGTAATCCAGAAAGGCGGCGCCGGCGCCGACCGTTTCGGGAAAATGTTTGGTCGGAGACGCCCCGCTGTCGTGAACCCAAACAATTCCGCTTGAGCGGGGAGGCACTTCCTCCAGCGTGACCCGCAACCTCTCAGGGGATTGCGCACCGGTCAGGTTCGCCAGCATGAGCGTGATCCCGAGGACCGGCAGGGGGACCGCCGGGGGGCCGGATCTCATCAGCGATTTCCCTTTGTGCCCGCAGCGGATGCCGCCGGCTTTTCCTCTAGGCCCGCCAACGAGGGAGCCCGGTCTCCGTAGCCCTGGCGAGCGCGCAGATTGCGCTCCTGCTCCTGCTCGGTGAGACGCCGGATAATCGTTTGCTGCCGTGCGAAGTCATCGAGCCGTTTCAGCTTGGCGTAGACGCGCGCCAGCAGGATGTGGGCCGGGATGTAATCCGACCGCTCTTGGACCGCTCGCTCCAGCAGGGACGCGGCCTCCGGGTGGTTCCCCGCGGCATGGTGGATCTGGCCCATCAACTTGTAGAGAAACGCCCCGTCGCCGGGTCTCTGGCGCAGCGCCTCCTTCACGAACTCCGCTGCTTCCTGATACCGCCTGTCCTGGACATACAGCCAGCCCAGGAAGGCGTTGGCCTCGAAGTCGCTCGGGTTGGAGACAAGCGCGGCGCGGAACTCGTCCATCGCGCGCGGATAGTCGCCGAGACGGGTGAATGTAAGGCCGAGCTGGGTGCGAAGCGTCGGCAACTCACTGTTGAGCCGCTTCGCTTCGGTCAAGTCTTGCGCCGCCTGCCGGAAATTGCCTTTGGCGCCCTGAATCCGGCCACGCACCAAGTAGATTTCCGCGCTCGAGACCGATCGCAGGGGCCCTTCCAGCAGGGCTTCGGCTTGGTCGGGTTGGCCGTTAGCTACGTAGGCGGTAGCCAGCGTATAGGCAGCCTCCAAGTTCTTAGGATTCGCTTTCAAGGCGGCCGCCAGCGCCGCAATCCCCTCCTGGAGCCGGTCGAGTTTGAAGAGGCACAGCCCATTCAGGTGGAGGGCCTGCGGGTTCTCCGGCTGGTCTTTCAAAGCCTTTGCGACTTCGCGGTGAGCCGGCTCGAACTGCCCCATTCGGAAATAGGCGAGACCCAGGAATGCGCGAAGCGCCGTCAGGCCGGGGCTGATCTTGAGCGCTCTCCCCAGGTACTCGATTGCCTTCTCGTTGGCTCCCAGTTGTAGATGAACGAGTCCGAGATTGGAGAGCGCCTCCACGCGCTGCGGCGCCACCTCCAGCGCCTTCTCGTAGGCCTGGCGCGCGCCCTGCAGATCACCCGCTTCCTGAAGCTCGACCCCGCGATTGTAGAAGGCGCCCGCAGGGTCGGCTTTCGCCAGTAGGGCATGGGCGGCCGCGGTCTCAGCGCAGAGCGCGCTGAGAACGCAAAGGAACATGGTTATGGTCTTTTTGCGACCTCGGCGCTCTCTGCGGTGCAACTCAGCCTCCTGGAACTCAAGCCACTCGCCGCGACTTAGGGTTGGGCTCTGGCGAACGAACCCACGAAGCCGTCTTTCCGCCGCTCTGGCGGTCGACGCCGTCGGCGCTGGATAGAAGCCAATCCCCCGACGGGAAACTGCTCCTCCTCTCACTTGCGCAGATACAGGACCGCATCACCCGCAAGAGGCGGGGTAAAGGTCCTCTTCGCGCCGCCCTTGGTGGAACCGCCCGGCGTGGATTTGCCCGTCGCCGGATCGAACCATTCCACGCGTAGTGTTCCTAATGCCGCCGTGAGGTCCACACTTATGTTGCCGCCATCCGGCGAATAGATCAGGTATTCGGCAGCCGGGTTGGCCAGACAATACTTCGTCGACGCCAGGTCGCCGCGCGGCACCATGCGAGCCAAGTCCATGCGCTTGGCAAAGCGCAGCGTGTGTCCCATGGCCCTCCGGGCATCCTCCAAATCCCACACCTTGTTCATGCGCCGCCACTGAAATGTCGGACCCATGGGGTCCATGTAGGCTGTGTTCAATCCTCTGGTGAAGCTCTTCCATACCCACATGCGGTCACCTCCGATGCCGAAGACGTGATCGCTGTCGTTGATGATGACCTTTGCGCCGTCCGCGGCCGGCGGGTCGTCCCCGTATCCATCCTTGCACGTGTTGGCTCCGGGCAATTGGCCGAAACAAGCAGCGTATGGCGAGATCCAATCCGCCCGGCTCCGGAAAAGAGTCTCGTTGGTGAAGACAGGATCTCCTTTTCCTCTTCTGAACGCCTGAAATGACATTCCGACCGGGTGTTGCTTCGGTTTCCGCTTCTCATAGTCGTGAACGAAATCGATCAGGTGGTATTGCCATTCGGTGGAATACGTGGTGGTTTCGTTGGCGATCTCGTAAAGCACATTATCCAGGTCGTTAACGGTATCGATGACCTTGCGCACGTAGGCTTCCTGTAAAGCGGTAATGGCCGGAATCCGCAGCGTGTAGAACTCCACCCCCCGGCCGTCGCCATCCGGGTCCCCATCGATCCCATTCAGATTGTTCTTGACATGGAAGGGATGGCCATCCCAGCACCACGGAGCTTGGGAGAGAAGGGCACCGTGGCCCTCGAACAGCATTACCGAGACGTAAAAGCCCCGTTTCCCGGCGGAGCTGACCCGGGATCGCAACCGGTCGAAGTATTTCTGGTCAAACTGCTTTAACTGAAACTTCGGCTTTCCGTCCAGTGCGATCCCGGGCCCGATGCGGGGCCAGGGTGAGAGCTCGACATAAGAAAACCCTCCTCCGGGAGGCGGAGTCGCCTCCGACGAGCC
>DAHVTI010000091.1 GCA_027324255.1 Bryobacterales bacterium | reverse complement strand
TTCGACATCGCTCAAGCTCCTTCCGGGCCTTAGCGGCCCAGTAATTCCCTGATCACTTCTTTGACCCGCGCCTCCGTCCCCGGAGCCGCGTTCGACGCGCTGGGCTCGTAGCCGCCCTGCTCGAACGCCACATCCGGGCACAGGTACCCGGGACTGATGTCTCCATAGCCCGCCACGGCCACGAACCTGTCTTTCCCCACTTCCAGCGCGTACTTCTGGAACTCCAGCAGCGGCTCGCCCGGCAGGTGCAGGATCGCCGCCCGCCCCACGAACAGCGCGCTCGCCGGCAGCGGCCGCGTGCGTTTCGCAAACGCCTCCGCAATCGCCGCGCGATACGCCAACTGGTCGCTCTCCGCCTTCGCCGCCGAAGGCGCCGCCGCCGGCACCGGCAGACTCAGCGCACGGTACCGCCACTCGAGTCCCGTCGCTTTCTCCAGCCGGGTCGCCGCCGCCGCGGCCTTCATCCCGGCCAGCAGCCGCTCCGCCAGCGCCTCCCGTTCCGCATCCTCCCCACGGTTGTACTTGCCCACCGTCACGTTCCCGCCGCAGCCGGTGAAGTACACCTGCGGCACGCCGTCTTCTTTCTCCATCCGCTCCCGCGCCGCGCCCGCGAAATCGGCCGACACCCGCCCGTCGCAGCAGAACGTCTGCGGGTGCGTCGCGTAGTAGGAAAGCCGCACCAGCGGCAGCCCGCCGCGCGCCAGCGTCACCACCCGGATCCACGGGTCGATGTCGCCTTCCGGCTCCGCCGCCAGCTCCGGCGACGTCGCCGTGCTGCTATATCGCGTCACAATCTTGCCGCCCTTCAGCAGCCGCCGCGCGCTCGCCACCCGCTCCACCTTCGCCTGCCCCGTCCCCACTTCGTCGAAGGGTTCGAGCTTCCCCGCCGCCGCCCGCGCGGCGCTCTCCATCCCCGACGCCAGTTTCCTCAGAAACGCCGCGCTCATCCGCAGCGCCCCCGGCCGCTCCACTGCCAGCACTTTGTAGCCGTCGCCATCGATGTACGGCGCCGCGTGCTGGTGCACCGCCTGCAGCGCCACCCGCGTCACGTCCGTCCCCACGCCCCGCGCCAGCGCCGTTCTCAACTGCAGGTCCGTCTCTCCGCCCACACCGCACCAGTCGATCGCCGCCAGCACGAACCGGTCGCGGCCCCGCTCCAGCACGACGCCCTTCACCCACAGCGGGTCCATGACGCTCGTCACCGGCTGCACCCAGATGTTCGGCTCGCCCAGCGCCGGCGTCGCATCGCACCGGAACGCGGCCACATTCATCAGGGCCGCCGCCCGCGCCGCCAGCGCCCCCGCGCCCATCGCCAGCATCGCTCTCCGCGTCGTCCGAATTGTTGCCTCTGCCTGCATGAACCTCTTCCCAGCGCTGAATGCAATTCTAGGGCGAAATTGCGCCGGTGTCTCTCCCCTTTACCGCCAGTACCGCGCCCGCTGCTTCAGGAACTCGAACACCTGCCGGTGATACGCGCTGAACTCCGGATCCGGAATCCCGTTCGCCGGCACCGCCGCGCTGCCCGGCGTCTGGAACAAATCGTGGTGGTACGTCACGTAGCCCCCCGCTTTCCACACCTCCCACATGTGCAGCACGTGATCCAGCGGCAGCGTCGGCGCTTTCGGACCCCCGAAGTTCGCCGTCCCGTTCCGCCCCGGCTCATCGTCCACCACCGGCTTGCGGTAGCGCTTCAGCAGGTACCGGATCTCCGCCGGCGCGATCTCCCACGTCTTCCCCGCCCCCTGCCGCGACGTGTGCGGCGTCAGGTAATCCATCAGCGCGGTCTCTTCCGCCCCACCCGCCAGCACGCCCGCGAACCCCGGCGAACTCGTCACCAGCCGCTGCGGATCGACGATCTTGATCACCTTCGCCAGCGCCGCCGTGTGCCACGAGAATTCGTTCCAAACCTGCAGCGTCACGTTGCGGTGCGGCTTCAGCTCCGCCGTCAATTCCCGCACCGCCCGCTCCGCCGCTGCTTCGCTCAAGCGGATCTTCTCCCGCCAGCTCTCCTGCGAAAACAGC
>DAHVTI010000060.1 GCA_027324255.1 Bryobacterales bacterium | reverse complement strand
CTGGCAGTCGTCGAAGGCTTCCGCATTGACACCGCGCGCGTTCGCCCCGTTGGGGGCGGATATCACGACAACGAACTGTTTCGCGTATTCGAGCGATATCGAATCCTGAGGTACGAAGATGTTGAGGACCGGCAGGATTGGGGTCGGCAATTTGGCGAAACAAATCGCCTGGTGAGAGTCCTTGCTCAGAAGCCTGAACCGCTCGTTCCCGGCTGTTCCTGGCAGCGCAAGAGCTACTCGGTCGGCCAAGCCATGTGTTGGGGCATCGCTCGGTGGACTTGCGGCGCCGAGGGCTGGGAGCGGTCGGGCAAGTGCCCCGATGGCAAGGAGTAACCGCAAGTTACAGCTCATTCGGGCCGATAGGGACGCTCATACAGCAGAGGTCATCGCTGCCTACCCCCCCAAAGCCTTCGCTCAAGCAGCAGCCGCTGTTTCAGCTCGTTGAGCACACGGCGGGCCACCTCGCGCACAGCGGACTTGTTCTCTGGCGAAAGGACCAAGCGTGCCTCGACCTCCTGGTTCGCGATCGATGTGGAAGCCGGGATGCCCGCAAGCCATGGAAGCGGCGCGGTATCTTGGGAACTGGAGTATGGCGTCTTCGCGTTGTCCACGGAGCAGTCGAGATGAGGAAGAGGAAATCTTTCAATCCGAAGCGTAGCATCTGTTCGCAGCAGGACACTCCTGGCCGAGAAGAGGTTTTGCGGGACCTCGTCCGTCGAGTCAGCTACGGCGGCAACCCCGAGCACAAGAAGAACCCGGGTGATTTCGGACTGCAACCGCCGAGTTCGCCGCGTCTGGGCAAGACATTGTGCGACAGCGCCGGGATCCTTACCCGCGCCGAAGCGCTCCGGTTGCTCAGGGATGGACTGAAGAAGGGGCTCATCAGCTCGCAGCAGCGCGGTGGCTGGCCTCAGAACGTCTGGGCGGTCACGGCGGACGGGTCACCGCTCGAAGCGCAGCTCGAAGGGGACGGGGTCTATCATCCTACTTCCGGCAGTTCACCGGCGTGCTGTTTGGGCCAAGTCCCTGCTAATTTGAGGCATGGACGAGAGTCACGCCAATCCGCCGGTTCACCCGGCGGGTGAGTTGCCTGCAGTGGATCGGGAGCTGACAGCGGAGCGGTCCAGCACGGCGGTGGACACACCGGGGGGCAAGGTGTTCGTGCGCTGGGACCCGGACGCGGCGGTGACGGCGTTCGGGCCGATCGCTTACTTCATCGAGTTTCTGAAGACCAACGAGTTGTGGCAGCGCTGGGTGGCGGATTGCCCGCTGGTCTATCGCAGTCCGAACGCGCCGCCGAAGCAGGACATCCTCGGCACGCTGCTGCTGAGCGTACTGGCCGGTCATAAGCGCTATGCGCATGTGACGACCATCCGCAGCGATAGCGTCACGCCAGGGTTACTGGGCATGCAACGCGTGCGCAGCGAGGACGCCGTGCGGCGGGCGTTTCAGCAGGGGGCGCCGGAAGACTATGCACGCTGGCTGGCGCGGCACCTGGGCAACACCTACGAGGAGTTGCTGAATGAGCCGTGGATTCTGGACATGGACGGCACGGTCAAGCCGCTGTACGGTCATCAGGAGCAAGCGGTGGTGGGCTACAACCCGACCAAGTGCGGGCGGCCGTCGCAGGTCTACCAGACCTACTTCATCGCCGCCATCCGGATGGTGCTGGATGTGGAGGTGCAGGCCGGCAATCAGATGGCATCGCAGTACGCGCAGCCGGGGTTGTGGTCGTGGTTGGACAAGCGGCCGCGCGAGCGCTGGCCGGCGCTGGTGCGGGGTGACATCGCCTGGGGCACGGAACGGATGATGCTGGAGTGCGAAAAACGCAAGCTGCCATATTTGTTTAAACTCCGTCAGACCACGAAGGTGCGGAGCCACATCGCACAATTGTTCGGGCGCTGCGATTGGACCTCGGCAGGCCAAGGCTGGCACGCGCTTTCCAGCGAACTGCAACTCACCGGCTGGAGCCGGCCGCGACGCGTGGTAATTCTGCGCCGGCGGATGCGCGAAGCACTGGCGCTGGCGAGGGCGGAGCAGGACAGCGTGCAACCGCGCTTATTGGCGGCGGCCGAGTTGGTACAAGACGGCGCGTTGTACGAATACGCCGTGCTGGTGACGCCGCTGGAGGACGATCTGCTGGCGATCGCGCAACTCTACCGGGACCGGGCCGAAGCGGAAAACGTCTTCGACGAACTCAAGAATCAGTGGGGCTGGACCGGCTTCACCACGCACGACCACCAGCGCTGCCAGATCATGGCCCGGATTACGGCGCTGATTTACAACTGGTGGAGCCTGTTCACGCGGCTGGCGATTCCCAACCGGCATACCGAAGCCACCACCAGCCGCCCGCTGCTGCTGCACGGCATCGCGCGCCAGACCCGGCACGGCAACCAAACCACCGTAACCATTACCAGCAATCACGCCAAAGCGCCCGCGGTGCGTCAGGCGCTGGAAGCGGTAAGCACGCTGCTACAGAGACTTGCACAAACTGCGGAGCGGTTGAGCCTGCAACAACGCTGGCGCCAACTCCTGCGCTTCATCTTCCGCGACTGGCTCAAAACCCAGGCGCCAGAACCCTACTTCTCGCCCCTCACGATGCTGCCCAACTGCCGGAATTAGAATAATGAGAACCCGGCAGCATCGCACGCTATCGGTGAAGTAGAACTTGACGATATGTTTGCTGCGACTTAGGCATAGCAGATGAGATCATTGAGGCAGTCCTTTGAACTGCGGTATCATGCCCACCAAGGGAAGGGCTTTTGTTGTGGACACGCTCACCCCTGCCGAGAGGTCCGAGCGGATGGGTCGCGTGCGAAGCACCGATACCAGGCCGGAGATGGTGGTACGCCGGTTGGTCTATTCCCTTGGGTTCCGGTACAGGCTGCACAGTGGATCGCTGCCTGGAAAGCCGGACTTGGTATTCGCCGGCAGGCGGAAGGTCATCTTCGTGCACGGCTGCTTCTGGCATCGCCATGGGGCGCGGTGCCCGCTGACGAGGCTTCCGAAATCGAAACTAGACTTCTGGAAGCCAAAGCTCGAACAGAATCGCGCCCGCGATAGGAAGAACACTCGAGCTTTGAGGGTGGCAGGGTGGGATATCCTTGTCGTTTGGGAATGCCAACTGCGGAACATCGACTCCGTACGCCAGAGGGTCAAGACATTCTTGGAGGCAGATTGTGAGATCCGTTGAACTCTTCGCCGGCGCCGGCGGCCTTGCATTGGGCGCCTCGCAGGCAGGCTTCAACCATGAGGCGGTGATCGAGCTCGACCGGGACGCCTGTGACACCATCCGAGCAAATCAGCGGATCAAGCTGAAGCACGTTCGCGATTGGAAGCTTCATGAGGCGAACGTGAAGGGATTCGACTTCGCCGCGATACCTGAGGACATCGATCTCCTCGCGGCTGGCGTTCCATGCCAACCTTGGAGCATCGGCGGGAAGCACAGAGGTTACGAGGACGAACGCAACCTGTTCCCAGACACGATCCGAGCGGTTCTGGCGCTCAAGCCAAAGGCGATTCTCATTGAGAATGTTAAAGGCTTGACGCGGCAGTCGTTCGCGAATTACTTCAGCTACATACAGTTCATGCTTGAGTTCCCCGAAGTACAGCGCAGGGAAAGTGAAGACTGGAGGGAACACCGGACGCGCTTGGAGAGGTATGTCACATCCCGTGGCAAGGGCTACAGCGGCCTCCGGTACAACGTCGTCCCGAAGGTCTTGAACGCCGCCCACCATGGCGTGCCGCAAAAGCGCGAGCGGGTCTTCATTGTGTGCTTCAGGTCAGACCTCAAAGTCAGCTGGTCTTTCCCCCAGGAGACGCACTCGGAGAACGCCCTTTTGGCAAGCCAATGGTTGAGCGGGGAGTACTGGGATCGGCACGCCGTGCCAAAGAAACACAGACCTGAAAGACCGGCAGGGGTTGACCGGAGGATCGAACGGGGAGAACTGTTCGGGAAAGCGCCTTGGGTGACCGTACGTGATGCCCTTAAGGATCTGCCCGATCCTCAGTCAAAAGATGCGGCGAAGTTTCCGAATCACATTTTCCAGCCGGGAGCGAAACCTTATGTGGGGCATACGGGCTCTGCGATTGACGAACCTGCAAAGACGCTCAAGGCTGGAGACCACGGCGTGCCTGGCGGGGAGAACATGATCGCATTCCCCGATGGACGGGTCAGGTACTTCACGGTTAGGGAAGCGGCGCTCATTCAGACATTCCCCGAGGACTTCGTCTTCGGTAGTTCCTGGACCGAGAACATGAGACAACTCGGCAACGCGGTTCCAGTCCGCCTAGGCGGCATCGTTGCCGGCTCGATCGCGCAAACTCTGATCTCGTCCAAGGAACGCCAATAGGGATGGCCGCCACTCCTGAAAAGCTCGAACAGCTCGCACAGGAACTGAAGAAGATCTCCGACTCCCTCGCGATAGAGGAGGCTTCGCAGCTGCCTCCGCCGCGCGTGAAGAGGGTGCGCAGAGCGCTGAGCGAAGCGTATGAGAACTTGCGCAAGGTGATGGACGAACTTGATCCGGTAAGGCAGCCGAGTTTCGTTTTCGATCCGTCAAACCCCAACATCGTCGGGCGGCTTGTTGGAATTACGATGGTCGCGCAGGAAAGGAAACCACTGGCCGCAATCGACAAGTTCTACGGCTCCGGTGTCTACGCAATCTACTACAAGGGGACTTTCCCGGCATACCGACTGCTTTCGGGAAAGGAGCATCCGATCTATGTCGGGAAGGCAGATCCTGAGAACCAGACGGGCAAAACCCCAGCCGAACAGGGGGAGCGGCTCGCAGGAAGGCTTGGTGAGCACCGCAAGAACTTAAGAAAGGCAACCTCAACCATTTCCATTGATGACTTCGAGTACCGGGTGCTTGTCGTCCAATCCGGCTGGCAATCTTCGGCCGAGGAATACCTCATCCACCTTTTCAAGCCGATTTGGAATAGCGAAGTCGGAATCTGCTACGGATTCGGGAAGCACGGGGACGCCCCCACTACGCGAGCGAATCTCCGTTCCCCGTGGGATACGCTCCATCCGGGGCGAGACTGGGCACATCGGGACCCGAATATGAAAGACGCTAAGGCTGCGAGGCGGATCACTGAAGAGATCAGCACGCATCTATCGAATCATCCCCCGTTCGATTCGATAGATCAGATTCTACGTATCTTCCTTAATGAGATGCGTGGGTTGTCATAAACGCTATCCGGCACTCAATGGGGATCGGACGGACAAGGATTTCACTTGGCCGTTCCCTTCGGGGCGAGTTTTGGCGTGGTCACTGCCGCGCGGGGGGCGCATCGAGCAACCGGCATCCGAGTTTTCTGCGCGTCGAGCGCGTGAGGGAGAAATGGGGACACACTCGAGGGAGATTGAAGCTCCGTGGGCGATCTCCGGGCGGACGGAGAGAGCACGGAGTACGGGAGAACAGTCCCGCATTCGGGCGTCGAGGCAGCGTCCGGACGTCGGCGAAGACGCCGCAGTTTCCTAAACTCGGCGGCAGGGTTTTCGATTTGGCCGTGTAAGGCGCTACTTCTACGGCTGGGCCAAATATTACCACCGCGACGCAGAGCGCAAGCGCTATCCCAGGTTCCGCGCCCAACACCTGTTCGTGGGCTCCGGCAGCATGAAGCCGACTGCAAGGCGGTCATCGGCTCAGGCCTGAAAAGGTCCAGCATGTTCTGGACCGTGCGCGGAGCCAATGCCATCCTCTCCCTCCGCCGCTGTCCTCTCAATGGCCGGTTTGAGGGCTGCTGGGCGGGCCGCCGGGCCGCGTGACATCCACTTCCATGCCGCACACCCGCGAAAACGCCGGACGGCCTCTTCACCTGGATCTTCCGGCGGCCGCGCGGCGGATGCAGCCGTCCAGAATGCGGGCCACTTCACCCACCTGGCGCTCGCCGTTGAACGTTTCCAGAAACCACTCGCTGGGGGGGGAGAAGTGCGAGGACAGACGGAGAAATGCATCCAGTTCCGCGTCAATCCTGTCCGGCTCCCATCTGGGGTCGATGCAGCGGCAGGGCACGCCGGAACGGTTGAGCACGCTTTGCGTGGGAGAGCCTTCATAGGTCAGCGCCAGCACGGGACGGCCGAGGAGGATGGACGTGAAGAGCTTGGCTGGAACCTGAAGGGACACTTGCCGGCCGTTCGTATCGATGATGAGGCTGGCGTCGGCCGATCGGGCGATGTGAAGAGCCTCCTGCCGGGGGATTTCCCGGTTGTCGATTTCCAGGAATCCCTGCCGGGCCAGGGGGCCGGAGAGAGCGCCGAAGCGGCTCTGCATTTCGGCGAGGATCGGCCCGGCGATCCTGAAGGTGACGGAACCGGGGCGCAGACGGCCGGCGGAGGCCAGGCGCCGCAGGGATAGGAGCAGCGAGCTGGGATCCCGACCGCCGTACAAGGTTCCGACGTGAGCGACGACCCGGATGGGGCCTGCGCCGCCGGCGTCCCGCGCGCCGCGCTCTTCCGGCTCGAAGCCGTTCCAAACGAGGTGGCAGTCCTGGGCCTGGCGCGGATGGCGGCGCCTGAATTCGTCGCGGGCGGCATCGGTGTTGCAGATCACCGCATCCGCGTTGCGGGCGATGAAGGACTCCAGCCAGCCGTCGTAATGGACGTAGCCCATGAGCTCACGGAAGGGGTTTCCGACCAGAGGATCCCGGAAGTCGCAAACGGCGGGGATGCCGCGGCGCCGTTTGAGCAACAGGGCGGACAGGTGCACACCCATGGGCGGGGCGGTGGAGAGGACGGCGTCGTAGCGGCGGCTCTGCGCCAGCCTGGCGGCGGTGGCGTAGACCTGCGCGGCCCAGGGCAACTGGTCGTCGTGAGAGACGACGCGCTTCACCAGATAGGCAAAGCGGCTGAGGAGCGGGGCGGGCGCCGCACCGGGCCGCCGGCCGACCCGCCAGACGCCGGGGACGGAGGCCGGGGTCTCGCCTTCGGCGATAACGTCCACCTCGAAACCGTACTTGGGGAGATACCTCCAGATGCGGCCCGCCCGGGTGGCGGCCGTGATGGAGTCGGGCGGGATGGCGGGCGTCAGGAGCAGGATGCGCCGGGTGACTTCCATGCTGGCCTATCGGAGCGGGAGGTTGCGCCCGGCGGCGCGCAGGGCGCGGCCCAAGCCCGTGGGCCGGGGCAGGGGGGCGGGCCGCGGGGGCAGCGGCGGGTCCGGGAGGGCCGGCGCGGCGGGACCGGCCGGTTCCGTGAGAGGAGCCCCCTGTGCGCCCAGGGCCGTGGCCCGCTCATGCTCGTGGACGAGGCGGTAGAGGCAGCCCGCGGAGAGGAGCAGCATGTAGATGAAGTCGTAGTTGGTGCGCGAGGTGAAAGTGCTGCCGACGGCAAAAGTGACGAGGGACACTTTCAGGCCCGTGGCGGAGTAAGCGAAGTCCGGCACGGTCTCCTTGAACCGGGAAGCGCAGCCGCTCAGCCAGACGATGGCTGCGAACAGCAGACCGCAATAGATCAGGAGGGCGGGTATTCCCGAATCGGCAGCCCACTGCAAGTAGTTATTATGAACGACCTGCGTCCGATCCAGATTGAATGATTTGTATTTGAGGCTGAGGCGGGCAGCGTTTTCCGCTCCGAAACCCGCCCCGAGAATCGGGTGATCCCTGATCACCTTCAGCGCCGCCATATTGAGGTCGTATCGCGAGTAAGCCGAAGCCTCCTGGAGCGGATCGGACAGAGTGGACATCCGGGTCTTGAAGGCATCCCACACGAGCAGCGGCGCGGGCAGGGCAAGAATCCCGAGAACGACCAGGGTCCGGACCCGGTATTTGGAAGACCAAATGGTGAGCAGCAGGGCGACGCCCAGGCTGAGGATCCCGGACCTCGATTGCGTCATGACGATAGCAGCGATAGAGCCGAAGACGAGTCCGGCGAAGATCAGTTTCGACCAGAGTTTCCGGCAGAGGTAGATGCCCTGCCAGGAGAGCGGCAGCGCGGTGGCGAGGCCGAGAGCCAGCGTGTTGTTTTCGGCGTGGAAGCCTTCCACGCCCTGCACGAAGTGCGCGCCGCCGGCGAGAATTCCGTAGAGTCCGAACTTCAAGCCGAGAAAGCCAAGCGAGAAGCCCATGGCCAGGGTGAGCAACCGCAGGTGCCCGGCTGTTTCCACGAGGACCGGAATGAGAAGCGCCATGAGGCTCATCTGCAGAAAGGGGACGTACTTCACCAGCGAGAGGTCCATGTCGACGGCGAACAGGGTGGACAGGCCGATGGGCAGTTGCAGCAGCAGGAAGCCCCGGGAGAAGGGATCCTGGAGCACGTTGACGACATTCTGGAGCTTGCGGCCGCTGCCGATGAGCGTGCAGACGGCCAGGACAAACGAGTATTTGTTCGGGCCGATGTAGGAGAAGGTGTCAGGCCGCATCAATCCGAACACGATGTACCCGAATAGCCCGATCAGGGGAATCGCCAGGCCCGCCATCGACGAGAGCGAGACCAGCACAAGGACTACGGCATGGCGCATGGGTGGATTTCAATCTGCCCTATCTTAGCCATGATAGCCGATCCGCCGTTTCCCTCCGGCTCCTGCCCGCGATCCGTCCCCGACAGGGATCAGAGTAGAGCCGGGAGGCTGATCGTCACCAGCACACGGGGCCATTCCGACGCTTCGGCCGTGGGACTGCCACCTGTTCCGCCAGTCTGGGCCGGGCAGTCCGCGCTTACGGACGGATGACGGCTGGATCTCGGTCCATCCAGGGGTCCGCCGCCGCATCCTACAATTAGGAGAGGCCCGTCCTCCCAATGAGCGAAGACAAGCCATTTCATGAACCGCGGCTGGCCCTCAACCGCATCTACACCAAGACCGGGGACCAGGGAGAAACCCACCTCGCCAGCGGCGAGCGCGTCCCCAAAGACTCCCCCCGCCTGGAGTGTTACGGCGCCATCGACGAGCTGAACGCCTTTGTCGGCATGGCCGCCTTCACCGTGGCCGATTTTCTCACCGCCTGCCCGCGGCTCCGTGAACTTGCGGCCATCCTCACCCGCGTCCAGCACGAGTTGTTCAACCTGGGCTCGGTTCTGGCGACCACGCCCGGCAACATCCACCCCCGGCAGGCGCGCGTCACGGAAGCCGAAATCGCGAAGCTCGAAGCCGAGATCGACGCCATGAACGCAGGTCTCCCGCCGCTGCGCAGCTTCGTGCTGCCCGGCGGCTCGCGGCTGAACACGGAGCTGCACGTCTGCCGCACGGTCTGCCGGCGGGCGGAGCGTCTGCTGGTTTCCGCCGCGCGCAACGAACAGATCGACGCCGTCAACCTGCGCTATCTGAACCGGTTGAGCGACGCCTTCTTCGTCTGGAGCCGCTGGGCGAGCATCGTGATGGGCGTGGAAGAAGCGCTATGGTCGCCCAACCTGGGCGCCACGGCACAGTCCGGGCAGCCGGCTTAGTTGGCCGGCTGCGGCAGTTCCACCGCTTTTTGAACCTTGGGCACCACGCGGTAGCGGCGCGGGCGCACCGGGCTACCGCCGGAAAACGCATCCTCGAGCACCGCCGCCTGCTCCTGCGCGTGGCGCTTGGCAGACCCGGCGGAGGGCGCGGCCATCTCCGGCCGCCCGGCGTAGCGCAGCGGCCGGCGGGTGGTCATCAGCATCTGCTCCATGCGGTCGCGGACGTGCTGGAACGGGCCCTGGTTGCGCGGCTCCTCCTGCACCCAGACGATCTCCGCCGTGGAAGGATAGCGCCACAGGATGTTTTCGATCTCCTGCGCCGGCCACGGGAACAACTGCTCCATTCGCACAATGGCGGTGTTGGTAGCGCCGCGCCGGTCGCGCTCGGCCGCCAGTTCGTAGTAGATCTTGCCCGAGCAGAAGAGGATCTTGGAGATCCGGTCGGGCGCGCTGGGGCCGCCGTCGGCCATCACGGTTTCGAAGTGGCCGTTCGTGAAGTCGCTGAGGGCGCTGACGGCCCTGGCGTGCCGCAGCAGGCTCTTGGGCGTGAAGATCACCAGCGGCTTACGCACGCCGCGCCGGTCCACGCCGCCGTTCATCTGGCGGCGCAGCAGGTGGAAGTACTGCGCCGGCGTGGTGACGTTGCACACCTGGAGGTTGTCCTCGGCGCAGAGTTGCAGGAACCGTTCGATGCGCGCGCTGCTGTGCTCCGGACCCTGCCCTTCGTAGCCGTGCGGCAGCAGCAGCACCAGCCCGCTGGGCTGGCCCCACTTGTCTTCGCACGACGCCACGAACTGGTCGATCATGATCTGGGCGCCGTTGGCGAAGTCGCCGAACTGCGCTTCCCACAGGGTGAGGGTGAGCGGGTCGCCCAGGGAGTAGCCGAACTCGAAGCCCATCACACCGTACTCGGAAAGCGAGCTGTCGTGCACCTCGAAGCGGGCCTGGGCGGGGTCCAGATGCATCATCGGCGTATGGACGTGGCCGCTGTTGTAGTCGAAGTACTCGAGGTGCCGCTGGGAGAACGTGCCGCGGCCGCTGTCCTGGCCGCTGAGGCGCACCGGCGTGCCTTCGAGCACCAGCGTGCCGAAGGCCAGCGCCTCGCCGCCCGCCCAGTCCGCCGTGCCGCCTTTCAGCAGGTCCTTCCGCTTGTCGATGAAGCCCTTCAGTTTGGGGTGGAGCGCGAACGATTCGGGGAAGGTGGTGATGCCCTCCACGACGCGCTCGATCAGGCCCTGATCGACGGCCGTCCGCGGGCACGCCGCCGGCAACAGGTCCTCCTCGATCGAGGTGACCTCCTGCAATTCCCACTTCTCGCCCTTGGCCTGCGCCTCTTCGTGCGCGGCGTTGAGCGAGTCCTGAATCTGCCGCTTGATGCGGTCGAGCGACTCCTTCGTGACGACGCCTTCGCGCTGGAGGCGCTCGGCGTATTGCGCGGCCGTGGTCTTCTGGGTCTTGATCACGCGGTACATGAGCGGCTGCGTGTAGCTGGGGTCGTCGCCCTCGTTGTGGCCGTACCGCCGGTAGCAGATCATGTCGATCACCACATCCTTCTTGAACATCATGCGGTAGTCGATGGCGATCTGCATGGCCCGCGCGCAGGCTTCCGGGTCGTCGCCGTTCACGTGCAGGATGGGCGCTTGCACGGTGCGCGCCACATCCGTGCAGTAGGTGGAAGAGCGGCTCTCCTCGGGCGTTGAGGTGAACCCGATCTGGTTGTTGATGATCAGGTGGATGGTGCCGCCGGTCATGTAGCCCTTCAGCAGCGACAGGTTCAAGGTTTCGGCCACGACGCCCTGTCCGGCGAAGGCGGCGTCGCCGTGGACCAGGACCGGCAGGACCTTTTCGCGCTTCGCGTCGCCCATCCAGGTCTGCTTGGCCCGGACAATGCCTTCCACCACCGGGTTCACCGCTTCGAGGTGGCTCGGGTTCGGAGAGAGAGAGACTTTGATTTCACGGCCGCCCGAGGTGCGCTGGATGCCGCTCGCGCCCAGGTGGTACTTCACGTCGCCGGAGCCCTGGGTCATCTCCGGATCGACGTTGCCCTCAAACTCGCCGAACACCTGCGACATGGACTTGCCCACCAGGTTGGCCAGCACCGTCAACCTGCCGCGGTGCGCCATGCCGATGAACATCTCCTGGACGCCGGTCCCAGCGGCGCGCTCCATGCACTCGTCCAGGATCACCATCGCGCTCTCGCCGCCTTCCAGCGAAAAGCGCTTCTGGCCCACGAAGCGGGTGTGCAGGAAGTGCTCGAAGCCTTCCGCCTGCAGGAGTTTCAGCAGGATGCGGCGCTTTTCGGTGGCGGCGATCGGCCAGTTGTTAGCCTGCGGCTCCATCCGCTCCTGCAGCCAGCGCTTCTCCTCCGGGTGCTGGATGTGCATGTACTCGCAGCCCAGCCGGCCGCAGTAGGTCTGGCGCAGGGTTTCCAGGATCTCCCGGAGCGTCGCCACCGTGGCCTTGCCGCTGGTGGCCAGGTTGCCGATGATGAACGGCCGGTCGAAGTCCCAGATGGTCAGCCCGTAGGTGGCCGGATCGAGTTCGGGATGGTAGCCCGGCTGCACGCCGAGCGGGTTCAGGTCGGCGATCAGGTGGCCGCGCACGCGGTAGGCGTTGATCAGTTGCAGCACCGCCGCCTGCTTGGCGATCTCCTCCAGCCGCTTGTCGTCGCCGCGCCCGCCGGCGCTTCCGGCGGACGTCCGGTCCACCTGCCAGCGGAAGGGCTGGTAGGGCATGCCGGTCTGTTCAAAGATCTCTTCGTAGAAGCCTTCGGCGCCCTCCAGCAGGGACTGGAGCTTGCCGAGGAAGGCGCCGGACTCGGCGCCCTGGATGACGCGGTGGTCGTAGGTGCACGACATCGTCATCACCTTGCAGAGGCCCATCGACGCCCGCAGGTCCTCGCTCACGCCCTGGAAGCCGGCCGGCCAGTCGATGGAGCCGGTGGCGATGATCGCGCCCTGCCCCGGCATCAGGCGCGGCACGCTGCCGACGGTGCCCACGGTGCCGGGGTTGGTGAGCGACACGGTGGTTCCCCGGAAGTCGTCCGGAGTGAGCTTGCCCTTACGCGAGCGCGCCACGATGTCGTCGAACGCCGTCAGGAACTCGTAGAAGCTCATGGCGCCGGCGTTCCTGATGTTCGGCACCAGCAGGGAGCGGTGGCCGTCCTTGCCGGCGACATCCACCGCAATGCCGATGTTGATCTCGCCGCGCAGCAGGCGGTGGGGCTGCCCGTCGAGTTCCGCGTAGGCGTCGTTGATGCCCGGCACCTGCTTGATGGCTTTCACGATGGCCCAGGCGATCAGGTGCGTATAGCTGATCCTGCCCTTGCCGTGGAGGTCGCGCCAGTGGTTCAGCAGGCGGCGGTTCTCGTCGATCACCTTCACCGGGATGGTGCGCTGCGACATCGCCGTGGGCACGCGCAAGCTGGCGGACATGTTGTCGGCGATGCGCGCGGCCGCGCCTTTCAGGGGCACCAACTGTTCGGCGGCGCTCAGCGTCAGGGCCGGCTCCATCACCGGGGCGGCAGGCGCCGACGGAGGCTCGGCGGCGGGCACCACCACCGCCTGCGAAACGGGCGGCGGCGTGACCTCCTCCTCCGGTGATTCGGCCGCGAACACTTCCTTCCAGCTCTCGTCCACGCTCCGGCTGTTGTTGACAAACTCCTGGTACAGCTCTTCTTCCAGCCAGGAATTGACGGTCACTCGTTGCTTCGGTTCGCTTGCCATGTTGTTTCGCTTGGTGGGATCGATCGGCCAGACTAGCCCAGTCTTTCCTTAATTTTAACTCTCTTTGATTGGATGCGCCCCAAACACCCGCGGCTTCTGCTTACAATCATCCTTGTCCATGTCCACGCGCCTCCTGGTCTTCTCCGACATCCACGGCGACCTCGCTGCCCTCGGCCGGCTGATGGATCTCGACGCCGACTACTATATCGCCGCCGGCGACCTCGTCAACTGGGGCCGCGGATTGGAAGCGGCGGGCCCGATCCTCCAGCGCCGCGCGCCGCGGGTCTACGTCCTGCCGGGCAACCACGAGGACGAATCGCAGATCGAGGAATTCTGCGCGCGCTTTGGCCTTAACCCGTTGCACGGAAAATACTTCGAGGCGGGCGGCTGGCATGTGGCGGGCCTTGGTTATTCCAATCCCACCCCCTTCAACACCCCGGGCGAGTACAGGGACGAGGAGATCGCGGCCCGCCTCCAGCCGTTCGCGGACCTGAATCCGCTGGTGCTCGTCTGTCATTGCCCGCCCCACCGGACGGCGCTTGACCGCGCGGCTCGGGGACTGCATTTCGGCAGTTCCGCCGTCCGCGAGTTCCTCGAACGAATCCAGCCCGCCTGGTTCCTGTGCGGCCACATTCACGAGGCAGCCGGCGTCCAGACCACGATTGGCTCCACGCGCGGAGTGAATGCCGGGAAGAAGGGCTTCCTGCTGGAACTGGCTGACTTCGAGCCGCCCGCTGCGCCGAGGACCTAGAACTGGTACTCCGCCCAACCGCCGCGCCAGTAGGACACGGGCCGGCCATCCAGCACCCTGGCCACTTCGACCTCGGCCGGCACCATCATGCCGGATATTCGCGCGTACCTACCGAAGCCGCCGGCCCAGGGGGTGAGCACGGCTTTGCCGTTTCCGTCCCGGTGGGGCAAAGCCGAAACCCGCCGCGCCTGGCCCCGCTGCCCGAACTCCAATTCAGCGACACCCGCACTCCGCTGTCTTCCAGCATCCCCTTGGCCCGGCCTTCTCCGGCGGCCTCTCCACGCAGCCCGGACCGGGGCAGCAGCGCCGTGGGCGGCCAGGCGGCCTGGGCCAGCCAGCCGAGGAGCGAAGCTTCCGCCATCTCGCGCGCGCCCGCCGAATCCATCCCTGTTACAGCGCCCAGAACTTTGCCGAGCATGGCCCCTTGGCCCCGCCAGTAGCTGTCCCGCACCAGCACCGGCACCAGGGGCAGCATGCGGATCCCGGCATCCCATAGGAAGCCCGGGCGGGCGGCCCTCACCCTGCGCTGTCCCGGCGTGAGCGCGAACTCGAAGTAGCGCGCCGCCGGCGCCGGCAGTCCTGCAAGCAGGTCCGGAGAATCCGGGGCGCCGCTGCCTGCGTCCAGCCTCAAGCGCTGCACCGCTGCGGCCGTCGTGCGCTGCCAGAGAAACCGCGCCGTCCAGGCCGCACGGGCCAGGCGCACGACGGCCGCGGCGAGAATCCGGGTCCAGCGCCTCATCAGCCGGCCTTTCAGTTGTTCGATGAGAATTCGGCCGCGGGGTCCATCCGCGGCACTTCAATCCGGCGCGCCCCGACGAAGGCCCTGCGCCAGTAGGCGTCGGAGAACAGCGGGCTCACGGAGACGGTCCTGCGCCGGTTCGGGGCATGGATGAAGGAGTCGTCTCCGACATACATGCCGACGTGCCACCCACGCCGCGTCCGGAAGAAGACCAGGTCGCCCGGCTCCAGTTCCTCTTTCCCCACCTTCATGCCCACCTTGTACTGCATCGGCGCGGACGGCGGCAGCTCTACCGGGAAGTTCATCTGGTAGACGTATTTGACGAAGCCGCTGCAGTCGAAGCCCGTTTCCGGCTTTGTGCCGCCAAGACGGTACCGGGTCCCGATCAGGGAGTAGGCCGTGGAGAGCAGTTGGGTTTCGCAGAGCTGGCAGTTTTTGGGGAGGCCGGGCGGCGGGGGGAAGGACTGGGCCGGCGCCGGGAGCAGGTTTTCGAGCTGGGGCCAGCCTGCCAGTTCGTAGGGTTGGAAAGCAGGCACCGGGTTCTTCTTGACGTAGCTCGTCCGGCGGCGGCGGCGGCTCGTCCGCTTGCGCACGGGCGCGGCTTTGGCCGCCCCGGCCCGTGGTTTTTTCTTCGCCGTCAGCGACTTGCCGGCCTTGCCTTTTGGCGCCGCCTTGGCCGCCGGGGCGGACCCGGTTTTCCGCACCGCGCCTGATGCGAACGCGCCGCAGATCCACACCGCCAGCAGGAAAGAGATTACATGACTGCGCAAAACGGCCTCAACCGGATGAACCTACCGCAAACTGGTCCAGTATACACAACCTGGGCTCCCCGCCGGGGCGCTGGTACCATATATGTATGACCCTCGAAGAACTCGGGCGGGATTACACCTCGCTCCGCCAGCAGACGGAAGCTGTGCGGAGCTATCTTTGACGTCCCCGCCAAAAAGAAACAACTGGAGAGAATAGAAGAGCAGATCTCGGCGCCCGACTTCTGGAACAACCAGGAAGCCGGCCAGAAGTTGATGCAGGAGCGCAAGCGGCTGGAGAGCCCGGTCACCCAGGACCTCGCCGTGGCTTCGCTGGTCAGCGACATCGATACCCTCTTCGAACTCGGCAACGAGGGCGAAGATGTGGCCGCCGAACTGACGCGTGAAATCGACAAGCTCCGCAAGATGGTGGACCACCTCGAGACCAACATGCTGCTCTCGGGCGAAAGCGACCACTGCGGCGCCATCATGACCATCCATCCGGGGGCGGGCGGCACCGAAAGCCAGGACTGGGCCGAGATGCTGCTGCGCATGTACCTCCGCTGGGCGGAGCGCTGCGGCTTTGGCGCCATCGTCACCGACCGGCTGGAGGGCGAAGGCGCGGGCATCAAGTCCGCCACCGTCGAGATCGACGGCGAAAACGTCTTCGGCCTGCTGCAGAGCGAGATCGGCGTGCACCGCCTGGTCCGCATCTCGCCCTTCGACGCCAACGCCCGCCGGCACACCTCGTTTGCCAGCGTCTTCGTCATCCCGCTGATCGACGACGACGTGAAGATCGAGATCAAGACCGACGACCTGCGGGTGGACGTGTTCCGCGCCTCCGGCGCCGGCGGCCAGCACGTGAACCGGACCGAATCCGCGGTCCGCTTCACCCACCTGCCCACGGGCATCGTGGTGCAGTGCCAGAACGAGCGGTCCCAGCACAAGAACCGGGCCGCCGCCCTGAAACAGCTCCGCGCCCGGCTCTATGAGCACGAGATGGAGAAGCGGCGCGTGGAGGAGCGGAAACTCGAGGATTCCAAGGCCGACATCAACTTCGGCTCCCAGATCCGTTCCTACGTCCTGGCGCCCTACCGGCTGGTGAAGGATCTACGCACCCGCCTGCCCATCGGCGACGTGGACCGCGTGCTGGACGGCGACCTCGAAGAACTGATTCACGCCTTCCTCGTCTGGAAGAAGACCGGTAAGATCTTCGGTGACGGCAAAGACGATCAGCCCGAATGATCCACCCCATGCTCGACAAGGCGGCCGCCCTCATCCGCGAAGGCCGCCTTGTGGCCTTTCCGACCGAGACGGTGTACGGCCTGGGCGCCAACGCGCTCGATCCCGATGCCGTCCGCCGCATCTTCGAAGCCAAGGGGCGCCCCTCTTCCAGCCCGTTGATCGTGCATGTGTCCTCGGTGGCGATGGCGCGCGCGCTGGCCGCCGAATGGCCCGAACAGGCTGAAATTCTGGCCGCCCGGCACTGGCCGGGGCCGCTCACGCTGGTCCTGCCCAAGCAGCCGCAGATTCCCGCGGAGGTGACCGCCGGGCTCCCGACGGTGGGACTGCGCATGCCCGCCCACCCGCTGGCCCTGGCGTTGATCGAAGCCGCCGGCTGTCCCATCGCCGCCCCCAGCGCCAACCGCTTCACCGAACTCTCGCCCACCACGGCCGAGCACGTCCGCAGGAGCCTCGGCTCCGCCGTGGACCTGATTCTCGACGGCGGATCCACGCCCGTGGGCATCGAATCTACGGTCCTGGCCCTGACGCCCAGGCCGCTCCTGCTTCGGCCCGGTATGATCGGGCAGGACGAAATCGAGGCGCTGATCGGGCCGGTGGCCACCTTTTCCTCGCCCATCGCAGGCGCCCATCCCGCTCCCGGCCTGCACGCCCGGCACTACAGCCCCCGGACTCCGCTGATCCTCGTCCGGAATGGCTTATTGCCCGCCGCCGGGCGCGGAGCCTACCTGAAAGAGGGCGAGGCGATGCCCTCCGAGCCCGCCGCCTACGCGGCGGCGCTGTACTCCACCCTCCACCGGCTGGACGAAGAAGGCTACGACTGGATCGCCGTCGAGGAGCCCCCCGAAACCCCTGCCTGGACCGGCATTCGCGACCGTCTGCGCCGCGCCGCCACCCCCTAGCCTATGCCGCCCGCCAACGAGCCGATCCTCGCGAACCTGCTCGGTTACGCCATGGGTGCGATCGTCTTCGGCATCTTCCTGGTTCTGCTGCTGAAGGACCGCGCCGAACGGCGCCTGCGCTCCACTTCCGTTACACTCACTTCCGCCGCCATGGCCCTGCTGTGGAACCTGGGCGCGCTCACGCTGATGGCCGTGGATTCCTTTCCCCTGCTCGTCCTGACGACTTCGGCCATGAGCCTGCTGCCGGCGCTGCTGCTCCATCTGATTCTCGAAGACAAGCGGCGCCCGATCGTGTGGGCGGGCTACGCCCTCAGCGCCGCTTCCGTCGTCCTGCACGCCAGCGAGCCTCTCTTTTCCGGCGCCGAACTGCACCGCCGCACGCTGCAGGTGACGGCCATCGGCTTCGCCGTGCTCTCCGCGGCGGCCTTTCTTCCCTTCAGCCGGCAGCGTCCGGCGGCGCGGCAGGCCGCGGCGGCCATGGCGCTCTTCCTTTTCGCCCTCTCGTTTACTCACCTGCACAACGAAGGAGACACCCACGCCTGGACGGTAGAACTGGCCGTGCACCACGCCGGCATCCCCCTGGCCCTGTTCGTCCTGATGCAGGACTACCGCTTCCTCCTGTTGGATGCCTTCCTGCGCTTTCTGGCCAATATCCTGCTGGCCGCGCTGGCTACATGGGGCGCCGCCGAAGCCGCGTTCCGCCTGGGCTGGGTGGACTACCAGCGGCTTCCCGCCGGCCGGGTGGCGCTGATGGCGGTGGGTTCGTGCGGCATCCTGGTGGCGTTCGGCCTACTGCGCGGCGCGGCCCAGCGGCTGCTCACCCGCCTGGTGTTCCGCCGCGGCGATTCCGACCTGCTCCTCGACTCGCTCCGCAAGGAGCCCATCGATTCCGAAGCCGCCTACCTCGAGTGGGCGGGCGACCGTGTGGCCCGGTTCTATGAGGCGGAACGAACCTTCGAGGCCCCGCAACCCGACCGCCACCTGCCCTTCGACCTCGGCCGGCGCTCCGGCGGACAGCCCTATCTCAGCGAGGACGTCTCGTTGCTGGCGCGCCTGGAATCCGCCGTCTACGAGCGCATCGAACAGTATCGCGAAGCGGAGCTGAAGCGGCTGGTGGCCCAGGCCGAGCTCCGCGCCCTGCAGGCGCAGATCCACCCCCACTTTCTCTTTAACGCGCTCAACGCCCTGTACGGGTCCATCCCGCGCGAGGCAACCGCCGCCCGGCGCACCGTCCTCAACCTCTCGGACATCTTCCGCTACTTCCTCCAGGACGACCGCAGCACGATTCCTCTCGAAAAGGAAATCGAGATCGTGCGCGCGTACCTCGAGATCGAATCGCTCCGCCTCGGCCCCAAGCTTTCCATCGACCTCCAGATCGATGAGGCGGTGCGCGCCGCGGCCATCCCGATTCTCAGCGTCCAGCCGCTGGTGGAGAACGCGGTGAAGCACGGCATCGCCACCCTGCCGTCCGGAGGGTCCGTGCGCGTCCATGCCAGGCTGGAGGACGGGCTGCTTGTCGTGCGCGTCCACGATACCGGTCCTGGTTTCGGACACAGCATTTCCACGGGAACCAATCTTGGGCTCGAGAACGTCCGCCAGCGCCTGCGCCTCTGCTACGGAGAATCCGCCGGCCTGCGGATCGAGCGCATCGAAGGAGAAACGGTGGTCGGCTTCACCGCCCCGTGCGCCCTGTCATGAGAATCCTCATCGTCGACGACGAACCGCTCGCCCGCTCCGTTCTTTCCGAACTGCTCGGGGAGATTCCCGGCGTCTCCGTCGCCGGCGAAGCGGCCACCAGCGCGGAGGCGCTGGATCTGGTCTCTCGCCTCTCTCCGGATCTGCTGCTGCTCGACATCCACATGCCCGGCATGGACGGCCTCGCCCTGGCGCGCTCCCTGCGCGGCGCGGCGGCGCCTCTGGTTATTTACGTCACCGCCTACGAGAAGCATGCGCTGGCCGCCTTTGACTCCGGCGCGGTGGATTACCTGCTCAAGCCGGTCCGTCAGGAGCGGCTGGGCGCCGCCATCGACAAGGCCCGCGCTCAGCTCGCCGGACGCAAGCCGCAGCCGGTTGTCCACGACGCGCCCCGGCGCATCATCGGCCGCCTGGGCGAAGAACTCCACCTCATCGACCCGCAGGACGTAGTGGCGTTCCGCGCCGGCGACGACGGAGTGTCCGTTCTCACCGCTGCCGCACGGTACCTCTCCGACCAGCCTCTCAAATGGCTGGAAGCCCGCCTGCCGTCCCCGCCGTTCCGCCGCATCCACCGCGCCATCATCATCAACACGGATCACATCCGCAGCATCGCCCCGCTCTCGTCCCGCCGCTTCCTGCTGCGGCTCACCGGCGGACGCGAGGCCGTGGTCAGCCGGCGGATGGCCGGGGCTATTCGCGAAGCGACGCACTGGTGATCGCCGCCGCCGCTTCCACATCCTCCGGGCGCCCCACGTCGCGCCATTCGCCGGTCAGCGGCTGAATCAGGATCCGCTTGCCTTCCTCCAGCATCAGCGCCACAGCCGAGGGCAACTCGTACTCGCCCCGCGGAGACTTGACGATTCGAGCCAGCGCCCGGAAGACCTCGCCGCGGAAGGCGAAAATGCCCGCGCTGTTCCAGTTGGTGGTGCTCGTGCCGGCGGGCGGCTTTTCCACCATCCTGCTCACCACGCCGCCCTCTTCGTACACCGCCGCTCCCTGCCACGGGTCGTCCACGTGCTTCACCGCCAGCACGCCGTCGGCCGCCGGATCGTCCATCAGCCTTTTCCAGATTCCGGCGATATCCTCCGGCGACGCCAGGATGTCGCCGAAGATCAGCAGGAATGGCCCGCCTCCGGCGAAGCCTTCGGCCAGGCGTGCGGCCGAGCCCGTTCCGTCCACGGGATCCTGCAGGGCGTAGTGGATGCTCCTGTCTCCCGCGAACCGCGCGTAGAAAAGCTCGTGCCGGTACCCCACCACCAGCAGGAACCTTTCGAAGCCGGCGGCCCGCAGGCTGGCCAGCACATATTCCACCATCGGACGGCCGTGCAACGGCAGCAAAGGCTTCGGCAAATCGCCGGTCACGCTCTTCAGCCGGGTGCCCCGGCCCGCTGCTAGAACCACCGCACTTTTTTTTGACATTTCAGTATAATCGGACTCGTGCATCCGCGACCGTCCAAGGCCCGCTGGTGGATTCTGGCGCTACTCTTCCTGATCACCACCAACAACTATCTCGACCGCATCGTGCTAGGCATTCTCAGTCCCGTCATCCTCGAGGATCTCAAATTCACCAAACTCGAGTATGGCTACGTCAATGCGGCGTTTCAAGCGACCTACGCCGTGGGCTTCCTGTTGATGGGCTGGCTGATCGACCGTATCGGTACGCGCAAGGGCTATTCCGCCGCCATCACTCTTTGGAGCATCGCCGCCGGCCTTCACGCGCTCTCCACCAGTTGGTTTACGCTGGCCTTCTGGCGCGGCCTGCTGGGCCTGGGCGAAAGCGGCAACTTTCCGGCCGCCATCAAGGCCGTCACCGAATGGTTCCCGAAGACGGACCGCGCGTTTGCCACCGGCATCTTCAACGCCGGCACGAATGTCGCCACGATGGTGGGTCCGCCCCTCTTTGTCTGGATGAACGGACATTTCGGCTGGCGCACCTGCTTTTTTATCACCGCCTCTACCGGAACCATTTGCCTCCTGGCCTGGTGGTTCATCTACCGCGTGCCGCGCGAACATTCCTGGGTCAACCCCGCCGAGCTTGCCATCATCGAGGGCGACCCCGAAGAGAAGCTCACCACCCGCATCAGTTGGGGCCGCGCCCTGCGCATCCGCCAGACTTTCGGCTTCGCGCTCGCCAAGTTCTTCTCCGATCCCGTGTGGTGGTTCTACCTCACCTGGCTGACTCTCTATTTCAAGGAGGCCCGCCACCTCTCGCTGGAGCAGATCGGCTGGGCGCTGCCCGTCATCTACCTGATGGCCGATTTCGGGTCGGTGGCCGGAGGCTGGGTGAGCGGCTTCCTTATCCGCCGCGGTTGGCCCAACGGCAAGGCCCGCAAAGTCACCATGGGTTTCTTCGCTCTCTGCATGCCCGTGGCCGCCACGGCCGTGGCCGTTCCGGATACCTGGATGGCCGTCGCCCTCATCTCCCTCGCCACCGCCGCCCACCAGGGCTGGTCCGCCAACCTCTACACCACGGTGAGCGACGTCTTCCCCAAGAGCGCCGTGGCCAGCGTCACCGGCATCGGCGGCTTCCTCGGCGGCATGGGAGGAGTCATCTTCACCGCCCTGCTGCCCGGCTACCTCGTCACCCACTTCGGCTACCTGCCCGTGTTCGTGATGATGGGCGGCTTCCACCTGATCGCCTGGACCTGCGTCCACTTCTTCCTCGGTACGATGCACCCGCTGACTGAAGCCGAGATGGCTTGAGCCCAGGGTCCAGGGACTACCCCCTGCCGCCGGCGGCCTTCAGTTGCCGGATGAAGAGAAACATTCGCACGGCGCCGTAGAGCAGCAGCGCCACCAG
>DAHVTI010000037.1 GCA_027324255.1 Bryobacterales bacterium | reverse complement strand
GCGAGCCAGAGGGGGCCGAAGAAGAAGGGGATGAGGGCGGCGGCGAGGAGAGCGGGGTGGATGAGGGGATCCTGGCCTAAGGCGAGGAGCCAGGCGAGGGCGGGGAGGAGGATGCGGGGATAGCGGAGGCGGGGGGCGTCGATGAATTGCTGGAAGCCGCGCAGGAGGAAGGGATCGTGAGCGATGTAGTGGTAGAACTGGCCGTCGTAGCCGAGGCGGTTGGGGGTGCGGTAGAGGGGCTCGTTGGCGAGGGCGGGGGGCAGGCCGGCGCGGGCGGAGTTGTAGAAGAGGCCGGTCCAGTTGCCGTTGTATTGAGTAGTGACGAGGTAGAGCTGAGCGGAGAAGGCGAGGGCGAGGGCGGCGAGGCCGACGGCGGCGCGGCGGGGGACGAAGCATCCGGAGGTTTTGAGATAAGCTGCGTAGCCTGCGAGCTGAGCGGCGAGGAGGCGCTCTTCGGCCGCGGCTTTGCGCCAGACCCAGGCGGCGAGAGGGACGGCGAGGAGGACGAGCCAGGAGTTGAGGGCGAGCTGGTAGCCGGCGACGAGGAGGACGTCGGCGGTGTAGATGGGATGGCGGAGGCGGGAGTAGACGCCTTGGGCGACGAGGCGCTGGCCGGGGAGGACGGCGGCGGATTCGACGTCGGACCAGTTGCGGCCGAGCTGGAGGCGGGCCGTGACGGCGACGGCGAGGGAGGCGGTGAAGAGGAGGGCGCCGAGGATCGGGGTGAAACCGGGGTGGGGCGAGAGGGGGAGGACGGGAGGCAGTAACGCCTGCGCGAGGAGGGCTGCGAGAGCGGCGATTTTAACGGCCTTGACAGGGGGGAAAGGCGCGCGGGTCTGGGCGGGCTGGCGTCGCTTGAGGAGTTCCCAGACGAGCTTGTGGAAGACGAGGCCGGCGAGGAGGTAGAGGCGCAGGGGCTCCATCGGTTATTCGTCGCGATCCGCGGGGTGTTCGGGGTGGTCGTGGTTTTGAGGGATGCCGGGGGTGGCCTGGCTCATGCGGCCGACCCGGGTGGCGATAGCATCGCCGACCATGCCGATCAGGAGAATTTGCAGGGCGGAGACGAAGGCGAGCTGGGCGGAGGCGGAGATGTTGGGCTGGTGGGTGAGGTCGATGGACATTTTGACGATGCCGTAGAGGAGGCAGACGAGGACGATGGGGAGGAAGACGCGGAGGGGGCGGAAGAGCATGGCGGTGCGGAGGATGAGGACGAGGAAGCTGGCGGCGTCCCAGGGGACGATTTTGGAGCGGCCCTGGCGGGGGAGGTAATCGATGGGGAGGTAGGCGACGGCGTACTTGTCGCAGTGCATGGCGAGGGTGATGGTGGTGGTGAAGGAGAACTGGTCGGGGAGGATGCCGAAGTACTGGGCGGCGGTTTCGCGGCGAAACGCCCGGAGACCGCTGTTGAGGTCCGGGATGCGGGTGTTGGCGAGGTAATTGGCCAGGCGGTTGAGGAGCCACTTGGCGGGGCGGCGGAGGAGGGGGATGTGGACGTTCGAGCCGGTGCGGGCGCCGACGACCATGTCGGCGGAGTGGAGGCGTTCGAGCAGGAGGGGGATGTAGCGGGGCGGGTAGGTGAGATCGGCGTCGACGATGACGATGGTGTCGTGGGCGGCGGCGGCGATGCCGGTTTTGAGGGCGGCGCCGTAGCCGCGGTTGCTGCGGTGGCCGATGACGCGGGCGCCGGTGGCGCTGGCGGCGGCGAGGGAGCCATCGCGGGAGCCGTCGTCGACGATCAGGATTTCGTAGAGGGAGGCGGAGGCGGCGAGGGCGGAGCGGATCTCTTCGACCACGCGGGCGATGCCGCAGGCTTCGTTGAAGCAGGGGATGACGACGGTGAAAGGTTCAGCCATGGTGTCAGGCGCCGACGAACTGAAGGAAGAGCCGGAACTGGCTGGCGAGGGCGCGGAACTGGCCCCTGGCCAGGCGGGCACCGACGTAGGACGGCCGCAAATAGTATTGCAGATAGGCGGAGCGGGTCATGGATTTCAACTGGGGGAGGGTGAAGCGGCCTTCGATGGCTTCAGGGAAGAGCGAGCCGTCGCTGAAGCGGACGTTGGGATCGTTCCGCACCTGCTCATAGAGGCGGGTGCCGGGGTAAGGGGCGGCGACGTGGAAGAGGGCGTAGGTGGGGCTGAGCTTTTTGGCGAGGCGGACGATGTTGCGCATTTCCGCGGCGTCGGATTCGGGGAAGCCCATGATGAAGAAGCAGGCGGTTTCGATGCCGGCTTTGTGGATTTTGGCCGTGCCCTCTTCGATCTGGCGGAGGGTGATGCCTTTGTCGACGATTTTGAGGATCTGTTCGCTGCCGGCTTCGACGCCGGTGTGGATGAGGCGGCAGCCGGCGCGCTTCATGAGGGAGAGGAGCTCGTCGTCGACGAGGTCGAGGCGGGTCTGGCAGCACCACGAGAAATCGTAGTTTTGTTTGATGAGATGCTGGCAGAACTCGATCACCTGTTTGCGGAGGACGGTGAATTCGAGGTCCATGAAGTAGGCGGAGCGGATGCCGTAGTTCCGGATGCCGTGCTCGACTTCGGCGGCGAGGCGGCCGACGGATTTTTTGCGGACGCCGGCGCCGTAGGTTTTGAGGAGGCAGAAGGAGCAATCGGAGGCGCAGCCGCGGGACATTTCGAAGAGCGAGAAGTTGTGTCCCAGTAGTTCGTAGTGGTAGCGCTCCATGGGGAGGAGATGGAAGGCGGGGAGGGGGAGGTCCTCCATTTTGACGGGCTTCTGGTCGGGGTTGTGGACGATTTGGGCGCCGTCGTGGAAGGTGATGCCGCGGACGTCGCGGAGGCTCTGGGAGCTGCAGATTTCGAGGACTGTATTTTCGGGCTCGCCGCGGAGGACAGCGGCGGCGCGGGTCTCGGCGAGCATTTCGGCGGGCTTGACGGTGCCGTGGCTGCCCATGACGTAGACTTCGGGTGCGGCCTGGCGGAGGGCTTCGACGGTGCGGAAGAAGGGGAGGAGGTCGAGGTGGGGGCACTGCCAGCGGTCGAGGCTGGTGGAGGTGATGAAGACCTTGTCGTAGGAGCGGGCGGCGCGGGCGACTTCGCCGGGCGAGAGGCGGAGGGCGTTGGCGTCGAGGACGGCGGCTTGGATGCCGGCGCGTTCGAGGACGGCGGCGGAGTAGGCGAGGTCGAGGGGCGTCCAGACGCGGGTGTAGATGCGGCCCTTCTTCTGGACGAGGTCGACCTGGTAGGGATTGACGAGGAGGACTTTCACGAGCGCCTCCGGGCGGCGAGGGCGGCGGCGGGGGCGCCGGATTTCAGCCAGTGGCGGCGGAGGCGCCAGATGCCTTTGAGGTCGTCCCAGGCGGTGGAGGCGATTTTGACGCGGCTGTCGTCGTCTTCGGTCCAGACGACGGGGATGTCTTTGATGCGCAGGCCGTGGCGTTCGGCGAGGAAGAGGAGTTCGGTGTCGAAGAACCAGATTTCGTCCTGGACGAGAGGGACGAGCTGGCGGACGGCGTCGCGGGAGGCGGCCTTGAAGCCGCACTGGGCGTCGGAGAAAGAGACGCCGAGGGCGAGGCGGACGGTGAGGTTGTAGGCGCGGGAGATGAGTTCGCGCTGCCAGGAGCGGCGGGTGCGGGATTGGGGGAGAAGGCGGGAGCCGGTGGCGAGGGCGTAGCCTTCTTCGAGGACGGCGCGGACGAGGGGGGTGAGGTAGG